>JAEYSQ010000055.1 GCA_023434465.1 Actinomycetes bacterium
CGCTCAGGCTGAGGCGCTAAGCGGCCGGATCAGGAGTGCCCGAGCGGCACGTCGGGGTCGGGCTTCTGGTCCGGCCCCGCTTCCTCCCGCGCTCTTTCGATTTCCGACTCCGCGTCCTGGCGGGTCTTCTCCAGGTCCGGCGTCTCGTATTCGAAGGTGCCGCGGGTTACCGAGACCACCTGTTCGGCGAGCCGGGCACCATCGGCCGGGTTGACCGGGGTGGCGCTGATCCGCAGCACCACCTCGTCGCGGTCGACCTCCTCGAGCTCGATTCTCGGAGGTCGCAGGGTCGGCACCGTGATCGCCTGGCGCAGCATGTCCTGGACCGTCGCCGGACTCAGGTGACTGTCGAACCGGGCCCGCAGGTCGATCGCGTCAGGTTCCCTCAGAGGTTCGACCGCGAGTAGCAGCAGCAGGTTGTTCGGAATCATCATCCGGTCCTGGCCCTTGAGGATCGTCGTGTAGAAAAGACCCAGGGTGCTGACCGTGCCCTCGACCGAGCCGGCCATCGGTCCGCCGGTCAGTCGGACCCGCTCGCCGACCCGGAAAGGCCGCGTGCTCTGCAGCACCACACCGGCGAAGACGTTGCCGAGCGTCTGCTGCGCCGCAAGACCGAGGACGATCGCGGTGGCCGCACCACCGACCGCGAGGGTTTGGGGTTTGACCCCGGCGATTCCGAGCGCGATCAGGCCGACCAGGAGGATCGCGATCAGGCGGATCGCGAAAGCCAGAGTGCCGGCGGTAGCCGGATCCATTCGCCGCAGGATGAACGGCACCACGGTCCGACCGAGAGCCGAGGCGAAGCCCCAGCCCAGCGCAAAGAGCAGGATCGCGGTTAGGATCCGCGCTTCGGTCCCGTAACCCGGCGCGATGTCCTGGCGGTGATTGAAGGCGAAGAGAACCGCTGCGATCAGCAGGGCGAAAAGCAGCAGCCGTGGCCAGGTACGACCACGGGGTGCATCGCTTATCTCCTCGCCGAGACCGGCTTCGTGCCAGCGGTGGGTCCGGGTCTCGAACATCCACTTCGGCATCTGGGCCCGGGTCCGCTCGGCCTGCTTCTTTTCATGCTTCGGCGCCACGACGCCCACCATACAAACCGGGGACGGGTTTATCGCGGCCTTATCCGGTCCGGGTCACGGCATGCCCTGCCAGCCGGCGGCCCAGCAGGGGTCGTTGCCACAGGGGTCGGTCACCTTGCCGTTCGTCTTGAGGAAGTCGGCGATCTGTTTGCGGATCAGAGGCGAGCTGCGGATAACGGTGTCATGCGGATTGATTCCGGAACCGGAATCGAAGGGATCACCCGTGCCCGTTGTTTTGGGCGGGAGATTCGTGAGCGGAGCGGGGTCCGTGCCGTAAAGGTTCCCGCCTTCGATCCGCTTCGGGCCGATGTCCCAGACGAAGAACGCGTGGCCGTCGGCCGCCTCGCCAGCCAGGTCACCGAGGATTTCATGCCCGTACCAGGGCTCGATCAGACCGGCCGGGTGACGGTCGCCGCTCACGACCCCGCCGTTCAGGCCGCCGCCGGCGACTCTCAACGGGGCGCCGATGGTTCTCGCCTCGACCTCGGTTGCGATGTTCGCCACCTCGTGGTCGCCATAGGCCATCGAGATCATCACCGTATGCGTCGGGGTGTTCGGCAGCGGATTGTCGGTCATGTTGTTGGCGTAGCCGTTCGGCTCGCCCCGGTCCCAGAGAATCTGCATCAGGGAAAAGATCGACGGACGCTCCACTTCAACCGGGTAGGTGGGGTAGAGGATGGCCTTGTAGGTGTCGAAGTCGACGCTGCGGGTGAGGAGAGTCGAGTAGTTCATGCCGGGCACGTACAGCACCGACCGGGTGAAGTCGACCGACACCGCGGTCAGGGCGCCACCGGCGATTCCACCCTGGCTGTTGCCGTAGTAGAAGAGGTCGGCCGTGTCGAGAGCCGACTGCCCGTCGAACTTGAAGGCGTCATCTGCGGCGAGCCCGTTCGGGTGAACCAGAAGTCGGCCGAGGTAAAGGAAGTTGAGGAAACCCTGTTGCAGGCGATCCGGCAGGGCCGGGAACTTGCTCAGGTCCTGGAGGGCGCCGAAGGCGGTCGGAAACACGTCCTCCCTGGCCATGCCAATCCAGTCGGTGCCGCAGGTGATCACGTTGTTCTCGACCCCGAGCTGCCTCACGTTCCTGCTGGTCATCTCGTCGATCGAGCCGAAGAGACCGTGGCCGTAGAGCGAAGGCCTGGCCTTGTGCTTGAAGGATCCGTCCTCATTCACCACGGACCGCGGGATGTTGCAGACGAATCGGGCCTCCATCGTGTTGCCCTCGATCCGGATCGGCTTCTGGTCCGTATCGAGCTCGAAGGTCGAGCCGGTCGGGCAACCCATCTCGTCGAGGTAACAGGGAACCGTGTAGGTGCCCTCGACGAGGCGGATGTCGTCCTCGCCGTTGCCGGTGTGGACGCCGGTGTAGTCGGTGACCTTGCTGATCGTGAAGTTGGGGGCCAAGCCCTGGACCACTCCGTCATCGAGATCGGGATCACCGAGCCCGGCGAAGGCCCGGTCCCGGATCGAGAGCATCCTGCCAGTCAGATTCTCGGTGCTGGCGACGGTGAAATCCCAGGTCAGGTAGAGCGAGTCCCGCCCTACGCCGGCCTGCGCCAGGCGCTTGAAGATCGATTCGAAATGACTCCGCCGGCTTTCAACGATCGGGTTCGAGGTGCGATCGGCGTCCCGGTATAGCCGGAACGCGGCCGGCGCCTGGATCGGTCTGCCGGAGGCATCCTTCAAATCACGGATCGCGACGATGTATCGATGGCCGTTGCGAAGGTTCTTGCCCGGCCGGATGATCAGGTTTCGGGACTGGTCCCCGGTCACGGTGGAATCCAGTTCCGCCCAGATCAACTGTCGCTCGCCGCTTTCGGCTTCGATCAGAACCACCGGCTGATCGGGCGAGTAGGTGGCGCTCATCTGCCGGTTGGAGACGATTCCCGACTGATCGAAGGCAGCCTGGTTGTCGAGGTCGGGAATGCGGACCGAAATCAGCGGGCCCGGACTGAAACCGTCGGACTGGTTGATCGCCTCCACCGCGATGTGCTTGTTCGGGGTGGCAGCCCCGCCAGCTGTCCTTGGAGTCGATTCCGGATCGAGAGCGAGCCGCTTGCCGGTCGCCGAAGAAACATCGTCGCGGGTGTAGAAATCGTTCGGAAACGGAGCCAGGCAGGCGTTGCCCGGTCCGGCGATGAAATCGCATTTCGCGGCCTCGGCCAGGTCGACGCCGGCCGGTACGGCGCAAAGCGATTTCCGGGCCGCGAGCTTGCGGCTGGCTCTGGCTTTCAGCTTCTTCTTGCCCGAGCGGTAGGTGGCGGTAACGATGAAGGTGGGGGCGCCGCAATCACCTGCCCTGGTCAAGCCGGTCCGGTTGAGCTTCAGCGAGACGATCCTTGACTTGCCGGGTCGCATCCTGACCGTCTTGCGGATCAGTGATTTGCCGGCTCGGGGGGCCCAGGCAACCGAGGAGCTGCCGCCGAGGAAGACCATGACCGGCTTCCTCTTCAGCCGCTTCCTGGCTGACTTGCGGACCGGCTTGACGGTGACCTTGACCTGAAGCTTGCCGGAGTCCGTGACCTTGCCCTGGGCCGGACTGATGATTCGCAACTGCGTCCTGACTGCGGGCCTGGGCCCCGCCGAGGACCGGTCCTTCGCGGCGGTCGCTGTGGCTGGAATTGCGAACAGCAGCGCGAAAAGGCCCGCCAGCGTCAACAGCAGATTGAATCGCTTCACTTCTCTCCCCGATCCCTATCGATTTTCTCCCCGGGCCGAACGGCCCACTCCGCACAATAGCTGTGGATCCGGCTCTTGACCAAAGAACATTCCCGGTCTTCGGGAATGCGCGCGTACGGGATCCGGATGTATGCTGGAACCGCTCCGAAGCTCGTCTTCCGGGGTTAGAGGGAATGGAGAAATGAAGGGCCGCAGGGGTTCTTCAACACAGACTGGAGAGAACTTGAAGTTGATCAGACTGCTGATCGCCGCGATCGCCATCTCGATGGCCTTCGGTGCGACTGCCGGAACGGCAACGGCCAAGCCCAGCGTTGCCAAACAGGCGAAGAAGCTGTGCAAGAAGAAGAAGGGCAAGGCCAAGAAGAGGTGCGTCAAGAAGCAGACCAAGCGCCTCAAGGCGAAGGCCAAGCGTGAACGCAAGAAGGAGCTGAACAGGCCCGGCGTGACCGTTCGGACCACCGAGGGCGGCGTCCCTCGCATCATCGCCGACAACTGGCGCGGTCTCGGTTACGGCTACGGCTGGTCGCTGGCCAAGGAAAACATCTGCTCGATGGCCGACATCTACACCACGGTTCGTGGCGAGCGTTCGAAGTACTTCGGCCCCGACGGCACCTGGATGCTCACCGGCAACGGCATCGAGTTCACCAACCTCGAGTCAGACTTCTCGCACAAGCGCGTGATCGCCGAGAAGACGATCCCGAAGCTGCTCAAGAAGAAGCCGCCGCACGGTCCTCTGCCGCAGGTCAAACAGGTGATCGACGGTTACGTCAAGGGCTACAACGCCTGGCTCAACCGCAACAAGAACAAGATCCAGGACACGACCTGCAAGGGTGAGCCGTGGGTCAAGCGGATCACCCGGCAGGACGCATATCTGCGCTTCTACGAACTCGCCACCATGGCCGGTTCAGGTGCTGCGGTTGATGGTCTGACCAACGTGACTCCTCCGGGCGCCACGCTGAACAAGGCCGCTGCCGGCGCTCAGGGCGAAGTGACGGAAGAGGACTTTGCCGCGCTCACTGAGCCGGCCGCGATCGGCTCCAACGCCGTCTCGCTGGGTTCTCAGTCAACCTCGACCGGCAAGGGCATGCTCTACGGCAACCCCCACTTCCCGTGGCAGGGTTCGGAGCGGTTCTTCCAGTCGCAGCTGACCATCCCCGGAAAGATCAACGTCTCCGGTGGCAGCCTCCTCGGTAGCCCCGTGGTCCAGATCGGCCACACCCGGGGCGTGGCGTGGACCCACACCGTTTCGACCGCTCGCCGGTTCAATTTCTTCCGTGAGACCCTGGTCCCCGGAAGTCCGACCAAGTACGTGGTCGATGGCAAGCAGTTGAACATGAAGCAGACCAAGGTCACAGTCGACAAGGGCAGCGAGGGCAAGGAGACCCGCACTCTCTACTCGACCAAGCACGGTCCGATCACCAACTCGGTCCAGAAGCAGGCCCTGTTCCCCTGGGGCGAGGAGTACGCCTACGCGATGTACGACGCGAACGCGAACAGTCTGCGGGTCGTGAACCAGTTCTTCGGGTTCAACACCGCGCAGAGCGTTGCCGACATGAAGAAGGCGCTGTTCAAGTACCAGGGTGTGCCGTGGGTCAACACGATCGCAGCTGACTCGAAGGGCAACGCGATGTATGCCGACGTCTCGGTCGTACCGAACCTGACCGACGAGCGGGTTGCGGAATGCAACACCCCGGGCATCGGAACGGTCGCCTGGGCGTCCGCCAAGCTAGCGGTGCTGGACGGTTCGACCTCCAGCTGCGACATGCAGAACGCCAAGGGGTCGGTTGCTCCGGGCACCATGGCGGCAAAGGACATGCCGCTGCAGATCCGTAAGGACTACGGCTCGAACGCAAACGACAGCTACTGGCTCTCGAACCCGAAGAAGCCGCTCGAGGGTTTCCCGAGCATCATCGGCAACGAGAAGTCGGACCGGTCACTGCGTACGCGCAACGGTCTGAACCAGATCGAGGAAAGGCTCGCTGGCGGAGGCAAGTTCACGCCCGTAACCCTGCGTGAGTTCATCGACAACGACCGCAATTACGGAGCCGAGCTCCTGATCCCGCCCCTGGTTACCTACTGTCAGGCCAACCCGACGATCGACTCTGTTGACGTCAGCGAGGCCTGCGCGGTGCTCGGAAGCTGGGATCTCAGCGAAGGTCTCGACTCGCCCGGCGCCTACCTCGGTCGCCAGGTGATCGGTGGCCTGCTCAGCGTTCCCGGTGGTCCCTGGACTGCACCGTTCTCGCTGGGCGACCCGGTCCACACCCCGAACGGTCTCGACACCTCGAAGCCCGAGGTTGGCGAGGCCCTCGCGGACGCGGTCACCTACATGAACGGGAAGGGCATCCCGCTCAACGCCAAGTGGCGTGAATACCAGTACGTGACGAAGAACGGCCAGAAGATCCCGATCCCCGGCGGCAACGGCGGGCACGGTGTCTACAACGTGATTTCCGCAGTGCGGAATCAGGACACGGGCGTGTACGACAGTGTCCGTCACGGGTCGAGCTTCATCATCATGGCCTCGATGAACGGCAAGAAGTGTCCGGACGTGAAGACGATCCTGACCTACTCGCAGGCTGCGACGAACGAGAAGTCCCCGCACTACGCGGACCAGACCAAGCTCTTCTCGCAGCACAAATGGTTGACCGACCGCTTCTGCCCCGCTCAGCAGAAGAAGTCACCCGGCCTCAAGACCACCAGGCTGAACGGTGGTGCCAAGGCGGTCAAGCGGGGCTGGTAGGTCACTGACCCGCACCTCGTTTGAAGGCGGGGCGTCCGGCTTGGGCCGGGCGCCCCGCTTCGTTTTGGAAGGTCACATCCAACTCTCCCGAGGGCTGGCTGCCACCTATACTGGAGCCGATTGACGTGTCAATCAACGTGACGCGCCGATCTCCCCTAGACCATGAAAGCCGCCGTCATACAGACCAACTCAGGTGCCGAACGCGCCCGCAACATCGCGGTGGCCGAGGATCTGGTCCGGGCCGCCGCCGCAGAGGGCGCCGAGCTGGTCGTGCTGCCCGAGAAATGGCCGCTCCTCGGTGACGGCCGCGTCCTGACCGATGGAGCCGAGTCGATGCAAGGGGAGGCGATCACCGCCGCCCGAGCCTGGGCCGCGGAGCTCGGGATCCACCTGCTGGCCGGAAGCTTCACCGAACTCGCCCCCGACGGGCTGCCGACCAACACCTCGATCTTGATCTCGCCAGCCGGCGAGATCCTTTCCCAGTACCGCAAGATCCACATGTTCGACGTGGAGGCGGGAGGCGTCGAGTACCGCGAGTCGGACCACGAACGGTCCGGGGCGGAAGTCGCTCCGGTGGTTCCCGTTCCCGGACGCGACGGCGGTCGCCTCATGCTCGGACTGACCATCTGTTACGACCTGCGGTTTCCGGAGCTTTTTCGTGCCCTGCTCGACCGGGGCGCCACCGCGTTCACGGTTCCTTCGGCCTTCACCGCCGCGACCGGACGCGATCACTGGGAGCCGCTGCTCCGCGCCCGGGCGATCGAAAATCAGGCGTTCGTGCTGGCTGCCAACCAGTCCGGGCAGGCCGAACCCTCATACGACTCCTGGGGGCACTCGATGATCGTCGGCCCCTGGGGCGAAGTTCTGGCCGAGATACGGGCGGGGGAGGGCTACGCCGCGGCGGAACTCGACCTCGATCAGATGGCGGAGGTTCGCCGCAAGCTGCCGGCGGTCGATCATCGCCGTCCGGGAATCTTCAGGGAAGGAGCTACCCGTGGCTCGTGAAGCGGCGCCGGAGCGCCGGCGGCAGATCCTCGATGCGGCGGTCCGCGTTTTCGCCAGGCAGGGGTTCCATTCGACCCGGGTGGCCGACATCGCCGACGAGGCCGACGTCGCCTACGGTCTCGTCTACCACTACTTCTCCTCGAAGGAGAACGTGCTCAATGAACTCTTTGCCCAGCGCTGGTCGCTGCTGATCGAAGCGATCGACGAAGCTGACCGGAGTTCGCTCCCTCACGAAGAGAAGCTGGGCGCTGTCGCCGGCTTCATCATCGATTCCTACCGGTATGACCCCGACCTGATGAAGGTGATCATCGTCGAGGTGACCCGCGCCGCCAACTCTTTTGGCCGCACTCATCTCGACGAGATCAACCGGGCCTACGAACTGATCGGCCGGATTGTCGCTGACGGCCAGAAGAGCGGGGTTTTCCGCGAGGACATCGACCCGGCATTCGCGGCGATGGTCTTCTACGGGGCGATCGAGCAGCTGCTCTCGGGCTGGATCTTCGGGGTGATCCCGGGAAGCGACCGCGACTTCGATGAAGCCCGCGAGCTGATCGTCACCACGATCTGCGAAGGCCTCTCCCGCCGCTAGATTTTCGTTCTCCGAAAGCTTGGGTATTGTGATTGGGACATGGATAACGACATCGTCAGAAGAATCACCTGGAGCCTCATGCTCACGGCGAGTGGCGCGATCGCCACGCTGATTTCGACCCGGCTCGCTGCCATCGCCTACCGCAGGTTCTTCAACGAGGACCCGCCGGAATAGACCGTGGCTCCTCAGGACTACCAGCCCCCGCCCTACCAGAGGCAGTCCAGCCGGCCGGACCGGAACCGCCCGGCTGACGAAAAGACCGTCGGCGAGATGGTGTTCGAGGTCTCGGAGCGGACCTCGAACCTGATCCGCGAAGAGATCGAACTCGCCAAGACCGAGGTCAGCGAAAAGGTCACCACGCTGGCCCGGGGGTCGGCGGTCGGCATCGCGGCCGGCATCTTCGCTTTCCTGGCGCTGATCCTGCTCATGCACAGCTTCGCGCTGGGCGTCTCTTCGCTGTTCGGTTGGGGTGCCTGGGCCGGCTATCTGCTCGAGGGCGTCATCTTCATCGCCGTCGCGGCCGGGGCCGGCTACTTCGCTTACAACTCGTTCGAGAAGACCGGCCCGCCGATTCCCACCGAAGCGATCGAAGAAGCCCAGAAGACAAAGGCCATATTGACTCCGGGAGACGACGCCTGATGAGTGATCCGATCGAACCCGACAAGCCGTTCAAGCCGGAAGGGATCGGTCCCGACGCCCCGGTCGAGAAGGCTCCGAACCGGTTCTCGCCCCCGGAAGGGACCCCGGCCCCGCCGGCCGGCGCCCCCGGCTCACCGTACGCACCGCCACCGCCGAAGCGAACCTCGGAGCAGATCCGTGCCGACATCGACGCGCAACGGGCTGACCTCGGCAAGTCGGTCGACCAGCTTCGCGACCGGGTCACGGAGCTGACGGACTGGAAGACCCAGATCCGAAAGCACCGCAAGCAGATCATCGTCGGTGCCGTCGCCACCGGTTTCGTGGTCGGCGGTCTGATGGCGCTGCGCCGCCGCTAGGTCAACCGGTTACTGCCGCAGCGAGGGCAGCGACCATTCCTTCTCGTAGGAGATCATGCGGACGGTGAAGATCATCAGGGCGCCGATCAGCATCGCGGCTGTCTGCCCGAGCGAAGTCGTTTCGACCAGCAGCACGTAGACCGTCGTTCCCGCCAGGGCGGCCGTCGCGTAGATGTCGCTGCGAAGGATCAAGGGGTGCTGGCCGGCCAGCAAGTCACGGATCACGCCACCACCGACTCCGGTCAGGATGCCGCAGACCACGGCGGTGGGGCCGTCGAATCCGAGCTCGAGAGTGAGCTGGGCACCGGTCACGGCAAAGAGCGAGAGGCCGAGCGCGTCCAGCAGGACCACGCCGCGCTCGAAGCGGGCGTGGCTGCCCCGAAAATGACGAACCAGCGGGATCGCCGCCAGCCCGCCGAGCAGAGCAAACAGCAGGTACTTGTCGTCCTCGATCCAGAAGACCGGTGTCTGCCCGAGGATCAGGCCTCGCATTGTGCCGCCGCCGACCGCGGTCACCGCGCCGACTACGAGGACACCGAACCAGTCCAGCCGTCGTTCGGCCACCGCAACGACGCCGGAGATCGCGAAGACCACGGTGCCGAGCAACTGCGCGACTTCCATCATCGTGATCGGGTCAACGGTAGTCCTGGCGCCGGAAGAGATCGTCGGTGATCGAAGCGACCCGGTCGAGGAAGAGGATCCCGTCGAGATGGTCGATCTCGTGGAGAACGCAACGGGCTTCGAAGCCGGCCAGCTGGATCTGATTCATCCTGAAGTCCTCGAGGCCGTCCTGGAACTCAATCGTGGCCTTGCGTGGCCGGCGGACGTTGGCGGTCAGGTCGGGCAAGGAGAGGCAGCCCTCCCGGCTCACCTTCGTGCCCTCGGAACGGTGGACGATCCGTGGATTCACCAGCACCATCAATCCGTGTTCCTCTTTGGCTTTGGGGTGTCCGGTGATGTCGACCACGGCGATCCGGACCGATTCCCCGATCTGGGGGGCGGCTAGGCCGACGCAATGGTCGAAGGAGTTCATCGTGTCGAGCAGGTCACTGATCACCCGACCGGTGTCCCCACGGTCGGCCGGACCGGTCTGGGCCGGGGCGCAAACGGCCTTCAGGTTCGGGTCGGGATAGGTGAGGACTTCGCGGACGGCCAAGGGAGGGACCGGCTCAGGAGGTCGTTCCCGCGAGGTGTGCGAGGCCGGACATCTAGAAAACCCCGGAATCTAGCTCGGCGAGGCGGGCTTCCAGCTGCGTGGACTCGCGCAGAGCATCGAGCGCCCGGTCGAGTTCTTCCCCCGCCCCTTCCGGGACCGCGACCTCGACCATCAGCGTGTAGAGCGGCGAATCGGGGTCGCCCGTGCGCCGGGTCCGCAGGTCTGTGATGTTCACCTGCTGGGAGGCCAGGGTTGAGGCGGTGTCATGGACGATTCCGGGCCGGTCGGCGCCGTACACGGTGAGCACGTGGGTGGGGCCGGCGCCACGATCGAGCCCTTCGACCGGGCTGACCGTGATTCCGCCGAGGTCGAACTCGCGCCCGACCTCGTCCAGCCTGGCTTCCAGCGAGTCGATCGAGGCATCGTCGGGCACCGAGACGATCAGCATCACCGCGAAGTGCCCGTGCAGGATCGACATCTGTGAATCGTCGACGTTGCCGCCGGCCTCAAGCAGCGCGCTGGTGATCGCGGCGACGATCCCGGGTCGGTCCCGGCCGATCGCGGTGACTGCCAGGTTCATCAGAATTTTGACCCGACCACATCGGTCGGTACGGTGCCGATCGCGACCAGGCCGGGGCCGGCATGGCATCCGAGCACCGTCGACATCTCATCGAGGAAGGCGCCCTCGCACTGGAAGACTTCGCGGCAGTGTGCGGCCAGCTCGGCCGCCAGTTCGGGAGCCTGTATGTGCTGGGTGGTCCAGGTGATCTCCTGACCCGAAGCGGCCTTCTCGCTGGCGAAATCCTTCAGCCGCTGCATCGCCCGGCCGACAGTGCGCACCTTGTCGACCGGCTCGACGGTCTCTCTCAGGGTGATCAGCGGTTTGATCTTGAGTGCGCCGCCGATCCAGGCCTGGGCACCGCCGATTCGGCCACCCTTTCTCAGGTATTCGAGCGTGTCGACCAGGATCAGCGTGTCGAGACCATCGCGGGACCTCTCGATCTGTTCGACGATCTCCGGGACGGTCTTGCCGGCCGCGATCCCGTTGGCGGCTCCGAGGCTAACCAGGGCCAGGCCACCGGCCGTGGTGCGCGAGTCGACCACGGTGATCCGCTCCCCACCCCTGCCTTCGGCCTCGAGCTGGGCCGCGGCCTGCCTGGCCGCCTCGCAGGTTCCGGAGATCGCACCCGACAGGTGGAGCGAGATAACCTCCCGTCCGGCCTCGAGTAGCGGGCCATACACCTCCATGAAATCGCCGACCGACGGCTGTGAGGTCGTGGTGAGTTGCGGCGAATCCAGCACGGCCTTGTAGAAGGCGGCGTAATCGTCGATCTCGTTCTCGGGCCGCTGCTCCCCGTTGAGGATCACATAGAGGTTCACGACGCTGATATCGAGCCGCTCACGGTCCTCCTGCGTGAGCGAAGCGGTGGAATCGGTCACCAGCGCGATGGTGGACTCGGTGGACACGTGACGGTTCTATCAGAAGGTGAGCCATATCACCGGGATCAGGTGCCCTACCCGCTACTCTTTATGCATGTCCGAGCCTGAATCCGTAATCACCCTGACCGAAGCCGCCGCCGACAAAATCGCCGAACTGATCGGTGATTCATCTGGTGGTGACGAGCAGGCGCTTCGGGTTGCCGTGCGCGGTGGTGGCTGTTCCGGTTTCCAGTACGCGCTGGCCTTCGACGCGAAGAACGAAGACGACCACGTCTTCGAGCACCGCGGTGTATCGGTGATCGTCGACAAGGTCAGCATGCAGTTCGTCTTCGGCTCGGAGGTCGATTACGTCGAGGGTCTGACCGGCGCCGGTTTCCAGGTCAACAACCCGAACGTCGTTGCCGCCTGCGGTTGCGGTTCGTCCTTCCAGGTCAAGGACGACGCCGAAGCGGCCGGCGCGACCGCCTGAGCGGACTCTTGCTTCAGCCGGCCGACAGAAGGATTCAGGAGCCTTCGATCGACATCGGCGGGCTCTTGTAGGGCTCGTCGGGGCCCGGGGCTGGGGCCTCGGCCGGCGCGGCATCAGACGGTTGTTCGACTCCGAGTGTCTCGGCTAGGTCACCACTCTCGAACATCTCCTCGACGATGTCGCAGCCGCCGAGCAGCTCGCCGTTCACGTACAGCTGCGGGAAGGTCTCCCAGTCGGAAATTTCGGAGGTCACTTCGCGCAGCGGCTGGAGCGCGGGCAGCACGTCGATCGCCCCGTACTCGACTCCCATCGAGTCGAGGACCTGAACGGTCCGCATCGAAAATCCGCAGCGCGGAGCGGTCGGGGTGCCCTTCATGAAGAGCAGCACCTGGTTCTCCTTGATGAGCTCCTGAACGCGGTCTTTAAGTTCCTGATCAGCCATGGGATTGATGTTAGACCCTGAGCCCTCTCGGCCGCCAATGGTGCCGCAGGTCTTGACCCCGATAGGGGGTTAAACCTGCGTCACCATTGATTCACGGGGCCGTTCAGTCGAGGATCTTGATGGTCAGGGCGTGGATGGTTCCGTCATCGAAGCGTTCGCGGACCGCGGCCTTGACCAGCCGATGCTGGTCGATCCGGCTCTTGCCCTCGAACTGGGGTGCCGAGACTTCGGCTCTCAGGTGATCTCCAGTCCCGGTTTCGTCGATCACTTCGGCACTCGATCCAGGCAGTGCCGCTTCGATCATGCCTTTCAGTTCTGTCAGGTCTGCGGCCATTATTCGCCGCCTCCGGTTGAGGCTCCGGCTTCGGCTTCAGCCCGTTCGGCGGCGGTGTCGAGCATTTCGTCGATCCGCACGAACTTGACCCGGGGCCGGCCGTGGGGCTCGCCCTTGCCGACCTCGGCCTGGTCGATCTTCTCCCAGCCGCTGAAGGAGACGTAGCGGGCGCCTCGTTCGGTCAGGAGCTGTTCGATCGAGTTGGGATCGGGCGATTCCGGATCGAGCAGGTTGCCGGCGGCCACGTCCTGGAAGAGATGCTGGACCGTTTCGGTAGCGCACTTCTTGTTCGTGCCGATCACGCCCGAGGGACCTCGTTTGATCCAGCCCGCCGTGTAGTGGCCGGTTCGGTGCTCGCCGCCATGGGTTTCCAGGACGCGGCCATGCTCGTTGAGGATGGTGCCCCGGCGCTCGTCAAAAGGAACCCCGCGCAGGGGCACGCCCGTGTATCCGACCGATCTCAGAATCAGGTCGCATTCGAGGATTTCGCGCTCGCCGGTGTCCCTGGCCTTCAAACCACCGTCCTGCTCAACCAGTTGGTTGCGGCCGATCACGATGTTCTCGACCTTGTCACCGCCGTTGATCTCGACCGGCGAAGTAAGGAAGCGGAGCACGATCCTCTTCGGCTTGCCGGAAGGCTGGCGCGAGGCGTACTCCTTGACGATCTCGACGTTTACGCGAGCGGTCTTGTCGGCTTCGTCAGAGTCGATCCAGGTCTGGCTTGCGGGATCGAGTTCCACCTCTGCCGGATCCACGATCACGTCGGCCTCTTCAAGTTCGCCCAGTTCCTTGACCTCGGGGTTCGTGTAGGCCGCCTGGGCGGGACCGCGACGGCCCAGCACGACGATCTCCTCGATCCCCGAGGCGTCGAGGAGTTCGATCGCGTGATCGGCGATGTCGGTCTTGCGCAGTTCGGCGTCGTCGAGGGCCAGCATGCGGGCGACGTCCAGGGCCACGTTGCCGTTTCCGATCACCACAGCCCGCTTCGCCTGATCCAGCTTGAAATCACGGTCGGCGTAATCAGGGTGGGCGTTGTACCAGCCAACGAATGCGGTCGCCGCGTAACTCCCCGGCAAGTCCTCGCCGGGGATCCCGAGTTCGCGGTCGGCCTCGGCCCCGAAGGTGTAGATGATCGCGTGGTAGTGCCTCTCGAAATCCTCAACGTTCAGGTCACGGCCGACCTCCACGTTGCCGAAGAAGCGAAAGCCTTCCTTGGCGGCGGTCCGTTCGTAGACGCGGGTTACCGACTTGATCTTGGGGTGGTCGGGCGCTACCCCGCCGCGAACCAGTCCGTACGGAGTGGGCAGCCGGTCGAAAAGGTCGACCTGGGCTTGCGTGTCGGGGTCCTTGATGATCTGGTCTGCGGCGTAGAACCCGGACGGGCCGGCGCCGATGATCGCCACCCGGAGCGGGTTTTCTGGAGTTCCTGGGTTACTCATGCGACGACCAAGCATATGCAATCCCGGCCATCCGCTTCGTACACTCCACCGCGAGATGCTTCGCACGCGCCTAGCAATGCTTCGCACGCTCCACCGCGAGATTGAAGTTACGCGCGCTATGCGACGTTAACTTCAACCTCGCGGCTCCCCCGGCGGCGGGCTCAGTCGCGAGATTGAAGTTACGCGCGCTATGTGGGGTTAACTTCAATCTCGCGGTTTTCACAGCGGCTCGCGGGGTGGGGTCAGCCTCGGGGTTTGCCGGCGCGCTGTGCGACCTTGTCGATCTCGTCGACGAACTGCGGCCAGAGCTGTTCCGGGATGTCGTGACCCATCCCCTCATAGATCCTAAGTTCGGCGTCAGGGATCGCCCGGGCGGTTGCTCTGCCGCCTCGGGGGAAGACCAGCTTGTCGGCGGACCCGTGAAGGACCACGGTGGGGATCTCTAGCCGGGAGAGCCCCCGGTCGCGATTCGGCTGGCAGTTGATCGCATGCAGCTGGCGCGCGGTTCCGTCCAGGTGGATGCCGCGCTCGAAGGCGATCGTGGCGATTTCTCGCAGCCGTTCCCGGTCGGTCGGGAAATCGGGGGACCCTATGACTGCGGCCAGCGCTTCCATGCCGGTCAGGTAGCTCTCGAGGCTGTCGGTGGGCCGGGTCCGCGTCAGGGCGGCGAGTTCCCGGACGCCAGGGAACGCGTCGAGCCTGGCGCCGGTGCGGGACATCATCGAGGTCAGCGAAAACACCCGCCCCGGATGTTCGATCGCCATGGTCTGGGCGATCATGCCGCCCATCGAGTACCCGATCACGTGGGCCCCATCGACGCCGAGGTGATCGAGCACGCCGACCGCATCGGCCGCCATGTCACTCAGGGTGTAAGCGAGACCGCGGGGTATTCCCAGCATCATCGCGGGTAGCGCGGGCTTGCCCTTGTGCCTGAGGATGGTCGAAGCACCGTTGTCGCGGTTGTCGATCCGAACCACCCGGAAGCCGCGGTCGGTCAGACGCTCGACCAGCGGCAGGTCCCAGTAGATCATCTGGGTGCCGAGTCCCGGAATCACCAACAGCACTGGATCGGAAGGATCCCCATGAACATCGAAGGCGATCTCGACTTCGCCGACCTGTGCGTGCTCGACTTCGGGGGTGGCGGGGGCCGTCTGACCTATCGTTCCAGTCGTCATGCGGCAACGGACCATAGCGGGGAGGAAAGCCGGGCTGGCGATTTTCGTCCTGCTCTGGCTCGTCTCGGTCGTCGGTCCGATGGAGGCCAGCGCACTTTCGGTTGGAGATACGGCAACCGGCCAGCGCGGTCAGGTGACGATCGTGGTCCTTCCGTCCGGCACGCTGCCGGAGGATATGACCAGTCTCGAGGGGGCCGCGATTGGTCTGATGAACCCCGGTCTCGGCGAGGTCGCCGCCCAGCAAACCTGGCTCGATGTTTCGCAGGGTGCGCGTACGTTTGACACCTCGTATGACACAGCGTTAGACCGAGTGTTTCCAGCCGGGGAATCGGCTATCGGCTGGGAAAAGGCAGTCACGAGGGCCAGTTCGGCCGAGCCCCCGGTGTTTCCCGGCCTCCTGGCCTCGGTCCTGAGCCGGAACGGACTTGATTCAGTCGCTTCCGACTCGGCCGGGTCCGCCGCTCTCGCAGTGGTCCGGCGGGACGGTTCGGTCGGCCGCGCCCCGATGGCCTGTGGCGGCCCGGAATCGATGTCCGGGCCCGGTCAGCCAGGTGCCGACTCTGCGATTCGAGGCTGTCCGGATCCGGTAACCGTGCTCTCGATGACCCTCGCCTCGGCCGAGCAAGCGGCCGCCGCCCGGCACGATCGGGATCTCCAGATCTTCATCGAGCGGCCCCCGGCCAAACCTGGTGATCAGTTGGCCGTCGCGGTGGCCGGTCCGGAGACCGACGGCATGCTCGAGTCTCCGAGCACCCGCACCGACGGATATGTGCTCTCGACCGATATCGCCCCGACCATCCTCGCCCACTTCGGGCTGAGAGTTCCGAAAGCGATGACGGGACAACCAATTGAGTCCGGTGGGGACCTCGACCTGGACGGTCTTGCTGACCTTCAAAGCCGCTACGAGCAGGTCGGCAAACGACGTGGTGCAGCGCTGGCGATTCCGCTCCTGCTCTGGATCGGCCTGGCGGCGCTGGTTTCCCTGGCAAGTCGCGGGCTCTACGCGAGACCTGCCGTGAGGCTGCTCTGTCTCTCGACGCTCCTGCTCCCCGGGGTCCTGCTGCTGACCGCCGCGCTGGAACCTTCACTGGCCGTCGAGCGTGGCATCGCGATGCTGCTACCGGTTCTGATCGCGACGCTCCTGATGCGCCTGGCGCCCGACTGGTCCGGTCTCGCTCTGGCCTGCGGGCTGACCGTGATCCCCTACGGCGTCGACATGCTGGCTGGCTCGGCCCTCACTCCGCGCGCAGTGATCGGACCCAACCCGGGGCTCGGGGCCCGCTTCTACGGAATCGGGAACGAACTCGAATCGACTCTGATGATCCTCACCTCGGTCGGCACCGCAGCGGCGCTGACCTGGAGAATGACCCCTGCCCGGAAGGCGGCGGGCTGGTTTCTCGGCGTCGGACTGGTGGCGACGGTCGTGTTCGCAGCCGGGCGCTTCGGCGCGGACGTGGGCGCCGCGATCGTCTTTCCCGTCTCCGCCGTGGTCGCGGCAGCGATGGCGGTCGGCCGGCCGCGGCTCGCCTGGGTCGGCCTTGCCGCAGCCGCCGTAGCCCTGCTGTTGGTGGGGCTGGTCGACATCGTGACCGGTTCCGAGACCCACTTCGTCCGGTCGATCGTCGGCGGAAGCGGAGGATCCTTCTTCGAAGTCATCGGCCACCGGCTCGATGCGACGTTCGAGAGTTTCACCCGGGTCTCGCGGATTCCGGTCACTCTGGCCGCCGCGGCGGTGATCACGACGGGCATCTGGAAGCGCCGCTTGATCCTCGCCTGGGTCGAGCAGATTCCACTGTTGAAAGCCGGAATCGCCGCCGCAGCGACCGGTTCGCTGGTCGGTGCCCTAACCAACGACTCAGGCGCGCTTTTCATCCAGGTCGGAACCCTTTATCTGGCGCTGGTACTGGGTTTCGCCTGGAGTGCGGTGAAAACCGGGCGCTCATAGGGTTAACCGCCCCCCGGGAGGCCGCTGC
>JAEYSQ010000064.1 GCA_023434465.1 Actinomycetes bacterium
TCCGCGATGACCGCTACCGGGCCTGGCATCCGGCCGAACATTTCGGCAACCGCATCCTGCCCGGCGCGACGGTCCAGGAAAAGCCCTACTGGGGCGCCGTGATCTTCTTCGACGAGGACGTCGGTGACGGCCGCTCGCAACTTCGCACCGAGTTCACTTCACCGCTCGGTTTCGGTTTTTCGCATCAACCGTTCGGCCATCCCGAGGTCAAGGTGATCATCTCCGCCCGGGTCGGGGACGCGATCATGACCCACACCGACATGGCCCACGTCTACCTCGAAGAAGGCGACGGGCTCGTCCTGCGCAGCCGCTTCTGGATCGCCGAGCATGTGCGGCCCCGGCTGCCCGGCCGGCTCGTTGCCGCGGAGGACATCGGCGAGAACCTGGCCAGTCGCAAGTTCGTGCGGGACCTGGCGGTGCCGGACGGAATCGGTGCGGCAGTTGCCCGCCACGGGGCCGAGGAGTACGCCCAGCTGGGCGAAATTCTCCCCGGCCTCTACGAACGGTTCGCCAACTCCTGATGGAACCCGCTCTCATCATCGCGATATTCGCGGCCCTTTTCGCCGCCATGATCGCCTGGCGGTCGCGCGGCTGAAGCGACCGGCACCTCCGGGTGCCTCAGTCGCTGACTGGCAGCCCGGCGTCCTCGTTGCCCAGGTACTGAAGCGAGCCGGGCGTGTCCAGGAGCTCCCCGGTTTCGAGCAGGGTTTTGAGTCCGGAGAGGATCATCGGCCAACCGCCGTAGATCTGATTGTTGGCGCCGTCACGGATTTCGTCGTGGATCACGGTCAGCCGGCAGGAAGTTCCGACCTGGGCGATCTCCCAGGTAACCCGGGAGGTCGGCTCGGCCCGTACCTCGTCGGCCCACATCGCGTTGAAGGTCTGGACCAGCCGGTGGGGTGGGTCGACCTCCAGGTTCTCGCCGACCGAGATGTCGATCGGTCCCTCGTTGTCCTCGACGATCGGTCCCCAGCTTGCCTTTGATTCATAGGACGAGCCGGGCGTCCAGTCCGAGTACACCTTGACGCCGAACGAGTACTTCGCCCGCTGCTCGGGGTCGGTGATCGCCTGCCAGAGGCGCTCCGGGGTGGTCTTGATGTAGATCTCGAATACGTGCGATTCCATGGTTACTGCTCCTTTTCCAGGTCTTGCTTGAGTTCCGAGAGGCCGGCGGCCCAGGGCTCGGAGAACTTGCTGACCCAGCGATCGTGGATCAGCCGGATCGGGACGGGGTTGAGGAAATGGAGCTTCTCCCGGCCGCGCTTTCTGGTCACGACCAGGCCCGCTTCCTCCAGCACCTTGAGGTGCTTCATCACACCGAAGCGGGTCATGTCGAGACCCTGCTCCAGCTCTTTCTGCGTCTGGCCGTCCCGCTCGTAAAGCGAGTCGAGCAGACCCCTGCGGGTCGGGTCGGCCAGGGCTTTGAACACCTCGTCCATGGAACCAGCATATGTGACTAAACAGTCACATGTCAAGTCAGGCGATTGGTACCCGACCGGTCGGGTAGGCGAGAAACATGGATCCCGTATTCGTCATATTCGCGATCGCGATCATCATCGTCGCCATCCTCGCCTGGCGCGAGTGGGGTTGATCCCCGACCGCTGCTGGACTGCTCAGTTTCCTGATCGCAGCGCCTTGCGAAGTCCTTCCGCGGCCCGGTCGCCGACCCGCTTGAACATCAGGGTCAGCACGGGATCGGCAAGCTTCATCAGGCCCTTCGGCTTGACGTTCGCGTCATAGGTGACATCGGTGCCATTCGGGACCGGTTCAAAGGTCATCGTGTCCCGGATCTCGGTACTGCCGTTGCCGCTCTGGAGCACAACCCGGCGTGGACGGTCGACCTCGACGGTCTCGTAGGTCAGCTCCATCTCGCGCCCGCCAAACTCGGTCACCACCTTGTAGGTCGCCCCGACGGTCCCCGGCTGGCCGGAAACGCATTCCGAAGAGCTTGTGTTCGGATCCCATTCCGGGGCGTTGCTGAAGTCAGCCAGATAGTCGAAAGCTTCTTCCGGGCTCTTCGGAGAGCTCACCGTCGCGTTGTAGTTCGCCATGTTTCTTTCTGCCTTTCTCGTTTGATTCGGGGTACCCGGGCAGGGATGCCTGAAAAGTGTGGAGCGGGTCGTGGCACTCTTGAAGGAGTACGGACCGAACGGCCCGATCGGATGACCCCGACCCGGGCGGGGGTGCGTCTGCGGTTTCGAGAAGAATCCGGGCATGGAATCGATTCCGACCCAGGTGACCGTCAGTTCGCGTTTGCCGGTGACGCCGGGCACGCTCTGGGGAGCAGTCGTTTCGACCGAAGGGATCAATCACGAAATGGGTCCATGGTTGAAGTTCACACCTCCCGGAGAAATCGATCTACTTTCGACTGCCGCTGGAGGGGAGGTCCTGCCTCTGAAGATCAGGGGCCCGTTCGGTCTCCCGCTCGGCCGCTATCCGTTGAAGCTCGAGCGGTTCGAGGAAGGGCGAGGCTTTCTCGAGCAGACCTGGATGTTGCCGTTCTTGCTCTGGCAGCATGAGCGGA
>JAEYSQ010000042.1 GCA_023434465.1 Actinomycetes bacterium
CCGCCAGGTCGACCGACCCGTGCGCCACGGCGAGGTCGGGGCGAAACTTCCAGACGGGCCCCGCAAGCCGGGCAGAGCGGGTCGCCAGGGCAAGGCCCTTGCCGACCCTGCCGGCGCCGCCATGCCGTCCGATCACGAGGTGTTCGATCCCGAGCCGTTCGAGATTGCCGACCGTCTCCCCGTTTTCCCGGGCGGTTACGAGAATCTGTGCCCCACGCTCCCGGAAGAGCTCGATGATCGGCCGCAACACGATCGGATGGGCGGCAGCCGTGCAGTCGAACCAGACCTTCATCGGCTGACGCCCCTTCGGTTCATCGCTGGACATTCGCCGGGGCGATCGGCGAGTCGGATCCGGGGGATCAGCCCAGTCCCGGGTAGAGGGGGTACTTGTCCATCAGGGCCTGGCTGCGGGCGGCAAGCGAGTCCCGCTGGCTCTCGAATCCGGAGCCGAGGGCCGTGCTGATGATCGATGCGATCTCGGTCATGTCCTCGGGCTGGAAACCACGGGTGGTCAGGGCCGGAGTGCCGATCCTGAGCCCGGACGGGTTCATCGGGGGCCGGGGGTCGAAAGGGATCGCGTTGCGGTTGACCGTGATCCCGACCTTGTCGAGACGGTCCTCACCCTCCTGGCCGTCGAGGCCGGTCGAAGTCAGATCGACCAGCACGAGATGTACGTCGGTCCCTCCGGTCAGCACGTCGATGCCTCCGGCGATCAGTCCGGCCGCGAGCGCGCGGGCGTTCTCGACGGTACGACGCTGGCGCTCGGCGAAGATGTCGGTCGACGCGATCCCCAGAGCCACCGCCTTGGCGGCGATCACATGCATCAGGGGCCCGCCCTGCTGGCCGGGGAAGACGGCGCGGTTCACATCCGCCTTCAGCTCCTCGGTGCTGAGGATCATGCCGCTGCGGGGGCCGCCCAGGGTCTTGTGGATCGTGGTCGTGACCACGTCGGCGTAGGGCACCGGGTTGGGGTGCTCGCCGGCCGCGACCAGGCCTGCGAAGTGGGCCATGTCAACCATCAGCTTCGCGCCAACCGAGTCGGCGATCTCGCGGAAGGAGGCGAAGTCGAGTTGCCGCGGATAAGCAGACCAGCCGGCTACGATCAGGTCCGGTTTGTTCTCCTCGGCCAGCCGCGCGACCTCTTCCATGTCTACCAGGAGATCCCCCTCCGAGACGTGGTAGGGAACCACGTTGTAGAGCTTGCCCGAGACGTTCAGCTTCATGCCATGGCTGAGGTGACCCCCGTGGTCGAGTGCGAGGCCCATGATCGTGTCACCGGGATCAATCAGGGCCATGTAGGCCGCGTTATTGGCCTGGGCGCCGGAATGAGGCTGAACGTTGGCGTGTCCGGCCCCGAAGAGATCCATCGCCCGGTCGATCGCCAGCTGCTCGACGATGTCGACCTGCTCACAGCCGCCGTAGTAGCGCCGGCCCGGGTAGCCCTCCGCGTACTTGTTGGTCAGCACCGATCCGGCTGCCTCGAGCACCGCCCGGGGGACGAAATTCTCCGAGGCGATCATCTCGAGCGTGCCGCGCTGGCGGTTCAACTCACCGTTGATCGCTTCCGCGACAGCGGGGTCGACCTCGGCCAGGCCTGCATCAAGCAGCTCTTCGGAAACGGTGCTCATTCTTCGGGAAAACCTTTCTTGGACGGGATTGAGTGAGGGTAGCAACGGCGACGGTCCGAGCCTGCCCCGATTCCGTTCCTATCTTGCGTTTTCCGGCTTCCGACTCTCGTAGAACTCGTTGCCTTCGATGTCGATCCGCGGGAGATGCTTCTCCAGCCAGCCCGGCAGCCACCAGTTCCAGCGTGAGGTGAGGACCAGGGTCGCCGGCACAAGCAGACATCGGACGATTGTCGCGTCAATCGCGACGGCAAAGGCCAGGCCGACCCCGAACTGCTTGACCACGGGATCGCCGTTGAGGATGAAGCTGGCGAAGACCGCGACCATGATGGCCGCAGCCGAGGTGATCACGCGGGCCGAGCCGGCCAGGCCTTCGATCACGGCTTGGCGGTTCTTCCCGAGTTTCTTGTGAGCCTCGCGGATCTGGGTCAACAGAAAGACCTGGTAATCCATCGAAAGGCCGAAAAGGATCGCGAACATGACCAGGGGCAGAAAGCTGACCACCGGCACCGTGCCGTCGAGACCGATGAGTGAAGCGCCGTGACCTTCCTGGAAGACGAAGGTGATGATCCCGTAGGCAGCGGCGATCGAGATCAGGTTCATCAGAGCCGCCTGGACCGGGATCACGATCGAACGGAATGCGAGCAGGAGCAGCAGGATCGAGAGCAGGACCACGACTCCGATCAGTAGCGGCAGGTTCTCGCTGATCTCGTCACCGAGATCGATGTATCCGGCTGTGACACCGCCCACGTGGGCGACCGCCTTGCCGTCACCGATCGCATCCGGGATCACCTCCGCCCGCAGCCGGTTGACCGTGTCCTGGGTCGTGAATGAAGACGGACTTGTATTCGGCACCGCCGAGAAGATCACGGCTTTGCCGTCCTTTGAAGTCTCGGGTGGCGTCACCGCCTCGACTCCCTTGTCCGCTGCGATTCCCTGGCTCACCTTCTTGATCGCCGCCGTGTCGCCATTGGGCTCCATCGCGATCAGGAACGGGCCGTTGTCGCCGACCCCGAAGCCCTCGGTAGTCAGGTCGAAAGCCTGCCGGGTCTGGGTGTCGGCCGGAAGCTGTCCGAGGTCCTCCTGTCCGAGCCGCATGTTGGTCGCCGGCCAGGCCAGCGCCAGCAGGATCACGACCCCGACCGAAGCCGAGACCCAGGGATGGTCGGCAACCCACTCCGCCCAGCGGGCCCAGCCGTGGGGCCGGTCGTCGGGGTGGGTGCTGTGGCGGAGCGGAACCCGGAGCCGTTCGATCCCGTGTCCGACCCAGGCCAGCAACGCCGGCAGGAAGGTCAGCGCGACGAGAATGGCGCTCAGCACGGCGATTGCCGCCGCGTACCCGAGCGTCCAGACCAGCGGGATCCCGGCCAGCCCCAGGGCGAGCAGCGCGATGATCACTGTCGTCCCGGCGAAAAGCACCGCGCCGCCGGCGGTCGCAGTCGCCCGGACCGCGGCCTCGGCCGGGTCCAGGCCGGCGGCAAGGCCGGACC
Organism: Actinomycetes bacterium; assembly: GCA_023434465.1. Lineage (GTDB taxonomy): Bacteria > Actinomycetota > Thermoleophilia > Solirubrobacterales > 70-9 > 67-14. Next base: position 3,116 of record JAEYSQ010000042.1, read on the forward strand.
GGTGTCTGGTGACTATGAAGAGCGCGTAATCGATCCCTACCCCGAGCCCGATCATGGTCGCCAGGGTCGGCGAGGTGGTCGAGATGGTCAGAACGTTGCTGAGCAGGGTGATCGTCCCCATCCCGAAGAGCAGGCCGATCAGTGCGGTCAGGATCGGCATGCCCATGGCGATCAGGCTGCCGAAGGTCAGCACCAGCACGATCGCCGCCACCGTCAGGCCCACCGCTTCGCTCGAATCGGTCGAAGGGGTGGACACCTGCTGGCCGAGGTATCCCCCTACTGCGACCTCCAGCTCGCCGTTTTCCTTCGCCGTCGCAATATCGACGAGATCGTCGGCTTCGTCGTTGCTCAGTTCGCCTGGTGCGTCGACCAGGGTCACAGAGGCGTAGGCGATCTGCTCGCCCTTGCCGATCTGGGCCTGGCCATCCTGCGAGAAGGGACTTGTGACCGAAGCGACCCCGGCGGCGCCCTTCAGATCCTTGACCGTCTGGTCGACCAGCTGCCGGTTCGTCTGGTCGGTGATCTTCCCTTTCTCTGCCTTGAAGAGCACCGGGTTGGTCCCGTTGACCTGGCCGGGGAAATACTGCTCGACGAGGTCGGTCGCTTCCTGGCTGTCCTTTCCCGGCAGCGAAAGGTCGTCCGCGAACTGTTTGCCGACCGCTCCCGCCAGGATCGTGATCCCGACCGCGACCAGGATCCAGCCCAGCACGAAGATCCGCCGGTGGCGGACCACGAAACGGGCGAGACGATCGAGCCGCGGTGTCATCGCTGCGCCGGGACTGCCCCCGGGCGGGGCCTAGAGCTCACCCTTCTCCACTTCGGCTATCTCCCCCACCCGGCGGGCATGCCGCCCGCCATCGAAATCGGTCGAGAGGAAAGTCTCGACGATCGGCTTCGCCTCTTCCGGGCCGAGCCTGGCTCCGGAGAGGGTGACCACGTTGGCGTCATTGTGACGGCGGCTCATTTCAGCCTCGGACTGATCGTGGGCGTTAACCGCACGGATCCCGTCGACCTTGTTGGCAACGATCGAGACACCGACCCCCGAGCCGCAGACGATCACTCCCTTCTCGGCCTTGCCGCCGGCAACCAGCTCGGCTGCCCTGGCTGCGAAGGGGGGGTAGTCGGTCGATTCGGCAGAGTGGGTACCGACATCCTCTATCTCGTGGCCGGCCGATTCGAGCTGTGACTTGACCGCTTCCTTCAATTCGAATCCGGCGTGATCGGACCCCATCGCAATTTTCATGCGGCGAATCTACCCGCATCCGACCCTGGCGGGAAGCTCGTCTACCATCATGCTGTGCGTTTCTTGAAAGTGGTGATTACCGGATTGTTGTCTGCCGCGGTCACTCTCGCCGCCCTCGGGCTGCCCGGAAACCCCGCCACCGGAGCTTTCGGCCCCAACCGGCCGAACGGGGTCAAGGATCCCTGTCGCACGGAGCGAGCCAGGAATTTGCTCTGCCCGGACCTCCGGATCGGCAAGCCTTCCGAGATGTATCTCGACCGCAAGGCAGTTCCGGGAAAGGCCGTGCTGCGGGCGACCAATGACATTCGCAGCCGAGGTCTCGGTCCGATGGAGCTGCGGGGCCGGCGCGACCAGCGCTTCTCGATGAACGTGACCCAGGCGATCAAGCGACGGGGTGGCGGCTACGCATTCTTTCCGACCCAGGGCAGGCTCAGGTTCTTCACCGTCGGCTACCGCTGGGGCGGTTCGTACTGGAAGGTGAGGGACCCGCTCCGCTTCGAGCTCTGGCGGGTCAACAAGGCTGGCAAGAAGACGAAGCTGGTCCGGACCGGGCCGAAACAGTTCTACTGTTTCCGTGACCTGGAGCTGACCAACCCCGCTTCGACCCGGGCCCCGAGGTCCGCGGTGTATCCGGCCTGCAACCAGAACCCCCGGGTCCGTCACACCAAACTCGGTACTTCGGTCGGCTGGTCAGATATCTACCCCTCGACCTACCACCTGCAGTGGATCAACGTGACCGGACTGCGGGGCTGCTTCGCCTATGTGCTGCACCTCGACCCCGGCAACGTGCTCTTCGAGACCAACAAGAAGAACAACTACTCCCAGCGCACGATCCGTCTCCCCTGGCGCGGCTACGCCCGCCGCGGTTGCTGACCCACTCCATCCTCGTGAGATCCCATTCTGTGCCACACCGGCACAAAGTGGACATGCGAAGTATCTAGCGGCCGAGGGCAGCGATCAGGTCGCCGCGGCTCATTCCACCCTCGCGGAGGATCTCCCACTCGCCGTGCTCGTCGTAGTCGGTCAGGTCGATCACCGTCGAAGGGAGGCCGGTCAGCCGGCCGCCGTCGATTGCCAGGTCGACCTTCTCCCGCACTTCCGGGACGACGCCCTCGAAAACCGAAGGGGCAGGTTCGCGGCTGAGGTTGGCGCTGGTCTGGAAGAGCGGAAAGCGAACTCCGGAGAGCGGTCCGTCGATCACCCGGATCCCGAGCCGGGCCGGGTCCTCCTGGCAGGCGAGGGGATAGCGGTGCCGGGGGTTCGGCACGATCAAAGTCACCGGACCCGGCAGCAATCTTGCTGCCGCCTCGGAGACCCCTTGGCCAAGGTCGCGGATCAGCTCGCGCATCGCCAGTGGCGAGAGGTACATGACCGCCGACGACTTGCCCTCGTCGCGACCCTTGATCTCATGGATCCGCCTGATCGCCTTCTCGTTGAGAGGGTCGCAGGCCAGGCCGTAGAGACCGTCAGCCGGGAACAGGGCCACCCCGCCCTTGCTGATGCAGGACTCGAGCGCCTGCCGGGCGGCGTCACCTGCGTTGACACTTGTTGCGACTACCTTCACTCCTCGATCATGTCAGGCCCGGGACCTGACGATCAAGCCGTCGCTTCTCACTCCGCGAGGCGACCGACCACGACCCGCTCGATCCCGGCCAGGTCCGGCCGAACTTCAACATCGGGCCAGCCGGCCCGTTGGACCAGCGCGCCGACCGACTCTGCCTGACCTTGACCGACCTCGAGGCCGATCACCTCGGCGGTGATCCCACTCTCACCTAACCCATCGAGCACACGAGCGATCACCTCCGTTCCGTCGGAACCGCCGAAGAGAGCTCCTTCCGGCTCCCATTGACCAACCTCGGGCGGGAGCCCTTCCGAGTCGGGCACGTAGGGCAGATTGGCGAGGATCATGTCGAAACCGGCCGGACCGGGCGGCAGCGAGCCGAGCGTAAAGCTGACCCGCTCTTGTAGCCCGAGCCGCCGGGCGTTGGCGACCGCGACTTCGATCGCCCCGTCGGAGATGTCGGTCGCAGCAACCCGGCAACCGGGCAGTTCGTCGGCAACGGCCAGGGCGATCGCACCGGAGCCGGTGCCGATCTCGAGCACCGTTTCAGGCTGCGCTTCAAGCGCGAGTTCGACCAGCATCTCGGTCTCCGGCCTCGGGATGAGCACCCGGCGGTCGACCGTGAGGTCGATGTGCCGAAAACCCCTGCTGCCGAGGATGTAGGCGACCGGTTCCCTTCTCAGACGGCGACGGACCGCTTCCGCGAAGGCTCTCGCCACCGGCGACTCCAGGGTCAGATCGCGATCGGCGATCAGGGTGGCCCGGTCGACGCCGGCCAGGTCGGAAAGCAGGATCTTGGCATCGAGTCGCGGGGTGTCGACCCCGGCCGCCGTGAGCGCGTCGATCGCCGCGGCCAGGGCATCGGCCGCTCTCGCTCCAGTGGCGGCCACGGTCAGACCGTCTGCGCTTCGAGGCGCTGGCGCTTCTCCTCGGCCGCGAGGGCGTCGGTGAACTGGGCCAGGTTCCCGTTCAGGGTTCCCTCGAGATCGTGCGCGGTCAGCTTGATCCGGTGATCGGTCACCCGGCCCTGGGGAAAGTTGTAGGTGCGGATCTTTTCCGAACGCTCACCGGTGCCGACTTGCGCCTTGCGTTCGGCCGCGACCGCCGCCTGCTGTTCGGCCAGCTGCCGTTCGTAGATCCGGGCCCGCAGCACCCGCATCGCCTTCTCCCGGTTCTGGAGCTGCGACTTCTCGTCCTGCATCGAGACGACGATTCCGGTCGGCTGGTGGGTGATCCGCACCGCCGAGTCGGTCGTGTTGACGGATTGGCCGCCGGGCCCGGAGGAGCGATACACGTCGATCTGCAGGTCATTCTGGTCGATCGCGACTTCAACCTCTTCGGCCTCCGGCAGCACTGCCACGGTCGCGGTCGATGTGTGGATCCGACCCTGGGATTCGGTTTCCGGTACCCGCTGCACGCGATGCGTGCCGCCCTCGTACTTGTAGACGGAGTAAGCGCCAGCGCCGCGCACTTCGAAGGTCACGTCCTTGAACCCGCCGTGTTCGGCGACAGACTGGGAAAGCACCTCGGTCGAGTAGCCGCGCTCGGAGGCGTAGCGGGTGAGCATCTTGTAGAGGTCGCCGGCGAACAACGCCGCTTCGTCTCCCCCGGTACCGGCCCGGATCTCGACGATCACGTTCTTCTCGTCATTCGGGTCGGGCTCGACCATGGCCAGGCGGATCTCCTCTTCGAGTACTTCGAGGCGAGCCGGCGCTTCGCGCACGACCTTTTCGAGTTCCTCGTCCTCGCCCTCGTCGAGAAGTTCGCGGGCTCCTTCGAGGTCGTCGCTCAGGGTCCGGTACTCGGCGACGAGCGCACTCGCCGGCTGCATCTGCCGGTACTCGCGGCCGACTTCGGCATAACGCTCTCGATCACCGATCACCGCGGGGTCGCTCATCTGCTGCTCGAGCTCCGCAATCCGGGCCTCGATCTGTTCTGCCAACTTCTGAATCACAAGACCATTGTGACGGTTAGGCCACTATTTCGATTGGCTCCATGTACGAGTTCTCCTCGGGCTTTTCGACCTCAAGGACCGCCTCGAGTGCGGCGATTGCGACTTCGAGCTGGGATTCGTCGGGCTCGCGGGTGGTCAGGTTCTGGAGCATCAGACCGGGCCACATCACGGCTCGCACCCACTGCTTCTCACGGTTCCTCCCCGCCCACTTGATCAGTTCGTAGGCAATCCCGGCGATCAGCGGCACCCCGATAATGCGGGAGAGCACCAGCCAGTACCACTCGGGCAGCCCCAGCGGGGCGAATACGAAGATCGCGACGACCATGACGATCAGCAGGAAGCTGGTTCCGCAGCGGGGGTGGAGCCGGGAGTAGAGCGTCGCCCGGGACGGCACGAGCTCGTCTTCCGCCTCGTAGCAGGAGATCGTCTTGTGTTCGGCGCCGTGAAATTCGAAGACCCGCCGCAAATCGTCGAGGCGCGAGATCGCGACGATGTACCCGATGAAGATCAGGGTCCGGACGATCCCCTCGACCAACCAGAAGAGGAAGGAGGAATCAAGCCAGTCCTTGATCAGACTGGTCAGGCCGACGGGAATTACGAAGAAGAGCAGAATCGCGAATGCCAGCGAGACGAAGATCGTCATGCCCCAGGCGAAACCGCCGAGTTCCTCTTCCTCCTCCCCTTCTTCGAGCTGGGCATTGGCCGACATGCCAAGCGCCCGGAAGCCGATTTTGAGCGATTCGGCCAGCGCGACGACACCGCGGATCACCGGCCAGCGCAGCAGGGCGTGCTTGCGGGCCCAGGGCTTGATCGTCTCGACGGTCGTCTCGATCTCGCCGTCTGGTTTACGGACCGACACGGCCCAGGTGGTGACTCCGCGCATCATCACCCCTTCGAGCACGGCCTGGCCGCCTACCGGAGCATCACGCTTCGCTTCCAGCGGGACCGGCGGTGCGACAGTGTGAGCAGGCGAAACGGCGCCAGACCCGTTCGGTGAGGCGCCGCTTGGCTGCATGTGGTCTCGCGGGCCGGCTGGCGGCCCGAACGGAACCTAGTTCTGGCCTGCGGTGGCCTTCGCGCGCTTGGCGGCGCGGCGCTGGAAACGCTCGACCCGTCCGCCGGTGTCGACCAGCTTCTGCTTGCCGGTGTAGAAGGGATGGCAGGCAGAGCAGAGTTCGACATGCAGGTCAGACTTGGTCGACCGCGTGTAGAACTGGTTGCCGCACGAACAATGAACGTTCGCGAGCGTGTATTCGGGATGGATATCTGCCTTCATAGGACACATTCTAGAGGAGTGGTCAAGCCGCCGAAGTCTGTGGTCAAGCCGTGGGGTCGGGCGGCATGCCCGGGAAGCGGCAAACACCTCGGTCGGCATTCAGCCTCCTTCCGCCTGAGTTCCGGGCATACCCCGGTGGATAGCCGATGGTGACGCAGGTTATGTCCCGTATTTGGTCATAACCTGCGGCACCATCGCCATGGGAGTCCAGCGGGTGGATGTCAGGGGTCACCAGCCGCCAGCGGACGGCTGGCGACCCCTGGCAGCGCCCAAAGTTCGCAATTTGCGGGTTTTGTGGCAGGTTTTCCGTCCGATGGGGCGAACTAGCTTTCCATAACCCCTTCCGGAGGAGGATCGTCCGTATGGCCAGAGAGGTATTCGACCAGGCTCGCCCTCGCAGCACCAAGGCGCAGCGGTTTGCCGACGCTTTCAAGGGTTGCGAAGAGTGGACCGTACCGCCACGAAAGCCCCGCTCGATGAGTGACTCCGTGTTTGATGACCAGGCCCCGACGGCCTTCGATTCGAACGTCTACGGAGCCGAGATCATCGACCTGGAGTTCCGCGAAGCAGCCTGAGCAGCGTTATCGGATAACAGCCACCCTGACCACGCGATTTTTGAAGATCGCGGTTCCTCCGGTTGTCGCGTATCGCAACTGGAAGGTCCGGGTTCCCGGTGCCACCGGCAGCACTATCCACCCGGCCCGGACGCGGCTGGTGACTCCGCTGGCCGCCCCCTGACCCGGGGTCGAGATTCTCGTCTGGAACTGGTCGGCCGCCGTCTGGTGAATCATCACCGGTTTCTGGATCGAAGTCGGTTCGTACAGATAGACCCTGGCGCTGTTGTTGCCGGTCGCCCGCATCGAGGCTTCCGCCTGGATCGCAACCAGGCCACCGCTCGGAACCCGCACGGTCGCGGTCGGTCCGCCGAGATCTACCGGAACCTTCGAGGTCGTGGAGGACTCACCCAGAGTGACCGCGGTCGAGCCGAGCCGGAGCTTCCACGGCCCCACCGCCTGGTCGGAAATCTGTTTCGTCCGGACCGCATCGGCGTGGATCTTGTGGGCGGAAACCGCACGGTTGGCGATCTGTTTGGTGCCGACCGCCTTAGGGGCGATGTCATCACGCTTGACTGACCACTTGCCCTTCAACGCGGTCGCCGTACCACCCAGAGCGACGAAGAGCGCCAGCATCGAAAGAATCAGTGCCGGAGACGGCAGACGCCTGCGTCCCCCGGCTTTTTTCTTCCCTTGAACCCTGCCTGTCCGTTCCATTTTCCCTCCCAGGAATTGTGAGTGTTCCTTCACGCTTACCCCGGGGAGAAAGCTTGAAACCGGGCTGCAACGAGAACGGCGCCGGATCTCTCCGGCGCCGTTTCATCAATGTCAGGGCGATCGGGTCCCCGGCCTTCCGGCCGCGGTCGATCAGGTTTCGGTGTAGAGCGGGCCGTCGCCGCCTTCCGGCAGGGTCAGGCGGCCACCCTTGGCCGTGAACGCGCCGCACTGGACGCAGTTCGAGGCGGTGACGTGGACGTCGACGATCGGGGCGTCCGACTCGAGCTGGTCCTCGGGAATCTCGTAGACCTGGGCCGGGCACATCGACACCCAGGTCTGGGCGATCTCGCGAGGCACTTCGGTCTGGATCCGGACGTGATTGGGAGCGTCGTCGCGGGTCGGGTTGCGCGAGAGGAAGACCGAGGAGAGCTTGTCGAAGGTGTACTCGCCGTCGGGCTCCGGGTACTTCTCGGAGGCCTTGCCGATCTCCATCTTGTAGGTCGCGTCGTCGTGGTTCTTCCAGTGACCGCCGGGGAAGTGGCCCTGGGTGATGGTCATGGTCGAGGCCATGGCACCACCGAAGAAGAAGCCCTTGGTGAACGGCTGGCTGGCGTTCCGGGTCTTGTAGAGATCCTTCTCGATGATCGAGTTGTGGACCTTCTCGTCGTAGGCAGAGAAGTCGACCTGATCCTTCTCGAGCGCGTCGACGATCGCCTCGGCGGCGTACATGCCGGCGTGCATCGCGTAGTGGACACCCTTGAGCTCGGCCACGTTGACCATGCCGGCGTTGTCGCCGGCGATGACCATGCCGGGAACCGAGAGACGCTTCGGCATCGACCAGTAGCCGCCCTGCGGGATGGTCTTCGCACCCCAGCCGACCCGCTTGCCGCCCTTCAGGATCTTCTTGACGAATGGGTGGGTCTTGAACTGCTGGAGAGCGTCGTGAACCGAGAAGGTGGCGTCGGTGTAGTCGAGACCGGCGACGAAGCCGATGCAGACCTTGTTGTCCTCCATCGGGTAGATGAAGGATCCGCCGAACTCCTTGTACTTGGCAGCCTTGCGGAGCGGCCAGCCCATGGTGTGGATGACCTGGTCGAGCGGCTCTTCGACCTCCCAGATCTCCTTGACGCCGAGCTCCCAGCGCTGCGGGTCGAGGCCGTTGATGTCGAAGTGGTCGAGGGCGGCGAAGGTGAGGTGACCGAGGGTGCCCTCGGCGAGGACGGTGCCCTTGGCGATCAGGTCCATGCCGGGCTCGAAGTTGCCGAGCTCCTGGCCCTGGCGAC
>JAEYSQ010000141.1 GCA_023434465.1 Actinomycetes bacterium
GTCCGAGCAGGATGAGATTGAGTTCGGCCGCAGGGACGCCTTACTTCAGGAAGCCTTCGTAGTTGCGCATCATCAGCTGCGCCTCGAGTTGCTTGACCGTGGCGAGGGCCACGCCCACGACGATCAGGATCGAGGTACCGCCGAAGAAGAAGCCACCACCGATGTTGTTGAAGAGGATGGTGGGGAATGCAGCAACTGCACCCAGGTAGAGGGCGCCGGGGAAGGTCAGGCGGGAGAGGACGCGGTCCAGGTACTCGGCCGTGGGCCGTCCGGGACGCACGCCGGGAATGAACCCGCCGTACGTCTTGAGGTTGTCGGCCTGGTCCACGGGATTGAACGTGACGGCCGTGTAGAAGTAGGTGAAGATGATGATGAAGAAGACTTCACCGACCACGTAGGCCCACCCTCCCGGGTTCAGGAACGCCGCGAAGTCGAGTGAGGCAGGGGTGTTGATCAACTGCCCGATCGTCGGTGGCATGGCCATGATCGAGGCGGCGAAGATGACCGGGATGACGCCGGCCATGTTGACCCGCAGTGGCAGATAGGTCGAACCGCCCGAGGTCATCTTGCGGCCGACCACACGCTTCGCGTACTGCACCGGGATCCGGCGCTGGCCTTCCTGGACGAAGACGATCGCGACGATCACGCCGAGACAGATGAACGGCAGAAGCACGACGAACACCTGGTCGGGGTTGTTCCACCAGGTCTGGATGCCGGGCAGAACCCCAGACACGATCGAGGCCATGATCAGCAGCGAGATGCCGTTGCCGATGCCGCGCTGGGTGATCAGTTCTCCGATCCACATCAGCAGGGTGGTGCCGGCGGTGAGGCAGATCACGATCAGCAGCACGTTGGCCGGGTTCATGTCGGAGACGACGCTGTCGCCGCCAGCCGAAAGCGAGTTGAAGAGAAAGACGTACGCGAAGGACTGCATCGCGGCCAGGGCCACGGTCAGGTAGCGCGTGTACTGGGTGATCTTCTGCTGGCCGACTTCGCCTTCCTTCTGGAGGCGTTCGAGCGATGGTACGACGACGGTCAGAAGCTGCAGGATGATCGACGCCGTGATGTAGGGCATGATGCCCAGCGCGAACAGCGACAGTCGCGAAAGCGAGCCGCCCGAAAACAGGTTCAGGAAGCCGAGGATGTTCGAGCCCGTGAGCTGATCCTCGAGCGACTTGACGGCATCGATGTCGATCCCGGGGACCGGAATGTAGGCCCCAAGCCGGTAGAGGGCGAGCATTGCCGCCACAAAAAGAAGCTTCCGGCGAATCTCCGGAACCGAAAATGCTTTCGCGACGGTTGCGATCATCAGTCGATCAGCTCGCAGCTTCCGCCGGCAGCCTCAATCTTCTCCTTGGCCGCGGCCGAGAAGCCGTGAGCCTTCACGGTCAACTTCTTGCTGATCTCGCCCCGGGCGAGAATCTTTACCGGATCCTTGCGGGTCGCAAGACCGGCAGCCTTGAGCGTTTCCGGAGTGACTTCAGCGCCGGAATCGAAGCGATCCTCGAGATCACTCAGGTTCACGGCCTGGGTCGCGGTCCGGAAATTCTCGAACGGCATCGACTTCTTCATGTGCGGGCCGCGCAGCTTGCGCATCCGCATGTGAATCGGGGTCTGGCCACCTTCGAGGTTGACCTTCCGCTTGTTGCCCGAGCGCTGACCCTGGCCGCCGTGACCGCGGCCGGAAGTCTTGCCGGTGCCCGAACCGGGTCCACGGCCGATCCGCTTCTTCGGGCGGCGCGAGCCGGGCTTGGGGCTCAGGTTGTGAAGGCCAATTTCTTCTTCGCGGCTTTCCTGCTTGTCAGCCATCAGGCCTCCTCCACCTCTACCAGGTGGGAAATCACCTTGAGCTGGCCCTGAAGCTGAGGAGAATCCTCACGCTCGACCGTACGGCCGCGCTTGCCCAGGCCCAGGGCGGCAAGGGTGCCCCTCTGGCTCGGGTTCGTATTGATCTCTGAACGAGTCTGTGTGATCGAGAGCTTGGCCATCAGGACTCTTCGCCTTCTGCCTTGGCTTCAGCCTCTTCGGCCTTCTCTTCTTCGGCCTGGACCTCTTCGGCAGCCTCGACGACGGTTTCGGCCTGCGCCTCTTCGGCGGCCACTTCGGCTTCTACCTCTGAAGCGGCGGGCTCGGTCGGCTCGGGAGCCGGTGCGTCCGCGCTCTCTTCGGCGGCCTTTTCCTCGACCGCAGCGATGTCGGCCGGCGTACCGGCTTCCTCGGCCGGAGCTTCCTCGGCCGGAGCTTCCTCAGCCGCAGCTTCCTCAGCCGGAGCTTCCTCGGCCGGAGCCTCGGTTGCTTCGGCGGCCGGAGCTTCGGTGGCAGCGGCGGCGTCGGCAGCTTCTTCCACGGCGGCTTCGCTGGCCTCGTCGGGGGCCCCACCGTTGGTGGCACCGTCCTCGGAGACGGCTTCTTCCTCGTGGTGAATGCCCAGAACTTCGGTGATCGTCAGACCGCGCAGCTCGGCGACCTCTTCCGGCCGGCGCAGACGGATGATGCCGTCCATGGTCGCCTTGACCAGGTTGATCGGGTTCTGGGTGCCGACCGACTTGGTCAGGATGTCACGCACCCCGCCCAGTTCGAGCACCGCGCGAACTCCACCACCGGCGATTACGCCGGTACCGGGGCTTGCCGGCCGCAGCACGACATGACCGGCGCCGTAGCGGCCGATGATCTTGTGGGTGATCGTGTCCCCGTACTTGGGGATCCGAATCAGGTTCTTGCGGGCGTTTTCGACGGCCTTCTGGATCGCGAGGGGAACCTCGCGGGCCTTGCCGTAGCCGATCCCGACGACCGACTCTTCATCACCTACTGCAACGAGGGCAGTGAACGAGAACCGACGACCGCCCTTGACCACCTTGGCCACACGGTTGATTTCGATCACACGCTCCTGCAGGTCGAGTCCCTTCGGACTGACCATCTCTATGCGGGCTGTATCCATTCCCTTCATTTCAGCTCTTCACCGTACTGGAGTCCTAGAACTCCAGGCCACCCTCTCTCGCACCTTCGGCGAGGGCTTTGACCCTGCCGTGGTAGCGGTAACCGCTTCGGTCGAAGACACATGTCTCGACTCCTGCCTTCTTTGCACGTTCGGCCAGCAGTTCGCCGGCCTTTTTCGCCTGCTCGGTCCCCCGGAGCTTGCTGAGCTCGGGCTCTGTCCAGTTGGCAGCGGCCAGCGTCTTGCCATCGATGTCGTCGATGAGCTGGGCGAAAACGCCGCGATTGGACCGGTACACGGACAGACGGGGCCGCTGGGCGGTGCCGGACACCTTGGACCGGACCCGGTAGCGACGCCGCTGCCGGCGCTGGCGTTTTGTAATGACGGTCATACTCGCTTACCGACTTTCCTCGCGACATGTTCGCCGCGATAACGAATGCCCTTGCCCTTGTAGGGCTCCGGCGGGCGGCTCTTGCGGATGTTTGCCGCGACCTGGCCGACCTGCTGCTTGTCAATGCCCCTGACGATGATCTCGGTCGGCTGGGGAAGTTCAAATTCGATGCCCTCGGGCGCCTCGATCGAGACCGGATGCGAATAGCCGACCGCGAGCTCGATGGTCTTGCCCTTGGCGGCGGCACGGTAGCCGACACCCTGAATCTCGAGCACCTTCTCGTAACCGTCGGTGACCCCGACGATCATGTTGGCGATCAGGCTACGGGTCAGCCCGTGGAGCGCCCGATGGTTCGGACGATTGGTCGGACGCTCGATCGTGATCGAACCGTCCTCCGTCTTCACGGTCATGTCGGTAGAGACTTCCTGGCGAAGCTCACCCTTGGGGCCCTTGACCGTGACCAGTCCGGGCTTGATGTCGATCTCGACCCCATCGGGGAGATCGATCGGCTTTTTTCCAATTCGACTCATCAGTTCCTCGTTACCAGACGTAGGCGAGAACCTCGCCGCCGACGCCTTCCTTCTTTGCTTCGTGACCGGTCATCACTCCGTGCGAGGTAGTGATGATCGCGGTGCCGGTACCACCGTGGACCCGCGGAACTTCGCCGTTGCCGACGTAGCGACGACGGCCGGGACGGGAGACCCGCTCGAGGCCGGTGATCACCGGCTGGTGGTCCTTCGTGTACTTGAGCTCGACCGTGATCTTCTCGCCCACTTCGGCAGCGCCCTTCTCGTAACCCGAGATATAGCCCTGTTCGGTGAGGATGCGAGAGACCTCCAGCTTCAGCTTGGAGCTGGGCACCTCGACGGTGGCCAGGCCGGAGCTGAGACCGTTACGGATGCGGGTCAGGTAATCGGAAATCGGATCGGTAAGCATCAGATCACCAGCTCGACTTCGTCATGCCGGGGATGTAGCCCTCGTGGGCAGCCTCGCGCAGGCAGATCCGGCAGATGCCGAACTTGCGGTAATACGCCCGGGGGCGACCACACCGGCGGCACCGGTTGTACTCACGGGTCGAAAACTTCGCCTTGCGCTGCTGGCGCACCTTCTGTGACGTCTTGGCCATAAGGGCCTAGTCCTCCTGCGTTTCAGTGTCGTTGGCTTCGTCGGCCGGGGTCTCGTTCTCGTCGGCTGTCCCGGCATCCTCAGATGCCTCTTCAGCCGGTGCCTCAGGGGTTGCCTCTTCGGCCGGGGCCTCCGTCGTGCTCTCGGCACCTTCAGGGACCGGACGGCCTTCCTTGGAGAAAGGCATGCCCAGCCCGAGCAGCAGCTCGAAAGCCTCATAGTCCGTCGGAGCCGAGGTGGTGATCGTGATGTCCAGACCGCGGGTCTCGTCAACCGTGTCGTAATCGATCTCGGGGAATATCAGCTGTTCGCGGACCCCCATCGAGTAATTCCCGCGGCCGTCAAAGCTGGTCGCCTTGAGACCCCGGAAGTCGCGGATGCGCGGGATCGCGATCGAAGTCAGTCGATCGAGGAACTCCCACATGCGAGCCCCGCGAAGGGTGACCGAAGCACCCACGGGCATGCCTTCACGCAACTTGAACGAGGCGATCGACTTCTTCGCGATACGGGTGTTCGGCATCTGGCCGGCGATCTGGGCCAGTTCGCCGATCGCCTTCTCGCGTGACTTGGAGTCAACCGAGGAGCCGAGGCCCATGTTCAGCGTGATCTTTTCGAGGCGCGGCGCCCGCATCGGGGTCGAATAGCCGAACTTCTCGATCAGCTGCGGGAGCACCTCGTTGTTGTAGGTGTCACGGAGCCGGGGCGGCGGAACTGCCTGCTGGGTTGTCGTAGCTGCTTCCATGGTGCTCTCTAAATGGCCTCGCCGGTGCGCTTCGAGTAGCGCTGGCGAACGCCTTCGTCGGTGGTGCGGATGCCGATCCGGGTCGGCTTGTTGTCAGTGGGGTCGACCAGGGCCACGTTGGACACGTGGATCGGACCCTCCATCTCGATGATCCCGCCTTCCTTGCCCTGGCCGCGGCCGTCGGGAGAAGGTTGCGCGCGCTGGTGGCGCTTGACCATGTTGAGGGTTTCAACGTACACGGTCTCGGCTTTCGGGTCGGTCCTCAGGACCTTGCCCTGCTTGCCCTTCTCCTTGCCGCTGATCACCTGGACGGTGTCGTCAGTGCGAATCCTCATCAGAGCACCTCCGGGGCGAGCGAAATGATCTTCATGAAGTCACGGTCGCGCAGCTCGCGGGCGCCCGGTCCGAAGATACGGGTTCCACGCGGGTTGTTCTGGGCGTCGATCAGCACGGCAGCGTTCTCGTCGAAGGCGATGTAGGTCCCGTCCTGGCGGCCGATTTCCTTCTTGGTCCGGACGATCACGGCCTGAACGACCTCGCCCTTCTTGACGTTGCCCTGCGCGCTCGCCTGCTTGACGGTCGCGGTGATCACGTCACCGATCGAACCGTACTTGCGGTGCGAGCCGCCCTTGACCCGGATGCAGAGCAGTTCGCGGGCACCGGAGTTGTCGGCGACACGGAGTCTTGATTCCTGCTGGATCACCGGTTACCTCGCCTTCTCCACGACCTCGACCAGGCGCCAGTGCTTGGTCTTGGAGAGCTTGCGGGTCTCGATCACGCGAACCACGTCACCCTCGTGGGCGTCGTTGTTCTCGTCATGCGCGTGGATCTTGTGGGTCTGACGGACGATCTTTTCGTAGACCGGGTGGCGTCGGGCAGTGTCGATCCGGACCGTGATGGTCTTGTCGGTCTTGTCGGAGACAACCGTGCCCTGACGCTCCTTCGGCTTGCCGGTACGGGTCTTCTCGGCCCGCGGGGTTCCGGTGCCGTCGCCCTTCCGTTCCGACTTGATCTCTGCGCGGCGGTTGCGGCGGATCCCGGCCTTCTTCGCACGAATGGCGTCACGGTCGGCCTGGCGCTGCTCGGGGGTGCGCTCCGGGCCGGCCTCGCCGGACTCACGCGACTTGAGTACCCGGCGGCGTTCCTTCCAGGGAAGGTCGGCCCGCGGATCCTCTTCCGGTTCCGGGGCTTCGGCGGCGGGAGCTTCCTCGGCGGCGGGAGCCTCTTCGGCAGCAGCTTCTTCGGCCGAAGCCTCGGGGGCCTCCGCGGCCGGAGTCTCTTCTACCGGAGTTTCTTCAGTTTTTTCGTTTTCTTCTTCTGACATGAGTTCCTACTTGGCGCTGGTTTCGCGCTCGAGGTCGATATTGCGCTGCTTGGCGATGGTCAGGAGCCGGGCGAGATCCTTCTTGGCGCGACCGAGAGCGGCCGTGTCCTCGAGTTCGCCAGTGGCGTGACGGAGGCGCAGGTTGAAGGCCTCCTCGCGGACTTCCTTGAGCTTCTCGACGAGCTCGACATCCGCCATGCTGTGTGCGTCTGCGGCCTTCACTGCTCCGCTCCTTCCCGCTGAACGAATTTGGTCTTGAGCGGAAGCTTGTGACCGGCGACGCGCATGGCCTCGCGGGCGAGCTCCTCCGAAACACCCGAGACCTCGAACATCACGCGACCGGGCTTGACTACGGCGACCCATCCTTCGGGGTTGCCCTTGCCCTTACCCATTCGGGTCTCGGCCGGCTTCTTGGTGACCGGCTTATCCGGGAATACGTTGATCCAGACCTTGCCGCCACGCTTCATCTTTCTGGTCATCGCGACTCGGGCAGCCTCGATCTGGCGGTTGGTGATCCAGCCGCGCTCGAGCGACTTGAGCCCGTACTCGCCGAAAGTCACGGCGGTGCCGCCCTTCGAGTTGCCCTTCCGGCGGCCACGCATGACCTTCCGGTGCTTGACCCGCTTCGGCATCAACATCAGCGACGGCCTCCCCTGCGATCGTCACCCCGGCCGCCGCGGCGGTCGGGACGATCGTCAACCGGTTCGTCCGAGGTCCGCGAGGACTCGAAGCCCTCGGGCATGACCTCGCCCTTGTTGATCCAGCACTTGACGCCGATGCGTCCGGTGCCGGTCTTCGCCTCGACGAATCCGTAGTCGATGTCGGCACGGAGGGTGTGGAGCGGCACGCGGCCGTCCGAGTAACCCTCGGTGCGGGCCATCTCGGCGCCACCAAGGCGGCCGGAGATCTGGACCTTCACGCCCTTGGCGCCGGAGCGCATGGCGGAAGTCAGGGCACGCTTCATCGCGCGGCGGAAAGCGACGCGGTTCTGGAGCTGCTCGGCGATCGACTGGGCGACCAGCTTGGCGTCGAGCTCGGGGCGCTTCACTTCGCGGATGTTCACCTTCACCGGCGAACCGGTGATCTTGTGAAGGTCCTTGCGGAGCGCGTCGACCTCACTGCCCGACTTGCCGATCACGATGCCCGGACGGGCGGTGTGAATGTCCACGGCTACCTCGCCGCGACGCTCGATCGTGATGTCGGAAAGGCCGGCGTGAGCAAGCTTGTTCTCGATGTGGTCACGGATCGCCAGGTCCTGCATCAGCAGGTCCGAAAATTCCTTGTCGGCGAACCAGTTGGACTTCCAGTCGTGGATGTAGCCGACGCGGAAGCCTTCGGGATGGATCTTCTGTCCCATAAGTCTTCTATTCCTCGTCTTCCGGTGTCAGCGCCACGGAGATGTGGCAAGTGCGCTTGTGAATCGGGGTGGCCCGGCCCATCGCTCGCGGCCGGAACCGCTTCAGGGTAGGACCTTCGTCGACCCGGATCTCGGCGACGACCATCTCGTCACCGATCAGGTCATGGTTGTTCTCTGCGTTCGCGGCGGCCGACTCGATCACCTTGGCGATGTCATCAGCAGCGGTACGCGGCGAGAACTGAAGCAGCGAACGGGCGTCGTCGATGTGCTTGCCCCGGACCTGATCGGCGATCAGGCGGGCCTTGCGCGGCGACACGCGGACGTACTTGGAGGTAGCACGGACGAACACCGGCTCCTCTTCGGTCTTCTTGGTCTTCGCGGCCATCAGTCCTT
Organism: Actinomycetes bacterium; assembly: GCA_023434465.1. Classification (GTDB taxonomy): domain Bacteria; phylum Actinomycetota; class Thermoleophilia; order Solirubrobacterales; family 70-9; genus 67-14. The sequence continues at coordinate 8,268 of JAEYSQ010000141.1, forward strand.
ACCACCGGTATGGGACTTGAAGGTGCGGGTCGGGGCGAACTCGCCCAGCTTGTGACCGACCATCGATTCGGAGACGAAGACAGGGACGTGCTTACGCCCGTCGTGGACGGCGATCGTGTGCCCGACCATCTCCGGAAAGATCGTCGAACGGCGCGACCACGTCTTGACCATGTTCTTGTTGCCGGCCTCGTTCATGGCGTTGATCCGGCTCATCAGCCGCTCTTCCACGTACGGGCCCTTCTTGGTTG
>JAEYSQ010000171.1 GCA_023434465.1 Actinomycetes bacterium
GACATTAGCCGGTCGCTCACCCTCCGGTGGCAGGACCCGATGACCATGGCTTCGAAGGGCCTGGAAATGGCCGGTCTCGACTACATGAAGGCCGTGAAGAACAGGGAGGTTCCTCCGCCGCCGATCGCGGTGCTGATGAACATGGCACCGACCGAGGTTTCCGAAGGACGGGCCGTCTTCTCGGCCCTGCCCGGCGAGGAGCACTACAACCCGATCGGCGTGGTCCACGGCGGCTTCATGGCCACCCTGCTCGACTCGGTCGCCGGCTGCGCGGTCCACACGACTCTCGCGCTGGGCGAGGCCTACACGACGCTCACCCTGGAGGTCAAGAACCTGCGGCCGCTGACCCGGGACACCGGCATGGTCCGGGCCGAGGGCGAGGTCGTCCACCGCGGCCGCCGTCAGGCGACCGCGGACGCGAAGGTCTACGCGGACGACACCGGGAAGCTGCTCGCCAGCGCAACCTCGACCTGCATGATCATGAGCTGACCGACTCCGCGGAGAGGTCGCGGGCGAGAGCGATGAGCAGGTGGACGCCGAAGCCGGTCGGGCCGCTGCCCCAGTATTCGCGGCCGGTGTCCCAGGCGGTGCCGGCGATGTCGATGTGGGCCCAGGGCTTGCCTTCCGTGAACTCCTCGAGGAACGAACCGGCGTAGATCGTGCCGGCCTTGCGCTGGGCCGAAGCGTTGACCAGATCGGTGATCTCGCCTTTGGTCAGGTTCTTGTATTCGTCGTGAAGCGGCAAACGCCAAACCAGCTCGCCGGTCCTTTCGGCCGCCTCGCCAACTTCGGCGGCCAGATCGTCGTCGTTTGAGATCAGGGCCGCATAAGTCGACCCGAGCCCGATCAGTACGGCACCGGTGAGCGTGGCGAGATCGACCATCCGGTCGGCCCCCTCCCGGGCACAGTGGACCAGGGCGTCGGCGAGGATCAGGCGACCCTCGGCATCGGTATTGGTTACTTCGACCGTCTTTCCGTTGAGCTGGGTGATGATGTCGCCGGGCTTGAGCGCCGTCCCCGACGGCATGTTCTCGGTCGAGGGCAGCACCGCGATGATGTCGAGCGGCAACTCCAGCTCGGCGATCGCATTCACCGCCTCCAGCACCGCAGCACCACCGGACATGTCCATCTTCATCTCGTGCATGCCCGCCGAGGGCTTGATCGAGATTCCGCCCGTGTCGAAGGTGACCGACTTGCCGATCAGTCCGAGCTTCTCGCCCGCTCCTTTGCCCGCGTACTTGAGCGTGATCAGCCGGGGCTCGACGTCCTCGCCGCCTTTGGAGACGGCCTCCAGTCCGCCCATGCCGGCCTTGCGGATCCCCTCACGGTCGAGGACCTCGATCGTGACCTTTGCGTGGCTGTCGGCGATCTCCCGGGCCCGGCCGGCCAGGTATTCCGGAGTGGCCTCGTTGGCCGGCAGGCTCTGCAGGTATCGGGCGCGGTTGCCCGAGTTGGCGACGACCTCGCCGACCCGGACCATTTCCGCGATGTCGAGACCGGTGTTGATCTCGACCGCCTTCAGGCTCGGCGACGCTTCCTCGCCGTCGCTACCCGACTAGTAGCGGTCGAACTCGAAGGAGTCGAAACCGGCTCCTTCGACCAGCGCCGCGGCGACCGCCCCGGGATCGATTCCGTCAGGAACGTCAGGTAGATCCCAGGCCAGTACTTCACCCTTGACCTGCTTCAGGGTTTTTTGTGAAACGGCCCCGATTACGCGCGCCTTCTCGGGGCTGAACTCTGCCTTGTCGCCGAGGCCGATCACCGCCACCCGGGCGGGCTTGCCGGGATAAACGATGACCGTCGACTTGAACTCACCCGAAGCGTCCGCGGCACCGGCGGTGCTTCCGAGCGGCTCGGAAAGCTCGTCTCCTTCGAAGAGGCCGACGGCGACGAGGTCGGCGTCGAGTTCGGACAGGGCGACATCGGTGGTGTAGGCCTTCATCGGCCGGAGTGTAGACGCGGCTGCCGGCCAGGCGATCCCGGTATCGTCCATATTCCGCTTAGTTTCGTCCTGTTACCGATTTCCCCTCGAGACCTGAAAGGCACCATGGCCCGTACCGTCATCCTGAGCACCGCCCGCACCCCCTTCGGCAAGATGGGCGGTGGACTCGCCACCGTGAACGCAGCCGATCTCGGAGGTACCGCGATCGCCGGTGCGCTCGACCGGGCGGGCGTCGCCCCGGATCAGGTCGAGCAGGTCAGCTTCGGCCAGGTCATCCAGGCCGGCCAGGGCCAGATCCCATCCCGCCAGGCCCAGATCAAGGGCGGCATCCCGAAAGAGGTTCCTTCCGAAACCGTGAACAAGGTCTGCGCCTCCGGCATGCGGGCCACCGGCCTGATCGACCAGGCGATCCGCTCCGGGGACATCGAGGTCGGTGTCGCGGGTGGAATGGAATCGATGTCCGGGGCCCCGTACCTGCTGCCCGGCGCTCGCTCCGGCTTCCGCATGGGGGACGTAAAGTCGGTCGACTCGATGACCCACGACGGTCTGACCAACCCCTTCACCCACCTTCAGATGATCAACGAGGCCAGTGGCGTCTCGAACGAGCTCGGCATCGAGCGTGAGGACATGGACCGCTTTGCGGCCCGCTCGCACGAGCTCGCCGACAAGGCGCAGCAGTCCGGTGTCCTCGGCGAAGAGATCGTGCCGGTAACGGTCAAGGGCCGCAAGGGCGACACCGTCGTCGATGCCGACGAGGCGATCCGTCCCGACGCGACCGCCGAGAGCCTGGGCAAGCTGCGGGCGATCGGTGGCGACGACGCCACCCACACTGCCGGCAACGCTCCGGGTGTGAATGACGGAGCCGGTGCTCTCGTCCTCGCTTCCGAAGAGTGGGCCGAGGCCAACGGCAAGGAGATCATGGGCACGATCATCGGTTACGGGCAGATCGGTGACGAGTACGCCTGTCTCGCCAAAACCCCGGCTCTCGCCGCGAAAGCCGCGCTCGAGAAGGTCGGCAAGACTCCGGCCGACGTCGACGTCTGGGAGATCAACGAAGCCTTCGCCTCGGTCTCCCTCAACACCGTGAAGATGCTTGAGATCGACGAGGACAAGGTCAACGTCAACGGTGGTGCGATCGCCCTCGGCCACCCGATCGGCGCTTCCGGCGCCCGGGTGATCGGTGCCCTGGTTCGTGAGCTTCAGCGCCGCGGCGGCGGCCTCGGCTGCGCCGCGATCTGTTCCGGCGGCGGACAGGGCGACGCGATTCTGGTTCAGGTCTGAGCCCGACCGGGTACCTTCACTGGCATCGCCACTGAAACCGAACGAAAATTCCTGGTAGAGGAACCCCCGGGTGACGTCACCTGGTCACCCGGGGTTCCGGTCCAGCAGGGTTACCTGGCGGTCCACCCGGAGTCAGAGGTCCGGCTGAGAAAGGCCGGGAACGATCTGACCCTGACCGTCAAGGGCGGTCACGGACAGTCCCGCAGCGAAACGGAGACGGCGATCGACCAGGCCGCTTTCGATCGGCTCTGGCCGGTTACGGTCGACCGGCGGATCGAGAAGCACCGGCGGAAGGTCGACCTGGAAGGCGGACTCGTTGCCGAGGTTGACACCTACTCCGGTGAGCTGACTGGAATCTCGGTGGTCGAAGTCGAGTTCGACTCGGCTGAAGCGGCGGCCGGGTTCTGGCCACCGGCCTGGTTCGGCCGCGAGCTGACCGGGGATCCGGCCTGGGCCAATCAGAGCCTGGCTAGCGTCGGACTGCCGGATAGACGACTCGAGCACCGGCTCCGTCCCGGGGAAGATCCCGGGACCGGTGTCTGCCGCGTGATCACAACCCGGGCCGCGGAAGCTGCGGCGGCAGCCCGGGCGGCCGGCGAGGCGGCTGATCCCGCATCCCAGGTGCACGAAGCGCGCAAGTGCCTCAAGAAGGTGCGTTCGGCCCTGAGGATGCTTCGTGGCGTGATCGATGACGGCCAGCGACAAACCGCCAACCAGACCTGCCGTGAGGCATCCCGGAGACTCGCCGGTGCCCGTGACGCCGAAGTGAAACTCGCGACCCTCGAAACGATCGCTGCCGAGGGCACCGCTGCGGAACTTCGTCGTCACTTCGAGCGGGAGGCAGAGGAACACCGTGCCGAGTTGACCCCCCAGAGTCTCGGCGACGTGGCCAGGCAGATCGAGTCGGTGGCGCGCGATTTCCGGGGCCGGGAGCTGCCCGGGGCAGGTGAGGCGATCGCCGGCAACGTCGAGCGGAGCTACCGCCGGGGGCGCAAGGCGATGAAGAAGGCCGCAGAGGCCGGCCGGCCCGAAGATTTCCACCGCTGGAGAAAACGGGCCAAGGACCTCCGCTACCAGCTCGAGATCCTCGAACCGGAGGTTTCAGCATCCTTTGCCGATACCCGCAAACAGGTCGAGGAACTGGCTGATCTGCTCGGCGACCTCCACGATCTCGACGTGCTGGCCGAAGACCTCGAGCGGCGCGAACCCGGTTCCGATGACTTGGGGCGCCTGTCCGCGCTGATCGCCCAGGCTCGCGGAGCCAAGGCGCGGGACTGTCTCGAGCAAGGGCAGAAAATCTACGGTGCGAAATCGAAGCGATTCGCCAGATCACTCCGCAAGGAGCTCGGCCCAGCCGGCTAGTCTCGTTAGTTTCTTCGTCATGATTCAGGCGGCGTTTTTCGATCTCGACAAGACCCTGATGGCTGGATCCTCCGGCATGCAATTCGCCAAGGCCGCCCGCGAGCGGGGCCTGATCTCCCGGGCGCAGATTCTGCGCTGGGGTCGCGACCATGCCCGCTACCGAATCAAGGGGGCGACCGACGACGAAACCAACGAGATCCTCAAAGTAGCCCGGGAAACCCTTGCCGGCGTGTCCTACATCGAGATTTCGCGCATGTGGCCCGAGGTGCTGGCCGGCATCCTCCCACGGATCTATCCCGAGGTGCTGACCGAAGTCCACCGGCACCAGGACGAAGGGCGCCGCACCTACATCGTCAGTGCGGCCGGTTCCGACATGGTCGAGTCACTGGCGCAGGTTCTGGGGATGGACGGCGGCATCGGCACCAGGTACGCAGTCGAGGACGGTGCCTACACCGGCGCCCTCGACGGACCCTTTGTGTACGGAGCCGGCAAGGTGACCGCGATCGAGGACCTGGCCGAAGCCGAGTCGATCGACCTCGAAGGTTCCTGGGCCTACTCCGACTCGGCCTCCGACCTGCCGATGATGAGGATGGTCGGTAATGCGGTGGCAGTCAATCCCGACGCACTGCTGCTCGCAGAAGCCCGTCGGGAAGGCTGGGCGGTGATGCGCTTCGAGCGGCTCGGCCGCAACCTGGCGATTGGCGGCACGGTCACCGGGGCGCTCCTGGTCGGAGGCCTCGGCGGCTGGCTATCGAAACGCCGGACGGTCTAGCAGCGCGGCAGTCTGGTCTTGATTCGGGTGGCACCGGCGTCGTTGACCGAGGTGATCCAGACCTGACGGAAGCCGGGCCGCGTCGCCTGGGTCGGGATCCGCACCGTGAAGTTGCGGCTGATCGTCCGCTTGAGGATCACCTTCTTGCCGAACTTGACCTTGGAGCGCGCAGTGTCGCCCGAGACTTTGACCTTGATCTGGAACTTTTTGGCCGAGCAGGAACGCTTGACCCGGGTGAACTTCGAGGTTGGCGGGGTCATGCGCTGATACGAGTTGAGCAGGTCATCGTTGACCACGTAAGCCAGGCCGTTGGCGGTGACCGTGGTCCGGTAGTCGTAGGAGCGGGGCCGGTAGCTCCAGCCGGCGGGCAGGTCGAGCCGGCTGCCCAGCGCCTTGAGGTCGCCGTATCGGAGGTCGGGATCGTTGATCCGTGCGTAGGACTGCATCACGTAGACGTGGCCCTCGGGATCGATCAGCTGGAAAGTGCGTTCAAACGGATGGATCGTGTAGGTGGTTTCCCGATTGACTTCGTTCGGGACGTAGTACTGCTCCCCGACCAGGGGCTCCCCGATCGGCGTGTTGAGCATCCCCCGAAGGCTCATCTTGATTCCGCCGAAGGTGAAGGTTTCACCGGAGGCTGTGTCGCCGGCGCCCTCGACGTGGTCGACGACCCAGTACCGGGGTCCGTTCAGGGACGAGGCGAAGGAGTGGAATTCCAGGTTCACCTGTTGTTCGGTCAGCGCGTTCCATTCGTCGGCCGGGCAGTCGTTCCAGCCCAGCGTGTTGTAGACGTGAGCGGTCACGACGCCGGGGCCCAGGGTGAAGGGAATGATCTCGCAGTAGCGGTAGTTCCTAAGCTCGTGGGGAGGGTCCGCCGTTTCGGCGTGGGCCGTGCTCGCCATGAAGCCGAACACCGCCGTCACCGCCATAGCGGTTGCGAGCAGTTTCGGGGCCAGGTTCGGGAACACTGGGACTCCTCCTTCGAATCAAGAGAGTTGACGTACGTCAACAATAAATAACCCGAACCGACCGGGAGTTGCGGTGAACCCCAGGTCCCCTCAATCAACCGTGTCGCCGCCAGTCTCCCGGATCCGGTCCAGGAGGAGGATCAACTCTTCATGCGAGGCCGGTGAGAGCGCGCCGAGGCCGAAGCTGTCCCGATTCAGGACCTTGGTCGCCTGTCCCGCGGTGTTTCGACCAGCGACCGTGAGCCGGGCCAGAGTCGTTCGCCGGTCCGAGGGGTGGGGAGCGCGCTCGACGAACCCGTCGCGTTCGAGCCGGTCGATCAGGCTGGTCACGCTGGTCGGGTGAACCTGGAGCCGTTCTCCGATCTTCCCCAGCGGCAGGGACCCCTCCTTCGTGAAGTAGAGAAGCATGAGGACCTCATAGCGGGCAAAAGTCAGCTCGAACGGGGCCAGCAACTCGTTCAGGTGGCCCATCAGGATTTGCTGGGCCCGCATCAGGGTGGTCACGGCCGCCATCGCCGGGGCCGGCTCCTCTCCCCAATGCTTCTCCCATTGACGGCGGGCCTCCCGCAGCAGGTCGATCCGGGTCTCTGTGCTTTCCAACGAAGCCATCGGCACAAGGATTACACAAAAAAGGTCGGATGCCCTACTATCTGCCTACCTAACTTATGGAACCCACTTCGACGCCCCCCGCAAGTCCTGCCGATTCCGAAGCTGCCCGCAAGGCAGAAGAAGCGGCCGGGAACGAGTTCACCACGATGTCGGGCAAGCCGATCAAGGCTCGCTACGGCGCCGAGGACCTGGCCGGCGATGCCGCAAGCAAGATCGGCGAGCCCGGTCAGTATCCGTTCACCCGCGGCCCCTACGAGTCGATGTATCGCGGTCGCAACTGGACCATGCGGCAGTTCGCCGGCTTCGGCACGGTCGAGGAGACCAACGAGCGGTTCCACTACCTGCTCGACCACGGCCAGACCGGGCTCTCGACCGCCTTCGACATGCCGACCCTTATGGGCTACGACTCCGACCACGCCCGGTCGCTCGGCGAGGTCGGACGCGAGGGGGTCGCCGTCGACACGATCGACGACATGGAGATCCTGTTCCAGGGCATTCCGCTGGGCGAGGTTTCGACCTCGATGACGATCAACGCCCCGGCCGCGATCCTGCTTGCCTTCTACGTGCTGGTCGGCGAGAAGCAGGGCGTCTCTGCGGAGCGGCTTTCCGGCACGATCCAGACCGACATTCTCAAGGAGTACATCGCCCAGAAGGAGTGGTGCTTCCCGGTCGAGCCGGCGATGCGACTGGTCACCGACATGGTCGAGTACTGCACCGACCACATGCCGCGCTGGCATCCGATCTCGATCTCCGGGTACCACATCCGTGAGGCCGGAGCGACCGCTGCGCAGGAGCTCGCGTTCACGCTCAAGGACGGTTTCACCTACGTCGAGCGGGCGATCGAGCGGGGCATCGATGTCGACGCTTTCGCGCCCCGCCTTTCCTTCTTCTTCAACGCCCACATCGACTTCTTCGAGGAAATCGCCAAGTACCGCGCCGCCCGCCGGATCTGGGCCCGCGAGCTGAAGGAGACCTACGGGGCGAAAAAGCCCGAGTCGATGCGGCTCCGCTTCCACACCCAGACCGCCGGTGTTTCGCTGACTGCCCAGCAGCCGCTCAACAACATCGTGCGCACCGCGATCGAAGCCCTCGCCGGCGTGCTCGGTGGCACCCAGTCGCTCCACACCAACTCCTTCGACGAGGCGCTCGCGCTGCCGACCGAGGAAGCGGTGCGGGTCGCGCTTCGGACCCAGCAGATCATCGCCGAGGAGACCGGGGTGACCAACACTCCCGATCCGCTCGCCGGCTCCTACTTCGTCGAGTCGCTGACCGACGAACTCGAGGCCGATGCCTACGACTACTTCCGCCGGATCGACGAACTCGGCGGCATGGTCGAAGCGGTCCGCCAGAACTTCCCGCAGCGCGAGATCGGCGAGGCGGCTTTCGACTTCCAGCGCCGGGTCGACGACGGCGAGTTCACGATCGTCGGCGTCAACCAGTACGTGACCGAGGAAGAGGAAGTCCCGCTGCTCCACATTGACCCGGCCCTGGAGACCAAACAGGTCGAGCGGCTCGCAGCGACCAAGGCGAAGCGGAACTCGGCCGAGGTCGAGTCCGCCCTTGCTGCGCTCAAGGAAGCCGCGGCCGGCGAAGCCAACCTCATGTATCCGATCCTCGACGCCGCCCGGGTTCACACGACCGAGGGCGAGATGATCGAGGCGATGCAGGAAGTCTTCGGCACCTACACAGAGACTCCGGTCTTCTAACCACGAAATAGGGTTCGATCCGATGAGCAGCGCTACCGCAGAACCGAAAACCGGCCGCAAGATCCGCGTCGTCGTGGCCAAGCCCGGCCTCGACGGTCATGATCGCGGCGCCAAGATCATCGCCCGCGCCCTCCGTGACTCGGGCATGGAGGTGATCTACACCGGCCTTCACCAGACCCCGGAACAGATCGTCGAAACGGTGATCCAGGAGGACGCGGACGCGATCGGCGTCTCGATCCTTTCCGGCGCCCACATGACCCTGGTCCCGAAGATCCTCGAACTGCTCGAGGCCGAGGGAATCGACGACGTCCTGATCACGGTCGGCGGCACGATCCCGAACAAGGACATCGAAGACCTCAAGTCAATGGGAGTCTCCGGTGTCTTCACCCCGGGCTCACCGACCGACGACATCGTCGAGTTCATCCGCACCGGAGTAGCCAACCGCGAGCTCTAGCCCTCGTCGTTTTGCCGCTGAGGCGGTTGAGATTCGATGCAGTGAAGTTGAAGTTATGGCCATATAGCGCACCTTTCTTCAATGTCAGTGCTCGCGGGTAGGGTTTTTGCGTGAGCATTGAGACATTCGAGTTGCGGGACGTGGGGCCGAACGGCGGCCTTGAACAGGCCGAGATGGTGGCCGGACGGGTAGTCGACTTCATTTCGAAGGCGGAACGCTCGCTGGTGCTGGCGCTCTATGACGTGCGGCTGCCGGACCCGGTCGGTTCGATCGTGGCCGACGCCTTCCGGGATGCGGCCGAGCGCGGGGTGGAGGTACGACTCGCCTACAACGATGTGCCGGCCGATCCCGGCGCGGGCAACTTTCTCCCCGCGGTCCACCCGCCGCCCGAGACCAATCCGGAGATTCTCTCCCAGTTACCGATCCAGACCAGGGGCGTTTCGGGAATCCCGGATCTGATGCACCACAAGTACATGGTGCGTGACGAGGCGGCCGTCTGGACCGGCTCGGCCAACTGGTCGGTCTACTCCTGGACCCGGCAGGAAAACGTGCTCGCGGTGGTCGAGCACGGCGAAATCGCCCGTGAGTTTCTGGAGAACTTCGAGGAGCTCTGGGCGACCGGAAAGGTCGACCGCTCAGGTCACGGTGACCCGAACCCGATCCGGGTCGGCGACGCCACGGTCAGGGCCTGGTTCACACCCGGCCACGGGGAAGAGTTGGCCCAGCGGATCTCGACGAAGCTCGGTTCGGCCCGGCGCCGGATCAGGATCGCATCACCGGTGCTCACCTCCGGACCGATCCTGGGCACCCTGGCGGAACTTTCAGGTCGTCCCGGACTGGATATCGCCGGGGTGGTGGACGAACCGCAGACCGACCGGGTCTACGAGCAATGGGCGAGATCCGGCTCCAAATGGAAGATTCCGCTCTTGACCCGGGTGATCGAGGAAATTCCCTTCAGCGGCAAACGGTCCGTCCCCTGGGGAACCGGAGCGGTCCGGGACTTCATGCATGCGAAGGTCACGGTTGCCGACGACACGATCTTCCTCGGATCCTTCAACCTTTCCCGTTCGGGGGAGGCAAACGCCGAAAACATGATCGAGGTGGAGGACGCCGCGACCGCCGATTCGATGGCGGTCTTCATCGACGAGGTGCGGGCCCGCTATCCCCGAAGTTCCGTTCCTCCCCGCTGACAGCTACGCTTGCGGAGTTGCTCGTCTGCTTTTGGAGGGGGAGACGTTGGAGAGGATCAAACCGAAGGCTTTGCCGGAACACGCGACGATCGCGGTCGTCGCTCCAGCCAGTCCGCCGCAGACCCGGTCCGAGATCGAGCAGGCGACCCGGTACTTCGAAGGTCGCGGGCACCGGGTCATCTTCGGCCCCAACGCCAGGAAGGTCCACGGCTATCTGGCCGGCACCGACGAGGAACGGGCCGCCGATCTTCAATGGGCACTTACGGAACCGGGGATCGACATGGTCCACGCGCTCTGCGGCGGTTACGGTTCGGCCCGGATCTTCGACCGGATCGAGTGGGATTCCCTCGGCGATCCCCGGATCGTCTGTGGCTTCAGCGACATCACCGCCATTCACCTGGCCCTGGCGCGCAAACCCGGCTGGGTGACCTTCTACGGTCCGAACTTCGTTCGGTTCACGCGCAAGAAGGACGAGCTAACCCCAGTCACCGAGGAATGGTTTCACCGCGCCTTCAAGCCCGAACCACTCGGCAAGGTCTTCGAGGATCCGGACGACCCCTACGTCCTCACGCTGGGTGAAGGAGTCGGTGAAGGAACTCTGGTCGGAGGGTGTCTGACCCTGCTTTCCGCTTCGATCGGAACGCCGTTCGAGGTCGAGACGGATGGTTGCGTGCTGATGGTCGAAGACCTGAACACCGACCAGTACCTGATCGACACCCTGCTCAACCACCTGATCAGGGCCGGGAAGCTGGACAGCATCGCCGGTTTCGTCTTCGGTACCGACGTGATGCTTCAGCGTCGCGACGTTCCCGAAGGCGCGGAATCGGTGCTCTCGATCGAAGAGATGCTGGACGAACTGATCGCACCGCTGGGAGTACCGGCGATCGCGAACGTCCCCGTCGGTCACGGAACCCACATGGCAACGATGCCGCTGGGAACCCGAGTCAGAGTCGACGGGGCGGAGAAAACCCTGGAAGTAACCGAGCCGGCGGTAACGCCGGAGTGAAAAGAGGAGAGAGATGAACTCGAGGTCCATTCGAAGGGCTTTCGGAAGCCTGTTGGCACTGTTCGTGGGGCTGCTGCTCCTCGCGCCGACCGCAGGGGCGAAAGACGACGTGCTCAAGATCGGCTGGTCGCAGGACCCGCAGACTCTGAACCCGTTCATCGGCCTGGACGAGGAGAGCTACATGATCTGGGCGATCAACTGGGATCTCCTGGTCAACCTCGACCCCGAAGACCTCTCTCCCGCCCCGGGTATCGCCGAGAGCTGGGAAGTCTCCGACGACCGCAAGACGGTGACTTTCAAGATTGCCGACAAGAAGTGGTCGGATGGCACCCCGGTGACCTCGGCCGACGTCAAGTGGACTCTCGAGACGCTTGGCGAGGAGGGCGAACTCTTCGCCGGCTACACCAGCAACGTCAAGTCGATCCGCGCTCCTGATCCGAAGACGGTGGTCATCGAGACGACCCGTCCCGACGCTCGCATCGTCGGCGGTTTGATGGTCTACATCCTGCCCAAGCACATCTGGGGCAAGGTTCCGCTTTCCGAACTGACCACGAACTATCAGCCCTCGCTGCCACTGGTCGGGACCGGTCCGTTCATAACCACCGAGTTCGATCGCGGCCGCACGATCACCATGGACCGCAATCCGGAGTTCTCCGGCGACGAGCCGAAGTTCGACCAGATCCAGTTCATCAAGTACGGCAACCAGGACGCGGTCGAACGAGCCCTCAAACTGGGCGAGATCGACCTCATCCCCGAGGTCCAACCCACCACCTTCGACCGGCTCGGCGATGAAGCGAACGTAGAGACCATGAACAGTCCTTCTACGACCTTCACCGAACTCGCGTTCAACATGTGCCCGAAGGAGATCTGCCCGGACGGCAACGTGAACCCGGCAATCCAGGAGCTCCCGGTGCGCCAGGCCATCGCCTACGCGATCGACCGCGAACGGATCAACCAGATTGCCGCGTCGGACACTTCCTTCGTGGCCAACGGTCTGCTTCCGTCGTCCTACAAGTCCTTCTACCAGGAGCCGGACGAGACCTACCCATTCGACCCCGAGAAGGCGAAGGAGATCCTCGATGAGGCCGGGTACGAGCCGGGTGACGACGGGGTCCGCGAGAAGGACGGGGAGCGGCTTTCGTTCAACCTCTACACCCGGACCAGGTCCGAATCTCCGTACAACGCCCAGGCGGCGAAGCTCGTCGCCGAGATGGCCCGCGAGGTCGGAGTCGAGTTCAACGTGCAGGAGGTGAGCGTCGACAAGCTGACCGAACTGACCGTCCGGCACGTCAACGGAAAACCTGCCCCGGATTTCGATTCCTTCATCTGGGCCTGGACGGGCGACGCCTATGACCCCAGCCTGCTGCTGGGTCTGATGACCACCGACGAGATCGGCGGCTCCTCTGATGCGTTCTACTCGAACCCGGAATACGACAAGTTGTTCAAGGAGCAGGCCGGCGAGTTCGATGTCGAGAAGCGCAAGGAGACGATCCACCGGATGATCAACATCCTCCAGGAGGACCTGCCCTACATCGTCCTGACCGAAGACCCGAACCTGCAGGCCTACCGGACCGACCGGGTCGCAAACGTGGAGCCCGTCTGCCCGGCAGAGGACGGAGACATCTTCTGCGAACAGGCCGGCTACGAGCCCCTTCTGGACCTCGCCCCGGCCTCCGAATCGACCTCGGCCGAGGACGAGGGCGGGTCGAACGGGGCCCTGATCGCGATCCTCGTTGCGGCGGTGATCCTGATCGGCGGGTTCCTGATCATTCGCTCCCGTCGCTCGAGCAAGGAATCGCTGGAAGAGGAGACCGACGAGGAACCGCTCGAAAAGGACGAGCCCGACGAGAAGTAGCGGGCAAGTGAATTGAGCGCGCGCTGGTTGACAGGGAAGGTCACGGCAGCAGTTTTCACGCTGCTGTTCGTGATCATCTTCAATTTCTTCCTTTTCCGGGTGATGGGTGACCCCACCGAGCAACTTGCCCGGCTGCCGCGCGCTACGCCCGAAGAGATCTCGAAACTGCGGGGCCAGTACGGGCTCGACAAACCGATCCTGGGTCAGTTCGCCGACTACATGGGTGACACGGCGAGACTTGATCTCGGCACCAGCCACCGATCGAGACGGGCGGTTTCGACCGAAATCAGGGAGGCGCTGCCATGGACTCTGCTTCTGGTCGGGACGGGAACCCTGATCGCCACGCTGCTCGGCTCCTGGATGGGGGTGAAGGCCGCGACCAGGCGCGGCAGCAAGACCGACGACGGCCTGCTCGGCTTCAACCTGTTCACCTATGCATCGCCCGAGTACTGGATCGGAATCCTCCTGATCCTGCTGTTCGCCGTCTGGTTACCCATCCTCCCGTCCGGTCTGCAGATGACCCCGGGAGTCGAGTTCAGCAACCCGATCGCCGAGGTCCTCGACGTGATCGAGCACATGATCCTGCCGGTCACGGCGATGACCTTGATGCTGCTCGGCCAGTACTTCCTGATCATGCGATCTTCGATGGTCGACGTGCTGACCGAGGACTTCATCACCGTCAAGCGGGCGACCGGCATGCGCTGGGAGCGGGTGGTCAGCCGTCACGCCGTACCCAACGCCCTGCTTCCGCTGGTCACCCTCTCGGCGATCCAGTTCGGTGCGGTCGTTGCCGGGGCGATCACGATCGAAACGATCTTCTCCTGGCCCGGGCTGGGTGAACTGACCTTCGAAGCGATCAACGACAAGAACTTTCCCCTGCTTCAGGGAACCTTCCTGGTCTTCTCGTTCGGCGTGATCCTCGCCAACCTGCTGGCCGACTGCCTGTACTTCTATCTCGACCCGAGAGTGAAGGAGAAATGACGCTCACCGAAGCAGCGGGGCGGATCCTCGGAACCTGGCGCGGCCGGATCAGCCTCGGGATCATCGTGCTGACCGTTTTTGTCGCCGTGTTTGGCTCGGCCATCGCCCCCTACGACCCGACCGCCTCTAGCCTCGACGTACTCGAACCACCGAGCACGGATCACTGGCTCGGCACGACCGAAAGCGGCGAAGACGTGTTCTCCCAGCTCCTGGTCGGCACCCGGACATCGGTGATCGTCGGGTTTGCGGCAGCACTGATATCGGCCATCATCGGGTCGGCAGTAGGTGTTTTCAGCGGATACTTCGGGGGTTGGACCGACCGGAGCCTCGACGCCTTCGAGAACTGGTTCCTGGTCATCCCGGCCCTGCCGCTGATGATCGTCCTCGCCCGCCTGCTCGACCCCTCGCTGACGGTTCTGGTCGCGGTGATCGGTCTGACCTCCTGGGCGGGCACCGGGCGAATCGTCAGAGCCCAGGTCATGACCCTGAGGGAACGGGCCTTCGTCGAACGTGCAAGGGCGCTCGGGGCGGGCGATCTGTACATCATCAAGACGCATGTGTTGCCCAACACGCTGCCCTTGATCTTCGCCAATACGGTGCTGATCGTGGCCGTGGCCATTCTCTCGGAGGCGGCCCTCTCCTTCCTCGGGTTGGGTGACCCGTCGCGCATCTCCTGGGGGTCGATGCTCGAGAACGCCTTCGGGTCCGGCGCTCCCAGTGCCGGTGCCTGGTGGTACGTGGT
The DNA here is from genome assembly GCA_023434465.1 of Actinomycetes bacterium. GTDB lineage: Bacteria > Actinomycetota > Thermoleophilia > Solirubrobacterales > 70-9 > 67-14. Next base: position 14,869 of record JAEYSQ010000171.1, read on the forward strand.
TCCGCCGGGGCTCTGCATCACGATTCTGGTGTTGTCGGTCTCGCTGATCGGGTTTCTTTTCGAGCAGGTCATCAACCCCCGTCTGGCGAGGGCGTCGTGAGTCTGCTCGAGGTCAGGGACCTGAAGGTCAGGTCGGAGGACAAGTTGATCGTGGACGACGTCGACCTCGACCTCGAGGCTGGCCAGTCGCTCGGTCTGGCCGGTGAATCCGGTTGCGGCAAGACGACGACCGCGCTCGCCCTGATGAAGCTGCTTCCGGAGGGATTCAGCCAGTCGGGGACGATCACCCTGGCCACGGATGGCGAGCCGATCCGGATCAACCGCCGGACCGAAACGGGGATGCGCAAGGTCCGCTGGACCGAGATCTCGCTCATCTTCCAGGGTGCTATGAACTCCCTCGATCCGGTGCAGCGGGTCGGTTCGCAGATCGAGGAGGTGATCGTGCTTCACGGCGGTCCGAAGGGACAGGCGACAAGGAGCCGGGTCCGTGAACTCCTTTCACTGGTCGGGCTGGCTGACGGGATCGCCGCGCGTTACCCGCATCAACTCTCCGGCGGCCAGCGTCAGCGCGTGATGATTGCGCTGGCGCTCGCCTGCGACCCCCGTGTCGTGATCGCCGACGAACCGACCACGGCCCTCGATGTCGTCATGCAGGCCAAGGTCCTCCGCCTGCTCAAGAAGCTCGGCGATGAACTGGACCTGGCCCTGATCCTGATCTCACATGATCTCGGCGTGCTGGCCGAAACCTGTGACCGGATCGCGATCATGCAGCAGGGCCGGATCGTCGAGACCGGACCTACCCGCCAGGTGATCGCGACCCCGGAGCACCCGTACACACAGACCCTCCTCAACTCGCTGCCGGTGATCGGCGGTGAGCGGGGCCTGGTGGACCCGGTCACCGGGGTTTCGGTCACCGCCGAGAAGGCCGCCGAAACCGGTTCCGGCGCGACAGCCCCGCTGCTCGAAGCGCGTGGCATCTCGGTCAGCTTCCGTCACCGGCGCCAGGAAGTCCAGGCACTTGACGGAATCGACCTCGATTGGAAGCAAAACGAGATCTTCGGACTGGTCGGCGAGTCAGGCTGCGGCAAGTCGACTCTGGCCAGGACCCTGATGGCCCTGCAGGAGCCTGACACCGGCGAGGTCCTGCTCGAGGGCGAACCGGTGACCAGATCCAGCCAGCGCGAACTCCGCCGCAAGGTCCAGATGATCTTCCAGGATCCGTACCAGACCCTCAATCCGAGGCACAAGGTCGGCCAGATCGTCCGCGAACCGCTGATCGTGCAGCGGGTCGGCAAGGAAGTCCACGAGGAGCGAGTGCGGCGGGCGCTCAGTGACGTCGGACTCGATCCCGACAGCTTTCTCGAGCGCTATCCGCACCAGCTTTCCGGGGGCCAGCGCCAGCGCGTTTCGATCGCGGCGGCCCTGGTGCTCGAGCCGCAGGGATTGATCTGCGACGAGCCCGTTTCGATGCTGGATACCTCGGTCAGAGCCCAGGTACTGAAGGTGCTGCTCGACCTGAAGGAGGCCCGGGGCCTGTCGCTGATCCTGATCACCCACGACCTGAGCCTCGCCTGGTCCCTCTGCGACCGGATCGCAGTCATGTTCGAGGGCCGGATTATTGAACGCGGGGTGGCGGTCGACGTGATCGAACGCCCGAGCGAGCCCTACACGGCCGAGCTGGTCGAGGCGGTACCGACGATCTCCCATGGGTGATCTCTCGAAAGACGTGCTCGAGCTGGCCCGCGAGTTGATCCGGGTCGATACCTCGAACCCGCCCGGCAGGGAGACCGCTGCGGCGACCCTGATCCGGGACTGGCTGGCGGCCCGGGGAATCGAGAGCGAACTGATCGGTCCGGATCCGGAACGGCTCAACCTGGTCAGCCGGATCAAGGGCAAGGGGGAGGGGCCGTCGCTGATGCTGATGGCCCACACCGATGTCGTGCCAGCCCCGCTTGAGAACTGGACGGTCGGGCCCTTCGACGGGATCGTCGAGGACGGCTGGCTGATCGGTCGAGGCGCGGTCGACATGAAGAACGAACTGGCTGCGAGGATCGCGGCGTTTGCCGCTTTCGCGCGACTGGGCGACGAGCCACGCGGTGATCTGGTTCTGATCGCCGAGTCGGATGAGGAGCGGAACGTCTCCGACGTCGGGATGTCCTGGCTGGCTCGCGAGCGACCGGACCTGCTCTGCGATTTCGCCATCAACGAGGGCGGAGGCTTTCGGCTCGACCTGGCCAGCGGGGCGACCGTGGTGCCGATCTCGGTCGGGGAAAAGAAAGTGACATCGATCCGTCTGCGGGTCCGCGGTGCTTCGGCACATGCTTCGGTACCAGACCGAGAGAAGAACGCCGTGCGAGGCGCGGCCCAGGTGATCGACCGCCTGTACGCCTACGAAGCTCCGGTCTTCGTCTCGGACTCGGTTCGCGAGACCCTCCGCTCGATCGGGGCCAGCGGAAGTGACGTCGAGATACTCGAGTGGGCGGCCGGTCAGCACCCGGTGCTGGCGAAGATGGTCCCGGCAATGACCAGGATGTCCGTGACCCCGACCGGTCTCGGCACCAGCGAACCGGCCAACGTGGTCCCGCCGGTTGTTGAGCTGACCTGTGACTGCCGGACTCTTCCGCATCAGGACGAGGCCGACATCCGTGAGCACATCGAGACCGCGATCGGTCCCGGAATCGAATGGGAGATGGAACTGCTTGAACCTCTGGAGGGTGGTTTCGAGTCACCGGTGGACACGGAGCTGTTCCGGATCTGCGGTGAGTTCCTGGAGGAACGGTTGCCCGGCGCGGTGCTGATGCCGATGATCACCGCCGGCTTCACCGATTCCCACTGGGTCCGGCAGGCCCGCGGCACGACGGCCTACGGTTTCGCCCCGGTTTTCGACACGGCGGTCGACGAGTACCTACGGTCGATGCATGGTGCCGACGAAAAGCTGAAGGTAACCGATCTCGAATCGATGGCCGACTTTCACCTGTTTGCGATTCGTCGCCTTATGCTGGATTGATGCTGATTCGAACCCCCGGCATCGCAAGCGCTTTGGACAAGGCGATGGACCTCGCGGTGGTTCCGGGGTTCAGCCGGATCGGATATGACGTGCGGCGGCGAATGGGCGGCTGGCAGATGCCGGACCTGACTGGCCGCAACGTGATGGTCACCGGCGCGAGTTCCGGGCTCGGGCTCGCCGCCTCGATTGACCTCGCCCGCTGCGGGGCGAAGGTCCACATGGTCTGCCGCAATCCCGAGAAGGGTGAGAACGCCCTCGGGCAGGTCAGGGTCGCTGCGCCAGGCTCCGATGCCGTGCTGCACCTCTGCGACCTGTCGCTGGTGGCCGAGATCCGGCGGTTTGCCGACCGGTTCCTCGAATCCGGAGACTCGCTCGACGTACTGATCAACAACGCCGGAGTGATGCCCTCCGAGCGCGAGCACACCGAGGAAGGCTTCGAGCTGACCTTCGCGACCAACCTGCTGGGGCCGTACCTGCTGACCGAGCTGCTTCTTCCTCTTCTACGGGAGGGCAGGGAGCCGCGGGTGATCATGATGAGTTCGGGCGGGATGTACTCGAGCGGCTTCAGCTTGAGCGACCCGCAGTTGGAGAAGAAGGAATACAAGCCGACCGGCTTCTACGCCCACACCAAACGGGGCGAAGTGATGCTGGCCGACGCCTGGCAACGCCGCGATACCGAAACAGGAGTGACCTTCTGTTCGATGCATCCGGGCTGGGCGGTCACGCCGGGCATGAGCGCCGCCCTGCCCGGGTTCCACAAACTGACCGGTCCGATCTTGAGGAACTCCCACGAAGGTGCGGACACCGCGGTCTGGCTGGCCGGTGCCTCACCGCAAGAGGCTCCGGGAGGGCTTTTCTACGAGGACCGACGGCCCAGAACCAAGCAGAGAATCCCCAAGACAGAAGGCTCTCCCGAAGATGCCGACCGGCTTCTGGACTTGCTTTCCGAAGCCTCTGCCAGATAGAGCTCCGCCCAACCATCATTTGATTTGAATGGGCGGAGCGGGTTGATTTGGGAGGGCCGGCGCAGACCGGCCCGACTGCGGGTGACTGACTCGTCAGTCAATGTGGCGCGGATCCCGGTAGAATTGCGCGTCGCAAAACTGCATCTCTGGCTCTCCACCTCAAGAATCCGGGAGAGCCCTCTCGCAAGACCCCCTAAGGAGGCTTCAGTTGAAGATCTGCGTCCTGGTCAAAGATGTGCCAGACGCCGCGGTACAAAAGCGCATTGATCCCGGCACCATGCGGCTCGATCGTAGCGGCG
>JAEYSQ010000192.1 GCA_023434465.1 Actinomycetes bacterium
GGAAGTCGCCCTGGCCGTAGCTGTAGTCGGCGATCGTGAAGGGCCCACCGCCGAACGGACCGTCGGCCATCTTGGTCGGGTCGGGACCGACCAGCTTCGACCCGTTCTTGCCGGTCTCGCCACCGTAGTCCTCGTTTTCCTCGTAGTGACCGTGGTTGAGTACGCCCCTTGTGTCCACCTTGGTCACGTACGGATCCGGACTGTCGGCAGCCGCCGGCAGGTCGCTGTCGGCGACCCAGTACACGACGTTGATTCCCATCGATTCAGGCCAGGACGCGATCTTCGTCTCATAGGTGGTCTGGATCTCGAGTTCGTCGCCCGCCTCGACCCGGACCCGCCAGTCCTCGTCGGTGCTGTACATCGCCATGTCCCACGAAATCGGACCGCGCGGATCGAAGTACTTGGTCTCCGAGTTGAAGAGGTGGACCCGGTTGCCGTCGTTGACGGTGGGCTGGGTGTCACGGCAGGCTGCGTCCCGCTGGCGCTCCGACTTGTCCTTTGCCCGCACCTTGTCGAGCTTCGTTTTGTTGACCGCCTTGAGCCGGTTGACCCGGGCCACCTTCTTCGAGTTCGCCCTGATCCGGCGCTTGAGCTTGCCGGCCTTCCGGTTGGATCTGGCCCGGTTCTGATTCCGCAACGAGCGGGTCATCTTCCGCTTTGCTTTCTTCAGCTTCTTGATTCGGGAGACGAGTTTCGCGTGCTTCTTGCGCAGGGGCTTCAGCTTGCCGGCGTAGTTGATTCGCTCCGGGCAATGCGGCCCGGCGTATGCGGCGCCTTCGCGACGCAGGAAGAGGTTGGTCGAGAGCCCGCCGGTGTGGACGTGCCCGGTCGTCCAGACCAGCATCCCGTCCTGGTTCAGGGTCTTCTCGTTCTTCTGGTCCCCGGGCGGATACGCGTTCGGAGCGTCCTGCTGATAGGTGAACTCGCCGTCTTTGCCGCCGCTGTCGCGCCAGACGTCGAAAACGGGGTAGATGCTCCGCTCCACGTCCATCCATAATGGCCGTGCTCGCACCATGCTCGCCGCTTCCGGCGCCGAGTCGGGGATGAAGTCGATCTCATAGGTCGCATAAAGCGACATCGGCTGCGGTGTGAGGTTGTGGATCATGTCGTTGAGCAGCCAGCCGTGCCCTGCCCTGTAGCGGTAGCCGAAACCGTCCGGGAGATCGAGGATCGTCTTCTCTTCGCCGGTCGCGAAGAAGGGCTCGAAGCCGTTCGCGATGTTGATCCAGACTCCGTGGTGGAACATCACCAGGCTTGACTTCGGGATGCTCCCGTCTTCGTAGGTCAAGTCAGGCTTGATCCGGGTGATCCAGCCATCGACCGCGGGCCGCGAAGCCCCGGCGATCGCTCGCAGGTTGATCCGGTTCTGGCCGGGCGTCACGTCGATCGGGCCGATCCGGTAGGTGGTGCGCTGCACGCCGTTCGGCAAAGCTTCCGTGTAGAGAACCTCCGCCCGCGCGGAACCGGTCACGGAGAGCAGCGTCAAGAGCGACGCGGCAAGAATCCCGGTCGCGGTCACCAGCCGACCGCGCCAGCCTGCAAATTCGGTGTCGCAGATTCGCATCGCTCTCTCCAGTTCCCCTCGAACAAAACCTCGCCGTGCCTCCTGGCACGTTACGAATATATACAACTTGTATCTAAAGGGTGATCACCAGGTGTCGATGAAACGATGCGGGGGTCGCTCCGCTGAACGCTCGGGCGCGGCGGCCAGAGTCGCTGCGATGAGCTGGCGGGTTTCGGCAGGATCGATCACATCGTCGATCTCGAACAGCTGGGCCGCGTTCATCGCCCGCGCGTTCTCTTCGGCCATCGCGGTCAGCTCCCGGACCCTTCTCTCTCGTTCCTCTTCGTCCTCGATCGCTTCGAGTTCCTTTCGCATTGCCAGCCGCACCGCTCCCTCGAGACCCATCGGGCCGAGGTGGGCACTCGGCCAGGCAACGGTTAGCAACGGCTCCCAGAGGCTGCCGCCGACCATCGCCTGGGCACCGAGCCCGTAGGCCCGACGGAGGATGACCGAGATCAGCGGCACGGTCAGCGCCGCACCGGCGACCAGCAGCCGCGAGGTGTGGCGGACCAGCGCGGTCTCCTCGTGCTTTGGTCCGACCATGAACCCGGGCGTGTCGACCAGCGAGATGACCGGCAGGCCGAAGCACTCGCAAAGCTGGAGGAAGCGGGCCGCCTTGTCGGCTGAATCGGAAGTGATCGTCCCGGCCATGTGCCGCGAGTCGTTGGCGATCACGCCGACCGGCCGGCCCTTGATCCGGGCCAGCGCGGTAACCATTTCGGGGGCGAACTTCTCGCGCAGGAAGGTGACCGATTCCGGGTCGGCGATCGTCTCTATCACCGGCCGCACGTCAAAGGCCCGCCGTTCGCGCTCGGGGACCATCTCGCGCAGTGGGAGCTGATCGGGCTCCCGGCTGTCCGGCCACTCGACGCTGCCCTGGAAGTAGCCGATCAGCTTCCTCGCCGCTGCGACGGCCTCGGCCTCGTCGGCGACGACCAGGTCGAGCACCCCGTTCGGTTCCTGGATCGATACCGGTCCCACCTCGTCCGGTTCGACCTCGCCGAGTCCACCGCCGGCAATCATCGCCGGGCCTCCCATGCCGAGCGAAGAGTCCTCGGTGGCGATGATCAAGTC
>JAEYSQ010000040.1 GCA_023434465.1 Actinomycetes bacterium
TCGGCAGCGATCAGGGTCGCCCAGGCCGCTCCCCGCGAGAAGGTAACCAGGACCGCGTCGCTGGTCCCCGTTTTTTCGAGCACGGCGACGGCATCTTCGGCGAACTCCCGCTCTTCGTAGCTCTCGACTCCCCGGGGCCGGTCCGAAGTCCCGTTTCCGCGGCCCTCCACGACAACCACCCGGAAGTGACGGGCGAGATACGGGATTTGCATCTTCCAGTGACGGGAATGGACGATCGACCAGGGTGGCAGCAGGACCACGGTCGGATCACCGGTCCCGTAGACCTCGTAACCGATCCTGATGCCCTCCCGGTCAACCTGCCCGGATTCTTCAGGGTAGAGCGCCCGCGACTGCTCGCGGACGCTCCCCTCTCGGACGGTGATCTCGGACATCGGATTCATCGTAGCCTCAGTGCCGGGCCTCGAACACCAGATTGAACGGTGTTTCGGCCGCCCGTCGAAAGCCCGAGAGGCCGCCACTGATGACCACGTCCCGAATTCGCTCTTCACCGGCCTGGGCCCCCAGCGCGAGGCCGACCTCCTGGGAGAGAGAAGCCGGCGTGCACAAAAGGGTCGAAGCGCCGTAGTAGACGCGCCCGACTGGGTTGAGGTTGTCCTCGACCCGGTCACCTGCAAATGGCTCGACGATCATCCAGGTTCCGCCGGGGGCGAGCGAGTCGCGCACGTGGCGGGAAGCTCCGACCGGGTCCCCCATGTCATGCAGGCAGTCGAAGGTGGTGACCAGGTCGTAGTCACTTCCCGGGTAGCCGGATGCCGGCGCAACCTCGAAGCGAACCCGGTCGGCGACCCCGGCCGCAGCCGCCCGGCTGCGCGCTTCGAGAATCGATTCCTCGTGATAATCGAAGCCGACGAACTCCGAATTGGGGAAGGCCTCCGCCATCAGGATCGTCGAGGCGCCGTGACCACAACCGATGTCGGCGACCTTCCCGCCCGCGGAAAGCTTCTCTGCTACGCCGTCGAGAGCGGGAATCCACTGCTCGACCAGGCTCGCGTTGTAGCTGGGACGGAAGAACCGCTCGCAGCCCTCGAAGACCCCGTCGTTGTGCTCGTGCCAGCCAACTCCGGCGCCGCTTCGAAACGCCTCGCGAATCTTCTTCTCGTCCCGCACGCTGGCAGTCATCAACTGAAAAGCACCCGGCATGAAGAAGGGACTCGATTCATCGGCCAGGACGACGGCGTGCTCAGGCGGCAGACGGTAGCGGCCGTCCTCCGGGTCGTACTCGACGTAGCCGCCGGCGGCCTGGGCGTTCAGCCACTCGCGGATGTAGCGCTCGGTGGTGCCGGTGGTTTCTGCGAGCTCGCCGGGAGTGAGTCCCCCGGCTCCGTCCATCGCCCGGTAGAGGCCTAGTTCGTCGCCGATGACCACCAGTGCCGCGTTCACCGTGGCCCCGAGTTCTCCGATCACCTGACCGACGAACGAGCCCACCTTCTCTTCGTCGAGACTTGCTTCTGTAAGTGTGCTGCTGCTCATTTTGTTCTCCGTTCCGGCTTTCGCCTGGATTGAGGGGTGAGGACAGGCTGAACGAGCACTGCTCCGATCGCCTCAGGGGGGTCCCTAGTCCTGCGATTTCTCCACCCGGGGCGAAGTCAGTCGGTTGATGAGCCGGGCTGGGCCGGTTCGAGCTTCGAGAGCGCTTCGGTGAGTTCGGCCCGGGAATTGATGCCGAGCTTGCGGTACGTGTTTCGCAGGTGGTATTCGACGGTCTTCGGGCTGAGGAAGAGCTTGGCCGCCGCTTCGCGGGTCGTGCTCCCTCCGGCCAGGGCGAGACCGACCTGGACCTCCCTGGGCGTGAGGTCGTCCAGCGTGCTGGGATCCCGCCGCCGGGCCCTTTCCCCGGTCGCCAGGAGTTCGGTTCTTGCCCGCTCGGACCACGGCTTCGCTCCGAGATCCTCGAAAATCACGGTCGCCTCCCGCAGTTGTTCCCGGGCCCGGATCCTTTGGCCCGAGCGGCGGAGATGTTCGCCGTAACAGAGGCGGGTCCGGGCGGTTTCGAAACTGTCCGGGGTCGCCTGGTTGAGGCGGAGCGCCCGCTCGAACTCCGAGTCGGGATCCGCGGTCACGCCGAGCAGGGCCCGGGACCTGGCGAGCCGCGCGAGAGCCCACGGTTGTCCTTTCGCCTCGGCCGCGACAGCGAAGGTTTCAAGCCGTTCAGCGAGACCGTCGGTGATCCCGGTTCTGAGTCCGACCTCGATCAGTTCCGGCACCGGTGAAACGTCCGGGTCCCCCACCCCGAACTCATCGAGCGTGCGCTGCTTCTCTTCCAGTCTCGCCGTGGCCTGTTCCGGGCGACCACCGGCAAGCTCGAGTTCCGCCAGGGCGTCGAGCGCCCAGACCCGGAAGAAGCCGAAACCGTGTTCGGAGCCAAGCGCAAGTGCTTCCTCGGCGTTGGCGCGACAGCCCTCGGGCTCCCCGATCCGGGCCTTGATGACCGCCAGTCCGGCCAGAGCACCGCCGAGCGGCATTTTCTGGTCGGTCTCCCGGGCCAGTTCGATCGCTTCCTCGTAGAGCGAGCGGCCGACTGCCCAGCGGTCGGTCGTCGCCGCATCCCGGGCCGAAAGCGCGAGTGCGAAAGGCAGCGCGCCCAGCGCTCCCTGCCCCCGGGCCACCTCGATCACCCGGTCGACCAGGGGGCTCTCGCTCTCACCGTCGCGCAGCCAGAGTCTTCCGACCACCGCGGCCGAAAGAGAACGGGGATCGCTGGAAAGCGACTCGGAGGATTCGAGGATCTCGACCGCCTCCCTGAGGTAGCCGGTGCCCTCCGGTCCTTGGTCGCCGTAGACCAGTGCCGTCCCGAGGGCGACGTTCGCGAAGAACCGTTCGCGGTCTCCGGACTCGCTCGTGATGAGGTTGAAGGCGCGCCTTGCCGGCCCGATCATCGCGTCCGGACGACCTGCGTACATGGCCGCATCGGTGACTTCGGCAAACATGACCACCGCTTGGGCGGAATCGAGATCCTCGATCAGTTCGGCCCCTTCGAGCAGCAGGTCGTGACCCGCGTCGATGTTTCCCGCCCGGATCGACGCCTGTCCCCAGAGATGAAGGATCTTGGCCCGGAGATGGGGCTCCGGCGAGAGCAACGTGGCCTCTCGCAGCCTGGTCAGTGAACGTTCCTGCTGTCCCCCGAGCCAGGCCGATTCCGCCGCGATGAAAAGCCGCCTCGCCTTTGGCCCGTCGTCGGGACTGAGTCCGGCAGCCCGTTCTGCCGCGGTGGCCGCAGCCGAGTAGCCGCTGCGCGAACGGGCCCGGTGGCTGGCCGATTCGAGGACGGCCGCAACCTCCTCGTCGACTCCGAGAACGGCGGCGGCCCGGTGCCAGGCGCGCCTGTCCTCCTCGTTTTCGGGAAGTACCTCGGCCAGCGCGGCATGCATGGCGCGCCGCTCGGCCGGGGTCGTCGATTGGTAGGCCGCCGATCGAGCCAGAGGGTGACGCCAGGAGAGACGGCCGAAATTGATCTCAAGCAGGCCTTCGCGCTCCGCCGGCTCGATGTCGTTCAGTTCAAGTTCGAGCTTTGTCGCCGCCGCATCGACCAGCGAGAGGTCTCCCGAATCCTCCGCCGCGGCAAGCGCCAGGACCTTGCGGGTCGGTTCCGGCAACGTCGCGATCCGCCCCAGGTAGGCGCGGCTCACGCTCGTCTCGATCTCAAGCGGACCGCCGAAGGGAGCGGCCTCGAACCGGCTCGTGTCGGCGGCGATTTCGGTGAGCACGAGAGGATTGCCCGCAGCGGCCGCCTCCAGTCGCTCGATCGTCTCCGGCGAGGCACGGCCCGGCGCGTGCCGGGCGATGATGCGACCGGCTGCTTCCGCGCCGACGCCGGTTAGGGCCAGCTCGGGCAGCCGAGCGGATTCAAGTGCGGCGGATTCGTCGGTTCTCGACCCGAACAGGATCGCAACGGGATCGACAAGCAGTCGCTTGGCGGCGAAGAGGACCGCAGCCAGAGAAGCATCATCGACCCACTGGGCGTCGTCCACCAGGGCGAGGATGGGACCCCGGTCGGAATGGGCCGAGATCAGGTTCAGGGTGGCCGCACCGATCAGAAAGCGGTCGCTTTCGACCGTCGGACCGAGAGCGAATGCTCCGCGGAGCGCATCGGCTTGGATTGCCGGCAGCTGGTCCAACCGGTTGAGGAGCGGCCCGAGCAGTTCGAGCAGGCCACCGAAGGGGACCTCGGCCTCGGATTCGATCCCGCGCGCCGAAAGGACCGTCATGCCGTGAGAGATGCCGGAGTTGCGCGCCAGGTTGAGCAGCGCGGTCTTGCCGATCCCGGGTTCTCCGGTAATCACCAGGGTGCGGCTCGAGCCGAGTCTTGCCTCGGTCAACAGTTTCTCGATCGTGTCCTGCTCGCTCTCCCGCCCGAACAGATTGGCGTCACGGCTTGTGGAACTGCCGTCGAGCAGGTCAG
>JAEYSQ010000154.1 GCA_023434465.1 Actinomycetes bacterium
TTCGTGATCGGCCTTCTCGCCCTGGGTCTGTTCGCGATCGTTGACGAGCACGTGCGCCAGCCGATGGTCGAGTTCGGACTTTTTCGCAATCGGCCCTATCTCGGTGCGACAGCCGCCGCGTTCTGCCTGGTCGGCGGCTGGTGGAGCGTGATCTTCTACATGCCCCAGTATCTCCAGGAAGTCCTCGGTTACAGCCCGGTCATGAGCGGCATCATGGTGCTTCCGATAACCGCCCCGATGGTGGTCATATCTCCACTTTGCAAGTGGTTGATCAACCGGGTAGGTGTGCGGGCCCTGATGACGACGGGGATGATCTGCGGAACCGCCGGAATTGCCCTGATGACGAGGCTCGACGCCAGTAGCGGCTACGCCACCGTCCTGCCTGGCTTCCTGCTTTTCGGGATCGCGCTCGGACTCGTCTACACGCCGATGTCGACCGCCGCGATGGCCGCGATGCCGCGGGCCAAGGCAGGGATCGCAGCCGGGGTGCTGGCCATGAACCGGGTCATGGCTGGAGCGGTGATGTTGGCCGTGACCGGTGCCCTGTTCGCAATTTTCCGGGATGACGCGGCCGGTTCCGACGAGGTGGAGGCTTACACCTACGCTCTGTCCAGCTCACTATGGGCCTCGGTCGCGCTTTGCGCGGTCGGCACCGTGCTGACCTGGTGGCTTGTCCGCCCGCCGCAGGGCGATCCCGAGACACCTTCCTGAAGAGAATTCCCCGTTGACCGGTTCGCCGGGATAGGGTCGGAGAGAGTTCAAAAATCCCTAGCGAGGAGGCCGTGATGAGTGAGACGCTCAACGGAGCTTGCCTTTGTGGCGAGGTCGAGTACGAGGTTCGAGATCCCCAGTCACTGGGTTACTGCCACTGCACGAGATGCCAAAGATGGACCGGGTCGAGTCTGGCCGGAGTGGTCGTGCCGAAGGAGAACTTCAGGTTCACGAAGGGCGAGGACCTCGTGAAGACCTACGAGAGCGAGTTCGCCCCGCGCAACTTCTGCAGCAACTGCGGATCGAGCATCTACGACGACCTGGGAGAGAACTACTTCGTGGCGGCAGGCCTGATGCGGGAACTGGACATGGAGCCGAGCTTTCACCTTCAAGTTGCCTACAAGCCGTCCTGGCACGAGATCGGTGGAAACGCACCGCAGTACGCGGAGAATCCGCCAGCCTGAAGCGCCCCGGCGGGCTGCCGAAGGTTCCAGACTTGCCCTGGGGAACTCGCCTCAGCCGCGGATCTGCGAGCGCGAGCCGAGCTTCTGCCAGATCAGCACGACGATGATCGCGCCGATCACCGATCCGATGATGCCCGAAGCCTGGAAGAAACCATCATCGATGTCGTGCCCGAAGATCAGGGCACCGAGAAACCCGCCGACGAAGGAGCCGATCACGCCGACCAGCATGGTCATCGGGATCGACATTTCCTGCTTGCCCGGCACGAGCAGGCGAGCCAGCGCACCGGCGATGAGTCCGATTATCAAGAGACCCAGAATGAATCCGATCATTTCTTCCTCCAGTGTTCCGCTCGTTCGTGGACAGTTCTGATTGGAACATATCCGCGAAGCCTGCCGTTCAATCGTTTATCGGTGGAGCGGGCCACCAGATCCCAGAACGCTTCGACGTTACGGGCAACCTCGGCCCGGTCGGCCTCGCTGGAATCCCGTCGGGCGCTCGCAGGGTCGTCCGGGTCCGGGGAGGGCATCAGGAGGTCGACTGCTGCGCCATGAATGCCTCCGGACCCATCTCGACCGCAACCGGATCCATCCACATGACTTCCCAGAGGTGGCCGTCGAGATCGTGGAAGCTGCGCTGGTACATGAAGCCGTAGTCCTGCGGGTCCTTCGCCGTGGTCGCACCGGCATCCCAGGCGGTCTCGGCGAACGCGTCCACCGCTTCGCGGCTTTCGGCGCTGATCGCCACGGTGAGCGCCGTGGCGTCGGCTGCCTCGGCCACCGGCCGGGTCACGAAGTCGGCGAACCGGCTTCGCTCGAGCAACATCACATAAGCCTGCTCGCTGACCACCATGCAAACGGCCTGCTCGTCACAGAAACGCTCGTCGAACTCGAAGCCGAGGCGGCCGAAGAACTCGCGGCTGGCCGGAAGGTCGCTGACCGGCAGGTTGAGAAAAAGAATCCGGGACATTCTGTCTCCTTGGGTAGTGGTTACTGAAGCAGAGACGGCCCCCGTCGCTGAAACTCATCGGTCGTGCATCTACGATGTGTCAATGGCAAGCTCTGTCTCTGCCCAGCCGACCATCGAGGACGACCTTGAGCGGCTGCGCCCGGCACTCGTCGGTTACTGCTACCGGATGCTCGGTTCCGGCTTCGAGGCTGAAGATGCGGCTCAGGAGACGATGGTCCGCGCGTGGCGTCGTGCCGACACGCTGAAGGATGCGGCTGCCGTCAAGTCCTGGCTGTTCCGGATCGCCACCAACGTCTGTCTCGACCAGATCGAGAGTCGGGGGAGGCGGGCCCGGCCGGTGGATCTGTCCGATCCCGGTACCCCGGACACGCCGGTCGGGGAGCCCCTTTCGGAATCGACCTGGGTACTGCCGATCGCCGACGGGCAGATCCTGGATCCGGCGGCCGACCCGGCCCGGCAGGTAGCCGATCGAGAGGCGCTCCGGCTGGCCTTCGTCGCCGCGCTCCAGCACCTGCCCGCCCGGCAGCGCGTGGTGCTGGTCCTGCGGGAAGTGCTTCGCTGGAGCGCAAAAGAGGTGGCCAATATGCTGGAAACCTCGGAAGCGTCGGTCAACAGTGCGCTTCAGCGGGCCCGCGCAACCCTCGATTCGCTGGCCCTCGAGGACGCGGACGCGCCGGTCCGCCCGTCCGAGGACGACGAGCGCCGGTTGCTCGAGCAGTACCTCGAAGCCTTCGCGGAATACGACATCGACCGAATCGTCGCCCTGCTCCGCTACGACGTCGTCTTCGACATGCCGCCCTTGCCGCTCTGGCTGCGGGGGGCCGAGGAAGCGGGCCGGTTCCTGCTCGGTCCCGGCGCTGCCTGCCGCGGGTCGAAGCTGATCGCGGTCCGTGCCAACGGCTATCCCGCCTTCGCGTCCTACAAGCCGGACCCGGAAGCCGGGGGCTGGAATCCCTGGTCGCTGACCATCCTCGAAACTTCGATCGACGCTCCGGAATCTCCGCCAAAGGTGGCGGCGGTCCACAACTTCCTGCAACCCTTCCTGCCCGATCTCTTCCGCTCCTTCGAAGTGCCGGACCGTCTCGACGACGATGCTCCGGTCATCGAGATCCGTTCCTGAGCTTCCACACCTGCCTTCAGGCTTTGCCGGACTCGAGCTTCTCGATCGACTTGACGATCCGGCGTTCCCTGGTTTCGGGCTTCTTCGCATCGACGATCGCTTTGACGAGCCACTTCTTCTTGCTGGGTGCAAGCGCTTCGAAAGCCGCTCTGGCGGAGTCCGACCTGGTCAGTGCCGCGTCCAGGTCCTCAGGAACCTCGACCGTGCGTGGCTCGGTATCGACCGCCAGCTTGACCGTTACCGCGTCGCCTCCGGCCAGCCCCGATTTCGCGCGGTGCTCGGCGCTGAGCGGAATCATGAATTTCCCTGACATCCGGGCGATCGTGCTCTCGTAGCGGTATCCGTCGACGGTTACCTTGACGGCCGGCCGCTTCCCGGAATCGAGTTCTTCGACGACGGATTCCGGAACGATGATGCCGGTGTTGTTGCCTACTGCGTTGATCTTGGTCTTGAACTCTGGCACGGAGGTCTCCTCAGGTTGGGTTCCAGTCGTTTAGACGGTCCGGGTGCCCGGAACTAATCGCCGGACGAGACAAAACCCTCCAGGAGCGCGGCCAGATCTGCCGCGTGACCGGCCAGCCAGTCGAGATGCTCGGACGAGACCGATTCGAGCCGATCAGAGCCACTTCTGGTGAGCCGGACCCGTACTCCTCCGCTCCGTTGGTTGTCGGCGACCCTGGTCACCATCCCGGCCTCTTCCGCGCGGTTGACCAGTCCGACCACGCTGTGATGGCGGAGCAGCAGGGTCTCGGAGAGCCAGGAGAGATTGGGACCCTCCGGGTCGGGGTGGGAGCGGACGGCCAGAGCCAGCTGGACCTGGGCCGGGGTCAGGTCGTGACTGCGCGCGCATTGCTCGGCCCAGGCCAGATACCGGCGGATTCCTTCCCGCAGGGCGGCCAGGCGTTCGTAGTCGCCTTCGCTCACGGGATCGATCGGGGATTCTGGGCCGGGGGCGGATGCCACGGGTCAAAGGGTTTCACAGCCGTCAGGCGTAACCGGGGCCCGCTTTGCGATATCGTAATGCGATACTTATGAATCCTGATCGGGATTCAAGCAATAGATTTCCACGAAGATGAGAGGAACCAATGGCCTTGACTATCGGCGATACCGCCCCGGATTTCACCGCCCAGACCACCGATGGAGAAATCAGCTTTCACGACTGGATCGGCGACGGGTGGGCGGTGCTCTTTTCGCACCCGCGTGCCTTCACACCGGTCTGCACGACCGAACTCGGATACATGGCGAGCATCAAACCCGAATTCGAGAAGCGCGGCGCGAAGATCATCGCGATCTCGACCGACCCCGTCGAAGGCAGCGCGAAGTGGTCGGTTGACATCGAGAAGAACCAGGGCACGGCGGTCAACTACCCGATCATCGCCGACACTGACCATGCGGTCGCGAAGGCCTACGGCATGCTGCCGCCCGACGTCGAGGGCGATCCGACCGAGCGCACCCCCGCCCAGAACGCGACGCTTCGCAACGTCTTCGTGATCGGACCGGACAAGCAGATCAAGCTGGTCATGGTCTACCCGATGTCGACCGGCCGCAATTTCGACGAGATCCTCCGGGTCATCGATTCACTGCAGTTGACCGCCAACCACCAGCTGACCACTCCCGCCCAGTGGCAGTCGGGCGAGGACGTGATCATCGCCGGCTCGGTCACCGATGACCAGGCCAGCGAGCGCTACCCGGAAGGCTGGGAACAGCCGCTCCCGTACATGCGCGTCGTTTCGGCTCCCTGACCCTGGCGCCGCCACCTCCTGCCTCGCCTTTGGCGCCATGCTGACCGCTGCCCAGATCGACAAACTCGACGACCTCGCAACCTCGCTCAGTCCCGAGCAGGCGATCTGGGTCAGCGGATACCTGGCCGGAGCCGCTGGGCGATCACCCGGTGCCATTCTCACACCGGAAGCCGAACTGGCAGGTCGGTCAGCGCTGGACGCGACAGCGGGGGCAAAGACCCGGCTGACTACGATCCTCTACGGCAGCGAGACCGGCAACAGTCGTGAGCTGGCCATGGCCCTGGCCGAGGCCGCCCGCGGTCGCGGGATCGATCCGAAGCTGGCTGATCTGGCCGACTACAAGGTCCGGTCGCTGAAGGAAGAACAGGACCTGCTGGTCATCACCAGCACCCATGGAGAAGGCGACCCGCCCCAGAACGCGCTCGACTTCTTCGAGTTTCTCGAAAGCCGCAAGGCGCCGAAACTGACCGAGCTCCGGTTCTCGGTGCTGGCCCTGGGTGATTCGACCTACGAGCACTACTGCAGCGCCGGCCGGCGGGTCGACGAACGCCTGGCCGAGCTGGGCGGCGAGCGCCTGGCCGAGCGGGTTGAATGCGACGTGGACTTCGAGGATTCGGCCGAGTCCTGGATCTCCGGGGTGGTCGAGAAGCTCGCTTCCTCGCGGGAAGAAGTCGGCTCCAACGATCTAGCTGGAGCGGTTGTCGGGATCTCGGGAACCCGGGCATCGTCAACCGAGAGGTACGACCGGAAGAACCCGTTCGCCGCCCCGGTGCTGGAAAACATCGTGCTGACCGGTCGCGGCTCGACCAAGGAGACCCGCCACGTAGAGCTCTCGCTCGAAGGCTCCGGGATCGAGTACCAGCCGGGCGACGTGCTCGGGGTGATGGCCCCGAACGATCCCGGGCTGGTCGCGACCATGCTCGAGCGACTCTCGCTGCCGGCCGAAGCCGAGGTCGCGGTTAAGGACGAAAGCATGACCCTGGGGCAGGCGCTGACCTCACGCTTCGAGATCACTGCCTTGACTCCGCGATTTCTCGAGCACTGGGCCGAGGTCGCCGGGTCAGACGAGCTGCGCGGGCTCGGTGAAGCCGAAGCCGCGAAGGAACGCATGGCATTCCTCGGCGGCAACCACGTGCTCGACATAATCGACCGTTACCCGGTACCGGCGATCGACCCGGAACTTCTTCTCGCGGGACTGCGGCCGCTCCAGCCGCGGCTCTACTCGATCGCCTCGAGCCTGGCTGCCGCACCCGATGAAGTCCACCTCACCGTCAGCACCGTGCGCTACGAGCTAAACGGGACCGGTCGCACCGGCGTCGCCTCCGGTCATCTCGCCGGACTGACCGGCGCAGAGGCAACCCTGCCGGTGTACTTCAAGGCGAACGATCACTTCCACCTGCCCGATGACGAAACTCCGATCATCATGATCGGAGCCGGGACCGGGGTCGCACCGTACCGGGCGTTCATGCACGAACGGGAGGCCCGGGGCGGCTTCGGCCGATCCTGGCTTTTCTTCGGTGAACGGAACTTTCGCAGCGACTTCCTCTACCAGGTCGAGTGGCAGGAGATGTTCAGGAACGGCACGCTGGACCGGCTCGATCTCGCCTTCTCCCGTGATTCGGACCGGAAGGTCTACGTGCAGGACCGGCTTCGGCTTCGGGGCAGGGAGCTGTACAGCTGGTTAGAAGACGGCGCCTGCGTTTACGTCTGCGGTGACGCCGCCCGGATGGCCCCCGACGTTCACGAGGCGCTGCTCGACGTGATCGCTGAACAGGGCGCCATCGACCGGGACTCGGCCTCGACCTACCTCTCGGACATGCGCCGGGATCACCGCTACCGGCTCGACGTCTACTAAGAGCTCCGATGGACGCGAACCACGAAACCGATCGCAGTCGCGACCGCTCACAGCCGCTTGAGCAGCTCGGACCCGACGAGACGATGAAGGCCGAGAGCGACTTCCTGCGGGGCACGATCGCTGCGAGCCTCGCCGACCCGGTTACCGGAGCGGTCGCCGAGACCGACAACAAGCTCATGAAGTTTCACGGCATGTACCAGCAGGATGACCGCGACATCCGGGACGAGCGGCGCCGGCAAAAGCTCGAGCCCGACTACTCGTTCATGGCGAGGCTCCGCCTGCCCGGCGGGGTCCTGAGCCCGAGCCAGTGGCGGAAGATCGACGAACTCGGCCGGGACTACGGCGGCGAGTCGCTGCGTCTGACCACCCGGCAGACCTTCCAGTTCCATCGGATCCGCAAAGAGAACCTGCGCACCGTGCTGCAGGGCCTTCGCGAAGTCGTGATCGACACCAAGGCTGCCTGCGGCGACGACACCCGCGGCGTGATGTGCACGGTCAATCCGAACCTTTCGGATATCCACGCCGAGGTGTACGACCTGGCCCGGCAAGCGAGCGAGCACGCGCTTCATCGCACCGGCGCCTACGAGGAGATCTGGTACGGCGTCGAAGGGGCGAGCCGGGAGAAACGGAAGGAAGAGAGCGAAGAGCCCTTCTACGGCAAGACCTACATGCCGCGCAAGTTCAAGATCGGGTTCGCGATTCCGCCGAGCAACGACATCGACGTCTACAGCCAGGACCTCGGTCTGATCGCGATCGTCGACCAGGGCCGGCTGGTCGGGTTCAACCTGGCGATCGGCGGTGGCATGGGTCGGACCGACCGGGCTCCGGAGACCTACCCGCGGCTGGCCGACGTGATCGGCTTCTTCGAGGTCGGGAATCTTTTTCCGGTGATCGACGCGGTGATCTCGGTCCAGCGCGACTTCGGCGACCGGGTCGACCGTGCGCGGGCCCGCTTCAAGTACACGGTCGACGACAAGGGAGTCGATTGGATCAAGGCCGAGATCGAGCAACGGGCCGGCTTCGGACTCGCACCCGCGAGGGAGTACGAGTTCACGACCAACGGCGACCCGCTCGGCTGGGTGACCGGCGAGGACGGGCGCGAGCACTGCACCCTCTTCATCGAGAACGGCAGGGTCAGGAACGCGGGGGAGCGCCCGGTCATGGACGGCCTGCGTGAGATCGCGAGGGTCCACAAGGGAACCTTCCGCATCACTCCGAACCAGAACCTGATCATCTCCGATGTCGAACCGGCCGACCGGCCGGAGATCGAGTCGCTGCTGGCCGAGCACGGCCTCGATGGTTCGGGCCGGCTCAGCGCGCTACGGCTCAACTCGATGGCCTGCGTCGCTTTCCCGACCTGTGGGCTGGCGATGGCCGAAAGCGAGCGGTACCTGCCGGAGTTGCTGACCAAGGTCGAGAAGCTGCTCGAAGTCCACGACCTGACCGAGGCCCCGGTCACGATCCGGATGACCGGCTGTCCGAACGGCTGCGCCCGGCCTTACATCGCGGAGATCGGCCTCACCGGCCGGGCACCCGGCAAATACAACCTCTACCTCGGCGGTGGCTTTCACGGTCAACGCCTGAACCGGATGTACCTCGAGAACGTCGGCGAGGAGAAGATCCTCGAAGTGCTGGACGAGACCCTGGGCCACTACGCCCGCGAGCGCGAGCCTGGCGAGCGCTTCGGTGACTTCGCGATCCGCGCCGGCTACGTGGCCGAAGTGACCGAAGGACGATTCTTCAACGATTAGGCGGCTGGACCGTCGGGCAGGCCGGCCGCCAGTTCGGCAAACAGCTCTTTCGCATCATCGAATCGGGCCGCGCCGCCGGCCTGGCCGAGCCAGAGTGACTGAAGGTCCCCAACTCCCCGGCGGGCCGCCTCGGATCGAAACTGCCCGGTCAGCCAGTTTTGGGCGGGGAACGGCGCGATCAGTCCGGATTCCTCGATCTTGCGCACGGCGAGGTTCGGAGCGCCCCGGGAGAGACGACCGCTCATCGCCCGGGTCAACACCGTCCCGTGGGCGGGAGTCGAGTCGATCGCCTCGCGGTGGGCGTCGTTGGCGGCCGATTGAGTGGTACGAAGGAAGGCGGTTCCGACCTGGACCCCGTCGGCGCCGAGTGCGAAGGCGGCGGCGACTCCACGGCGGTCGGCGATCGCACCGGCCGCGATGACCGGTATCGAGACCGCGTCGGCGACCTGGGGAACGAGCGCCATCGTGCCGACCAGCGACCGCTCGGCCGGCTCGAGAAACGAAACCCGGTGGCCGGCTGCTTCGGAGCCGGTCGCGACTACGGCGTCGACCCCGCCGGCCTCGAGGGCGAGTGCTTCGTCGACGGTGGTTGCCGTACCGACGATGATCGTTCCCCGCTGCCGGGCCGCGGTGACAACCTCTTCAGGGGGCACGCCGAACACGAAGCTGATCACTCGTGGCTCGAGTTCGAGCACCGCCTCGAACTGGTCCTCGAAGGAAGGCAGAAACCGGTCCGGGAGCGGGGGTGGGTCAAGTCCGAGCCGCTCGAAGAACGGGCCCAGGTTGTCGCGGTAGCGGTTGAACTGCTCGGCATCCGGCTCCTGCTCGGTTCCGGTCGGCAACCAGAGGTTGGCCGCGATCGGGTGGGCGGAGGCGGCTCGCAGTTGCGCGAAGGTCTCGCGGACCCGGTCGGGGCCGTATCCGTAGAGGCCAAACGAGCCGAGACCGCCCAGTCGGCTGACGGTCGCCGTCAGTTCGACCGACGAAAGTCCGCCGAACGGCGCGAGCACGATCGGGTGTTCGATCCCGAAGAGGCGAGTCAGTCGATTGGCCATAAGGTTCGGTCACCAAATCTACGGAGTGGATGGAGGAAGCGATGTCAAAGGTCACCGCAGACATGACGGTCACGCTCGACGGCTTCGCCAGCGGTCGGGGCCAGAGCCGGGAGAGGCCGTTCGGTGACATCGACCCCGACCGCCTGCACGCGTGGATGTTCGAACACGGCGCGGACAACGAAGAAGAGCGCGCGAAGATCACCGAAGCCGGCGCGTACATCATGGGGCGCAGGATGTTCTCGTCCGACGACGGGGAATGGGACCTCGACTGGACCGGATGGTGGGGAGAGGACCCGCCGTACCACGCGCCGGTTTTCATCCTCTGCCACCGCCCGCGGCCCAGTATCGAGAAGGAGGGCGGCACCACGTTCCATTTCGTGACGGAAGGGATCGAGGTGGCGCTCGAACGGGCCCGAGAGGCGGCGGGCGAAAAGACCGTTTCGATCGCCGGGGGTCCGAGCGTGCTCAACCAGTACCTTGCGGCCGGCCTGGTCGACGAGCTGCGGCTTCATGTCTCACCTTTCGTCGCCGGTGACGGCGAGCGGGTCTTCGCCGGGACCCCCGGTGTGGAACTCACTCCGGTGAGCAGCCGGACCACCGCCCACGTCACCCACCTGGTCTACGCCCGCTGAGCTTCGCCTCGGGTGAGAACCGGAAAGTTGGCAATAGTTGCCAACTTTCCGTTTCTCACTGGTCCTATGCTTGGACCGTGCCGGCCCGCCCCCTGAACGAAGTGATCGACCCCGGCTGGGCCGAGGCACTCGAGCCGGTCGCTGGTCAGATCGCAGAGATGGGCGAGTTCCTCCGCGGCGAGGTGGCCGCAGGGCGCGGCTACCTTCCGGCCGGGGAGAACATCCTTCGCGCTTTCACTCTCCCGCTCGAGAAGGTCCGCGTGCTTATCGTCGGGCAGGACCCCTACCCGACTCCCGGCCACGCGGTCGGCCTCTGCTTCTCGGTGGCCCCCGACGTGCAGCCGCTACCACCGAGCCTGGTCAACATCTTCAGGGAGTACTCGGATGACCTGGGCTATCCGCGGCCGAAAAACGGCGATCTTTCACCCTGGTTCGATCGCGGCGTGCTGCTGCTCAATCGCTCACTCTCGGTTCAGCCGGGCCGGCCGAATGCCCATCAGGGCCGCGGCTGGGAGGCGGTGACCGAGCAGGCGATCATCGCGCTTGCCGCGCGAGGCGGCCCGATGGTCGCGATCCTCTGGGGCAGGAACGCCCGCGACCTGAAGCCGCTGCTCGGCCCGGTCCCCTCGATCGAGTCTCCCCATCCCAGTCCGATGGCTGCCCGGCACGGCTTCTTCGGCTCTCGGCCCTTCAGTCGCGCCAACCAGCTGCTGGTCGACCAGGGTGCCGAGCCAATCGAGTGGCGCCTCCCTTCCGGGTAACCTGCGCCGATGCGTTTGATCGTCGCCCGATGCGAGGCCCGTTACACCGGGCGGCTGGACACTTTCCTGCCCGAGGCGCTGCGGTTGGTGATGATCAAATCGGACGGTTCGGTGATGATCCACGCCGACACCGGTGGCTACAAGCCCCAGAACTGGATGACTCCCCCGACCACGATCGAGGAGGAAGAAGGCCTGATCGTGGTGACCAAACGAGCCGGGGCGACCGAGGAC
>JAEYSQ010000210.1 GCA_023434465.1 Actinomycetes bacterium
TTCACGGCGGGGGGGGGGCCCGCGCGCCCCCCTCTCCCGCTAACGCCACCCAAACTGGGTCCAGGTTGCGGATGCGAGGCTGGACAAACTGACATGAACTCTTGTCAGCATTGGGTTACAATCTTCCGATGGAAGCTTCAGGAGTCCGCGTTGCGAATGAGTCAACCGCGAACGGGGCCGATTTCCGTGACGGCCACAAGCCGCGGGCCTGCGTGATCGGTGCCGGTTCTTCCGGGATCACTGCGATGCGAAGCCTCAAGGCGAAGGGCATCGATCACGTCTGCTTCGAAAAGGGCTCTTTCATCGGCGGAAACTGGAAGTACGACAACGACAATGACCAGTCGGCCGCCTACGAGTCGCTCCACATCAATACCTCGCGGGAGATGATGGAGTACGCCGAGTATCCGATGCCGGATGACTTTCCGGACTATCCGGACCACTTCCGGATTCAGGAGTACTTCGAGGCCTTCGTCGATCACTTCGGGCTGGCGGACGCGATCCGGTTTCAAACCGAGGTCGAGTCGGTCGTCCCGTCCGAGAATGGTGGCTGGGACGTCACCTGGAAAAGTCGTGACGGTGAGTCGGGCACCGACCACTTCACCGACGTGATGGTCTGTAACGGGCACCACTGGGACAAGCGCTGGCCGGAGCCGACATTCCCCGGATCCGAGACCTTCGAGGGCATCCAGATGCATGCCCACGACTACCGCACCCCGGACATCTTCGACGGCAAGCGGGTGCTGGTCCTCGGGATCGGCAACTCGGCCACCGACATCGCCGTCGAATCTTCCCGCCATGCGGAAGAAACCTTCCTCTCGATGCGCCGCGGAGCCTGGATCCTCCCCAAGTACTTCGGCAGCACTCCGACCGATCGGGCCACCACCGGTCTGATGTCCCGCTTGCCGCTAAAGGTCCAGAGTGCCGGCTTGTGGCTGACCCTGAAGCTGGCGGTCGGGGACCCCACCGATTACGGGTTACCGAAGCCCGACCACATGCCGCTCCACGCCCACCCGACCGTCTCCGCGGATCTGTACAACCGCCTCGGACACGGCGACATCAAGGTCAAGCCGAACATCGAGCGCTTCGATGGCGACTCGGTGGTATTCGCCGATGGCAGCCGCGAGAAGATCGACATCGTCGTCTATTGCACCGGCTATCGAATCACCTTCCCCTTCCTCGACCCGGAAGTCTTCGAGGCGAGGGACAACAAGGTCGACCTCTACCAGCGGGTCGTCCCGCCGAACCAGCCGGGGCTCTATTTCATCGGGCTGATCCAGCCGCTCGGGGCGATCATGCCGCTGGCCGAAGTTCAGTGCGATTGGGTGGCAGAACTGATTGGAGGCGAAGCGGTCCTGCCGGAACCGCTGGAGATGACTCGCGAGATCGCATTGGAGCAGGCAAAGATGGGCCGCCGCTTCGTCAACTCGAAACGACACACGGTCGAGGTCGACTTCGATCCTTACCTGCGGGCACTCGCTCGGGAGCGAAGCCGGTCCCGGGAACGCGCGGGCTTGAAAGTGGGGGTCGGCTAGTCCCGCGAGCGGGCGGGTTCGTGCTCGCGGGCTCGGGCCGGTTCAGCCTTGCGCGAACCGGAGCGGACTCTCTGCGCGACAGCCGGTGGGGCGGTACGGGCCCGACGCGGCGCGGGCTTTGCGACGCCGCCGCCGTGTGGACCCCGACGAGGACCCCGCGGGAACAGTGGCCGGGGCCGGCGCTTGCGGCCACCATCGTCGTCGGTCTCGTCAACCATCCCGTTTTCGGGTTCGGTTCTGGCGGCCCAATAGAGCAGGTAGATCATGAAGATCGCCGGCACTTTGAGCACGACCAGCATGAACATGATCGGCCAAAAGCCCTCCATCAAACCAGTGTAGATGGTCAGGCCACTCGCGGATCGGGTGGTCAGCCGGAGGTCCTGAGGGAATCAGCCCAGTCGGCTGTCGCCGCGGCCTGCGCCTCCTCGAATCCGATCTCGGGTTCGGTCGGGACCAGCAGGGTGGGGAAACCGGCCCGCTCACGTTCTTCGGCCCACTCGAAACAGCTCTGGTCAAAGGAATCATCGATCCAGGCCAGTGGACGATTGCCGCTGAACGCACCGACTGCCCCCAGCTTCCAGTGCGCGGCCGTCGTCTCGGCGGCAGCTCCCTTGCGGTGAGCATCGAACTCGATCACCGGCAAGGGGCCAATCCCGGTGATCAGGGCGAGACGGTCGTTGGCGCGCTCCTGCCAACCGGTCGCCCAGACCAGTTCGAAACGATCTGAGAGCCTTCGGATCCGCTCTGCCGCGGCGATCGAGACCAGGTGCGGGGTACCATCGATCAGTTCGAACCGGCCGAGTTCGGCCGGCGGCGGCCCCTCGAAACCGAACAGGCTGATCACGCCGTCGACGTCGATCGCGAGAATTGGACGCTTTTCGGGTTCGGCAGCGGGATGCCGCGGGTTGGGACGAGATGGCGTTGCTTCCAAAGGATCTGTAGTATCCCTCGCCGTGCCTAATACCAATCAACTCGTACGCAAGGGCCGCAAGAAGCCCAAGAAGAAAGTGACCACCCCGGGTCTCAAGTCCGGGCAGGGCAACAAGAAGAAGGTAGCCGCGCCTCAGCGTCGTGGCGTCTGTACCCGTGTTGCCACCGTGACTCCGAAGAAGCCGAACTCGGCTCTGCGGAAGATCGCCCGTGTGCGCCTCGCTCACGGCATGGAAGTCACCGCGTACATTCCCGGTGAGGGGCACAACCTCCAGGAACACTCCGTCGTCCTGATTCGTGGCGGCCGAGTCAAGGATCTTCCGGGCGTCCGTTACAAGGTCGTCCGCGGCACCCTGGATGCGGCCGGCGTTTCCGACCGCAAGCAGGCCCGTTCCCGCTACGGAGTGAAGGCAAGCTAATGGCACGTCGTAACGCCGCAGTGATCCGTCCGCTCGATGCGGACACCAAGTACCGCAGCCGTCTGGTTCAGCAGATCATCAACAAGGTGATGCGCCACGGCAAGAAGTCCACAGCCGAGCAGATCGTCTATGACGCCCTCGCTCTGGTCAGCGAACGCTCCGGCGAGGACGCTGTCGAAGTCCTCGAAGAAGCGATCAAGCAGCTCACTCCGGCCCTCGAAGTTCGCTCCCGCCGTGTCGGTGGCGCGACCTACCAGGTTCCGGTCGAGGTTCCCTCCCGCCGCGCCCGCACCCTCGCGGTCCGCTGGCTGGTCGACTTCGCCCGCGCCCGCAACGAGTACTCGATGTCCGAGCGTCTCGCCAACGAGATTCTCGACGCGACCAAGCAGCAGGGCAACGCGTTCAAGCGGAAAGACGACATCTTCCGCATGGCACAGGCCAACAAGGCTTTCGCCCACTACCGCTGGTAGTTGGCTGCTGCCTCCGGGCGGCGCCCAGGAACTGCCAGCCGCCCGCTGGACTTCGTCAACGCTCGACGGTTCAGGAACGCTATTCCATAGCGCCCCCTTCACCGACTCGCTTATTCCTCACCAGCGAACGGCTGGACAGTCCCGGGGCACCACCCTCGCTGGGGGATCAGCGCATCGGCAACGAGGCGCCCCCGGCCGTTACGGTGCCGCAGGTCTTGCACCTCATAGGG
>JAEYSQ010000238.1 GCA_023434465.1 Actinomycetes bacterium
AAGCCGAAGACGACCAGCATCAAAGTCGCGGGAGCGATCGTCTGCCTTCGAACCCTGCGCGTTGGAGCTCCTCGCATCCTCGACACCATAACATGAGTTTTAGACGATGCTTCCGTGAGCTGCTGCACACAATCTTGCAAATCCTCTTATCGGCCCATCGGATTTCTTCGACCTGAAGCCAGATCTGTCCCACGGGAGGGTGACCCTGAACTAACCTTGTCCTGAGGTACAAGCGTCAGCATGCTCGTCCGGGGATAGCCTGACTTCCGCTTTTCCCTCGAAATCAAAATCTTGCCACCAGGAGGAAACACTCCAGATGACCGCGATCCGCCAGAAGAACGTGACTGCCGCCCAGTGGAGCGCCAACGGTTCGGCCGTTGAGTCCACTGACCTGACCAAGGAAGAGAACGTCGTTTTCGGCAGCAACGTCTTCTCGATCAAGACCCAGAAAGAGCGACTGCCGGACAATGTCTTTGACCGGCTTCAGGGCACCCTGGAACGCGGCGAGGCACTGGACGTCGAACTGGCTGACGCGGTGGCCGAGGCGATGAAGGACTGGGCCCTCGAGAACGGCGCCACCCATTACACGCATGTCTTCCAGCCGCTGACCGGTCTCACCGCGGAAAAGCACGACTCTTTCTTCAGCCCGACCGATGACGGCAGTTCGATCGCCAAATTCAAGGGTTCAGAACTGATCCAGGGTGAACCGGACGCCTCCTCCTTCCCGACCGGCGGGATCCGCGCCACCTTCGAGGCCCGCGGCTACACCGCCTGGGATCCGACCAGCCCGGCCTTCCTGCTCGACAACCCGAACGGCACGCTGCTCTGCATTCCGACCGCTTTCGCCTCCTGGACGGGTGAGGCGCTCGACGCCAAGATTCCCCTGCTCCGCTCGATGGATGCCCTTTCGCGCTCCGCCGTAAAGGCCCTCAAGCTGCTTGGCGACGAGGAGACATCCCGCGTCGTGACCACGGTTGGCCCCGAGCAGGAGTACTTCCTGATCGACGAGCAGTACTTCTACGCCCGTCCCGACCTCGTCCTCACAGGCCGCACCCTCTTCGGCGCCCAGCCGGCCAAGGGCCACGAGCTCGACGACCATTACTTCGGTGCGATCCCGGAGCGGGTACTCGCCTACATGATGGATTGCGAAGCGGAGCTGACCAAGCTCGGGGTCCCGATCACTACCCGCCACAATGAGGTCGCGCCGGCCCAGTACGAGGTGGCGCCGATGTTCGAGAATTCGAATGTCAGCTCGGATCACCAGCAGCTGCTGATGCAGATCCTTCAGAAGAAGGCCCCCGAATACGGCCTCGTCTGCCTGCTTCACGAGAAGCCGTTCGCCGGTGTGAACGGTTCCGGCAAGCACAACAACTGGTCGATGGGAACCGACACCGGCCACAACCTGCTTGACCCGGGTGACACCCCGGCGGAGAACCTCAGCTTCCTCTTCTTCTGTGCCGCAGTGATTCAGGCCGTGAACAAACATCAGGGACTGATGCGGGCGACCGTGGCGAACATCGGCCAGGATCACCGCCTCGGGGCCAACGAAGCTCCTCCGGCAATCATCTCGATCTTCCTCGGTGGCGAACTCGAGAAGGTGTTCGAGACGATGGCTGCCGGCGAGGGTGATCCGCACACTCCAGACGAGGTCCTCGATCTCGGCGCCGAAGTCCTGCCGGACCTGCCGATGGACGGTGGCGATCGCAACCGGACCTCGCCCTTCGCCTTCACCGGCAACAAGTTCGAGTTCCGGGCGCTTGGGTCAAGCATGTCGCTGGCCTTCACCAACACCGTCCTGAACACGATCGTGGCCGAGGCAATCGACGATCTGGCCGGCAAGCTGGAGAGCGCCGAAGGCGACGATCTCGCGGCCAAGGTGATCAAGGTCGTGACCGACTCGTACGTCGAGAATCGCCGCATCATCTTCGCTGGTGACGGATACTCGGACGAGTGGCAGCAGGAAGCCGAAAAGCGCGGCCTGAAGAACCTGCGCACGACTCCTGACGCTCTTCCCGAAGTGGTCGCGCCCGACACGGTCGAGGTCTTCAGCAAGTACAACGTGCTCAACGAGCGCGAGCTCGAGGCCCGCTTCGAAGTCTGGGTCGAGCAGTACGCGATGAACGCGAACATCGAGGCGGAGACGGCAGCGACGATCGCCCGGACGCAGATAATCCCGGCGGTCGCCAAGCACCTGATCCTGCTTGAAGATGCCGATGCCGACCTGCTCGCCGAGGAAAGCCGGGGACTGTTCAACCAGCTGGTCGAACGGACGATCGCCCTGGAGGATGCCAACGGCTATCCGGACGGACTTGACGAGGAGGGCATGGACCTCGCGATCTACGCGCGCGACAAGCAGCTCGCGGCGATGCACGAGGTCCGCGTGGTGGCCGACCGACTCGAACGGATCGTCGCCGACAACTACTGGCCGCTGCCGAAGTATTCGGAAATGATGTTCATCAAGTAGCGAAGTACCGACCAGGCAACGTCGCTTCCCTTCGAGGGAAAGCACCGAAGGAAGAGAGGGCCCCGACAGGGGCCCTCTCTTTGCCCCTTACCGCGGCCCTTCTCTTTTCGCAAACCAGGTCCCGGCCCAGCTCCACCCAAACCTGAAAGCGTCCCGGCCTGCCATGCGCCCCCCTGTTTCCGGGGGCGATCGCCCACTTCTTGGGGAGGCATTCGCCCCCGGTTCCCGCACCGCACCGTGAACCCAACTTCTCTGGGGGCGATCGCCAACAATCTCAGGGGGCATTCGCCCCCAAAAGCATCGGGTGAAGAAAGGGAGGCTACGATCCAACCGATCACGAACGAACCGGGAGGATCAATGGAAGGCAGCGAACCAAACAGCGACCTGAGAGATCAGGCAGTCAAGAGCCTCAACGCAAAGCGGGATTTCATGGCTCACCTCGCCACCTTCGTCGGGGTGAGCATCATCATGATCCTGATCTGGGCGCTGACCGGCACGGACAACTTCTTCTGGCCGATATTTCCGATCGCCGGCTGGGGCATCTTCGGCGTGATCCCCCACTGGTGGTCGGTCTACAAGTCGAAAGGGATAACCGAGGACCAGATCCAATCCGAGATGGAGAAGATCCAGCGCCAAGGCGGGCCCGGCACCTGAGACAGTCTAGGGTCAGAGTTCAGGCTGCGGTCTCCTCGAGACGTTTGAGCAGCAGGCACTTTTCCCTTTCCCGTCTGATCAGTTTCCCGACCCGCTCGGGCCCCTCCAGTATTTCCTCGCTCGACAACCGGATCAGCTGCCTGACATCGTCGCGCGCCCGGAGGTCATTCTCACGGCGGGTGTCATCGAGAAATGCCAGCCGGGCGGTGTGGGTTTCCGCTCCGTCCACCTCGATCAGCAGTCCGCAGTCCTCAAAAAAGAAGTCCGGGTAATACCTGCCTTTTCGCCGATTCACCAGGGGTCTGCCCAGGTCTTCATCCCGGCATAGGTCAACGACGATCCCTTCGATATGTGTTCGGGCGTCTTTCATATCCGGATGGCGCCGCTTCACCAGCTCCCGGTAGCGCCGGATGCCTTTCCAGCCCCGCCCCAGCGCTGCGCACCGAAATAGTTCCTTTTCGTTCAGCTGCCCCTGCATGTCTGCCTGCTTGAAAGTGTCGTAGAGAACCTTGTCCGCGAGACTCGCTGCGAGATCGACAAAGAGTCGGGCCACGTTCATCACCGGAATGCCGTACCGACGGGTTCGGTCCGCCGCCGGCAGGTACCGGCTTCGGCGCACCACGACCCGGTGCCGTCCGACGACCCCTTCGCCGTCGAGCCAGAATTCCCGCGGCTTTCGACTCTCTGGCCGGACCACCTCGATCGGGCCCTTGTGAGGTCGGAAACCCCAAAGATCGGCCGCGGCCCTCCCGGCCACCATCGAACCATCGCCAGCCGCCAGGGTCGCGGCCATACAGATCGCCTGCCTGCTCTCGACGGGTCTCCCGATCGCGTAGACCCCGGTCCGGTTGCCAACCGGCAGCAATCGCCGGTTCCTGATCCGCACATCGATCTTCCGCGATGTCAGACCCAGCTTCCGAAGTTGCGGTCTGGTAACTAATCCATACTGCTCACCAGCCAGCCGAAGGACTTCGTCCGACCTCGGTGGACCGGATCGAGATCGCTCGGGAACCGTTTCTTGCGGCGGAAAATCCACCCGGAGAACATGACGGGAAACTGCTCAAGAGTGTGCATCCGGTGCAACGAATTGGCGACTGGCCCGTGACGAAAGCGCACGGGCGAACCCCGTCGACGCCATGCAGTCCAGATCGACCCCCGAAGCAACCACCGAACTGCATTCTGGGGACGTTTGTACCCGGATCTT
>JAEYSQ010000012.1 GCA_023434465.1 Actinomycetes bacterium
CCAGCGATGCGGCTGAGGGCAGCTCGGCCTTGACCTCGTAGGTCGGCACGAAGGGCAGGCCCTTGTTGGCGTTGTAAGAGAAGAAGACGCCGACCACGGCGATCACAGCGGTGATCGCCCCGACCAGAACCGGGCTCGCGGAGATTCTTGAGCGGCGACGGCGGTTCATGGTCCGAGCAGGTAGTCGAGGATTTTCATGCGGCCCGAGGCGGAATCTGCCCCGGTCGCTCCGACGGCGCCGCGGCTGCGACTTTCAAGCCCCGAGAACCCGGTGGCGCCGGTCGGTCCGATCGGGTTGCCGAACTCGTCGATTCCGGTGACCCCGGTCGGACCGGTGGGAAGAGTGACGCCGGTGAGGCCGGTTTCACCGGTCGGGGTGATGGTGTCGCCGGTCGCACCGGTCGGACCGGTGACGCCTTCGATCTGGTCGAGGTCGTCCAGATCGTCCAGAGCCTCGGCCAGACTTGACGAGGCTCCGCTCTGATTCCAGCTGCCCGGGCAGCCTCCCGATGACGCATTCGCGAAAGTCGTACAACCCGTCACGATCAGGTTGGTGCGCTGGTAGTGCCCGTACTGGTCGTAACCATTGAGCAGCGAGGACGAGTTGTAGATAACTCTCATCAGGTCGTCAAAACCGCCGCCCTGATCAAGCGTCTTGAGGAAGAAATTTAGGTTGGCCGAGGGTGAAAAGGCCTCGCGAGAGAGGTTGCCGAGCTTGCGCACGATCGGCTGGGACGCGACCAGATCCGGGCCGGCCGTGCGGGTGGCGCGACCGAGGCTGGTGATTGAAATCCGACCCGCCTCGGCAAACGGACCGAGCTTGGTCTGGACCTCGCTGATGTCGGCGGCGGCCGGCCTGAGATAGCTGAAGACCGGGATCGCGTTATCGGCGAACGCGCCGACCGCATTGAAGTCGGCCCGCAACTGGCGCAGCGTCTCAGGCAGGTTCCGGAGGTTCTCCTGCAGGTCTTCTCCGCGTTCGGCGGTCGCTTCCGCCGTGTAGCTGGCGTTCTTGAAGAAGTTGATCATGTTCGACTTCTTCCGGGCCAGCGCGGTCATGTTCTTCTCGCCGTCCTTGGCGAGCTGGGCCAGTTTCTTGTTCTCGGAAGC
The DNA here is from genome assembly GCA_023434465.1 of Actinomycetes bacterium. GTDB lineage: Bacteria > Actinomycetota > Thermoleophilia > Solirubrobacterales > 70-9 > 67-14. The sequence goes on from JAEYSQ010000012.1 coordinate 1,111, forward strand.
GAGGATGGCCAGAACCTTGTTCACCTGGAAGAGGGCTGGGTTGGCCCGTTCGACGACTTCGCGGAGGTCCTCTCCCCTGGTCGCCAGCCCGGCTCCGAGTTCATTGAGAATGATCCGGAACCGCTGGGCATAAGGCAGCCGGTAGATGTTGTTGATCAGGTCGAGATCGACCGATTTCGCGTTGTTCTGAACCGGCAGCAGGTACTGACCGGCACCGGGCTCACCGTCCGGAATCTTGGTCAGCGAAGGCGGCGGCTCCGAGCCGGCCGGCCGCGGCTGGGTTACCTGGCAATCGAGGAACTTCTCGCCGATCAGTGACTGCGGCCGGATGATGCAGGAAGCGTCATCCTTCCAGTCCTGGAAGCCCTTGTCGTCGATCTTCAGGACGACGATCGCCTTGCCCGGGATGTCCGATCCGGTTTCCTCCCCCGGTCGCGATACGTCGATCGCGCTGACGCTGCCGACGTTCGCGCCGGCCACCCGGACGTCGATTCCCGGCACAACGAAGGCACCGTTGTCGAATACGGCCCGGACCTCGTAGGCATCGCTGTCGTCGTTGCAGCTCCGGATCAGCAGCACAACCAGGAGAATCGCGACGATAACGACGGCGATCGTGATGATCCGCTTCAGCATCAGGGCACCTGCGAGGGGTCGCATTTGCCGGTCAGGTTGCCGTTGTCGAGGAACGGATTCGAGCCGGGGATCGGCTGGACACCGCCGCCCGGGCAGCGGTTGATGCCGGTGATCACCTCGAGGCCACCGTAGGCGGCCGTGGTCGCCGGCTGGATCGAGGTGCCGTTGAGCTGGAAGACGCCGGTCGCGGTCGGCGTGACCTTGGCCATCGGCCCGTTCGCGTCATAGCTCGCGAGCAGGCCGGCCAGCTTGTTGAAGGAGCCGAAGATGTCCGGCGAGTAGGCCCGCATCTCCGAAACCTCTTCCTGATTGGCGTTCAGGGCCCTCACGACCGCGTTGACGGCGGGTTCGGCCCGGTCGTGCAGCGGGATCAGGTTCGAGAGCAGGTCGGAAGTGTCGTTGTTCGGTCCGGGACGGCCGGCGGCCAGCGCCAGGTCGTTGAAGACCGGACGGGCGCGGTTCAGGACCGGCCGCAGGTCGTTCTTCAGGTAGTTGGCGAGGCCCGCGTCGGCGGCCCGGCCCGAGGCGGCGATCATCGGTTCGACGTCATCGAGCGCCGCCCTCAGGTTGGCGAAGGTCGTGTTGCCCTGTCGCAGGGTCGGAGGCAGCTCGTCGAGCGCGAGGGCGAGCTCCGTGTTGTTCTCGGCGATCGCGCCCAGCGCGGTGTTCGCGTTGCTGACCAGTTCGGTCAGCTGAGGCGAGACCTCGGCCAGGTTGGTCACGAATTTCGAGGTGTCGCCGACGAACTGGGCGAGCCGGGTGTCCCGATCGGCCAGCTCAGCCATCAGACGTTGCGTGCTCGAGAAGGCGGCGCCGCTGTACTTGAAGGTCTTGTTCGCACCCTCGGCGCCTTCGCCGGCGTAGATCGCCGCGATTCCCTGAATCCAGTTTGACCAGCCTTTACGCGTGGTCTCGTCAAACATGTCGAAGAACTGGTCGAGCTCGACTGCGGTCGCGGTCGCGCCCTC
>JAEYSQ010000004.1 GCA_023434465.1 Actinomycetes bacterium
GACATCCCGTCGATTGCCGCGTGATGTGACTTCGAAAGCAGGGCGACACGCCCTCCCTCGAGTCCGTGGATCAGGTAGATCTCCCAGAGTGGACGCGATCGGTCCAGCCGCCGGGAATAGATCCGGCCGACCTGTTCCAGGAGCTGCTCGTGGCTGCCGGGTGCCGGCAACGCGATCTCGCGGCAGTGATAACCGATGTCGAAATGCTCGTCCTGGGTCCAGTAGGGCCAATCGATGCTGAACGGCACTTCGACCAGCCGCTGAGTGAAGGGGGCGATCAGGTGCAGTCGGTCGAGGATCAGGCTTTTCAGGTCCTCGATCGTCAGTTTGCCGCCCGGTGCGGTTGACGGGTCGAGAACCGCGAGACCTCCGACGTGGCCGTAGTTCCGATCGCTCTCGATCGCCAGGAACTGGGCGTCGAGCGCGGTGAGCTGCTTCAGCTCGGCCATCTCAGGTGCTCTGGAGTTCCTCGCTCAGGCGGACCCAGACCTCCGAGTCGAGGCCCATGCCGAGATGGCTGCTTTCAATCTCGACCTGTTCGGCCGCGCCGTGAAGGCAGGCCTGGTATCGGACGATGTTGTCCCCGCGCGAGAAAAACGAGAGAAACCTGACCTCGCTGGGAAAGGGACGGCTGTAGGCGATCCTGGTCTCCTTGCAGCACTCGCCGGTGGCACATTCGCGGCTGATGAACCCGGGAAACCCGAGCTCACCAAGCCCGCCGATCACTCCGATCCCGAACCAGACGCGGGGATGGAAGTCGAAATGGTCGTTGAGCGGTGAACCGAGAGTGACCAGGGTCTCGACCAGGTCGGGTCTCCGGACGGCGATCACCTTTCCCATCGCCCCTCCCCTGCTTTGGCCGATCAGTAGCGCCTTCTGACCGGTTTCCGCGACGACACTCTCCAGGCGTGCCTCGATCGCCTCGACCGTGGCCTGGGTGCAGTTGACGTTCCAATTGACTCCGCTCTTGGTCAACTTCCACTGGCCCTGTTTCAGCCAGCGTGCCATCGGGGTCAGGCTCGGATCCCCGGCGAGAAAACCGGGGATCAGCATCGCCGGGCGATCGTTTCCCTGCGGCGGTTCCGGCCAGGTATCCGGATCACGGGTCGAGCGCCACTCGTCATAAAGACGACTGTGGGGAAGCTTGAGCCTGTCGGCCAGGGTAGTCGCGCCATCGGCCAGCCAGTTCGCCCCGTCGGAGAGCGACGGCAACGATGGAATTTTCTCGATTGACGGAATCCCTCCCAACGGCAACCCCATGTAACGAATGTTACTCCCAGCCTGGGCGGATCCGGTGTGCGAGTTCAATTGGACACAGAATCTTCAGCCGATGACCATGAGTCGGTTACAGCCCAGGCCAGGGCGACCAGCGGAACGGCGATGAAAGCGCCGATCACACCAGCCAGCAGTCCACCGGCGGCGACCGCTCCAAGCGTGACCATCGGATGCAGGCGGACGGCCCTCCGGTAGACCATCGGTGCAATCGCCACGGCTTCAAGCTGCTGCACCGCGAGGGAGGTCGCCGCGACGATTCCTGCGGTTCCGGGTCCGCTGCCCGCTAGTGCAACCAGGGTCGCGATGATCCCGGAAACCCAGGCGCCGACGATCGGAATGAATGCCAGGAGAAACACCATGGCAGTCAATGCGCCAGCCAAGGGAACCCCGAGGATGAAGAGCACCCCGCCGATTAGCGCAGCGTCGAAGACCGCGACCAGCGCGACCCCCCGGATGTAGTTCCCAAGCGTGGTCCAGGCCCGGACCCCGGCCCGAAGCACCCTGGAGCGGGAAGGTTCACGGAAGCGGTTCGCGAACCAGGTGAAGCCACGGCCCCCGTCGCTCAGCATGTAGACGGTGAAAGCGAGAGTCAGGACCACCGCGACGAGGACTCCGGCTGCCGCGGAGAGACCGCCGATCACGCCGTTGACGGCCGGCCCGGGCGAATCGGTCACCCTTGAGGCGAGCTTTTCGGCTTCCGCCCTAACTTCGGTCTCGCTGAGTTCGAACGGACCCGAATTCGCGGCGACCCAGGCGGCTGCATCATCGGCTCCCGCCGAAAGACTTTCGTCCAGACCTTCGCTTTCGCTCACCACCTGGCCGACGATCAGGGAGACGGCGACTAGAAAGATGACCAGGGCCAGGGCCATCGCGAACGTCACCGCCAGAGCCGGCGGGAGACGTTTCGATTTCAGCCAGTTGACCACCGGCATCAACTGGGTCGAGATCAGGAGCGCGAGGAAAAACGGGACGAGAACCGGTCTCAGATTCCAGAAGAGGAACAGCAAGACCGCGATCGCGGCACCAATGATCAGCAGTTTGCCGCTGATGTCTGCCGCGCGCCCCAAGCGGTCTCCAGGCGAAGAACGGGTGCCTCCATTCGGTTCCATGTGGCTCCGGTACCCGCTGGACAGGTCCGCTACCGGTCGGCTGGAATCCAGCCGCCCAACCGCGCCTCCAGCTCGCGGGCTGCGGCGAGCGCCAGTTCGTCGTTGCCGAGCCCAGACACCACCTGCACGGCCAGCGGCAGTCCGTTCGCAGTCCAGTAAACCGGGACCATCGCTACAGGCTGGCCGGTCAGGTTGAAGGGGACTGCCATTGGAATCTGGGTCAACGGGTTCCAGGTGGCGCCGTCGCGCAGGGGACGGGTGAGCAAGAGCGGACAGAGCATCACCCCGTCACCAACCGCGTCGAGAACCTGGGTTCGCAGGGATTCCAGTCTGGTGTCCGGATCTCCGGGGCCGGGTTTCAACCGCCCGCCGAATGCGATGTATCCGTAGACGCTGAGCGCCTCCGGAGCGATCCGTGCTCGACCGGTAAGGGCACGCCCCATTTCGACTGCCCAGCTGAAGCGTCGTCCACCTCCGAGCTGGCGATTGATTTCGGGGAGCGCGTGTCTGCGCAACAGGTGTGAGTAGAGAACCGCCATCCGCTGGATCGGAAGCGGAGGCGCCGGCTCGACATTCATGCCGGCCTGCCCCAGCGCCGCCGCGGCCCGGCGGACCGAGGCCCTGACTTCGGAGCTGACCACCATCGACCGGTTACCGGTGAAGACGCGGCAACGCAGCCCCTTGAGGTCCGGCAAAGCGGGAGGACCGTTGCCGTCGAGAACTCCGAGCGCTAACGCTAGATCCTCGACCCGGCGGGCGATCGGCCCGGCGTGATTGAAAGGTCGCACTCGCATGGAAACCTCTGGCACATGACCTTCGGTCGGTACCCGGCCGGAGGTGGGTTTCAGTGAAACACAGCCGTTGTTGGCGGCGGGATTGCGCAGACTGCCACCGATGTCACTGCCCAGGCCGAGGGCCGACCCGCCGGCGGCGATGATCGCGGCCTCGCCTCCGCTGCTCCCACCGGCCGAGAACCCGGACTTGCGGGCGCTGGTCGTGCGGCCAAACACCGGATTGACGGTCTCGAAGCCCCAGCACATGTCGGGAAGGTTGGTCTTCCCGAGGATGATCGCGCCGGCCTCTTTCAGCCGGGTGACGGCGGGCGCGTCGTGGTCGGCCACGTCTTCACGGTGAAACCAGGAGCCGGCCGTGAAGCGGACCCGATCGAGGTGAAAGCAGTCCTTGACGGTGACCGGGACCCCGAAGAGTGGCGGCAGACCATCGGTTCCGAGTTTGGAGATCTGAGAGTCGGCGGCGCGTGCCTGATCGCGGGCCGAATCAAAGGTCGGGGTGACTACCGCGTTCAGATCGGAATTCACCTCTTCGATCCGTGTGATGTGGGCGTCCACCACCTCGGTGACCGCGAGCTCCCCGGACCTGACGCGTCGGGCGATTTCCGCCGCGCCGATGTCTGTCAGCCGGCCTTCCACGTTTAAAACCAGGCGTCTTCCATCTCCAGGGTGGTCCGGTCAAGGCTTGCCAGAAGATCGAACTGCGGTCCGGTCTTCGGCAGCTCGAACCGGAAGAAGTACCGGGTCGCCTGTCGCTTGCCCTGGTAGAAGTCACCTTCTTTGCCGGCCGCGACTAGGTACTGCTGAAGCCAGATCCAGGCGATCACCACGTGACCGGCCGCTTCGAGATAGACGGTGGCGTTGGAGAGTGCCAGTTCCGGGTCCCGGTCAGCCCAGAGCCGGGCGGTCGTCCCGGCCAGCCGTTCAAGCGCAGCCTGGAGCTCGGCGCCCAATCCAGAGGCTTCTCCGCCGGCCGCGGCCGCTTCGTCGATCGTCGCGGTGATCTCCTCGAACAGGACCCCGAACGCCGCTCCGCCCTGCATCGTCACCTTGCGGCCGAGCAGGTCAAGCGCCTGGATTCCGTGGGTGCCTTCGTGGATCGGATTGAGCCGGTTGTCCCGGTAGTGCTGCTCGACATCGTACTCGCGGGCGTAGCCGTAGCCACCGTGGACCTGGATCGCCAGCGAGTTCGCCTCGAGGCACCACTGCGAGGGCCAGCTCTTGGCGATCGGGGTGAGGATCTCAAGCAGCAGAGTCGCCTTGGCCCGCACTTCCTCTGCCGGTGCCGTCTGCTCGTCATCGACCAGGCTCGAGCAGTAGAGCCCGAGTGCGAGAGCGCCTTCGGCATAGCTCTTCTGGGCCAGCAGCATGCGCTTTACATCGCTGTGCTGCGAGATCGCGACCTGGGGATCCTCGGGATTCTTCGAGGCGAGCGGTCGGCCCTGGGGACGCTCACGGGCGTAGCGAAGCGATTTGAGGTAGCCGGTATAGCCGAGCGCGGTCGCTCCCAGGCCGACGCCGATCCGGGCTTCATTCATCATGTGGAACATGTAGGCGAGACCGCGGTCCCGCTCGCCGATCAGATACCCGATCGCTCCCGCCTCGCCACCCGGGGTGTACTCGCCCTCACCGAAGCCGAGCACGGTGTTCACCGTGCCGCGAAAGCCCATCTTGTGGTTGACCCCGGCCAGCGAAACGTCATTTCGCTCGCCGAGACTGCCGTCCTCGTTGAGCAGGAAACGGGGGACGATGATCAGGCTGATTCCCTTCACCCCTGGCGGGCTGCCAGGGATTCTGGCGAGGACCAGGTGAACGATGTTCTCACCCAACTCGTGGGAACCGCCGCTGATCCACATCTTGTTTCCGAAGACCCGGTAGGTGCCGTCGTCCTGTGGCACCGCCTTGGTGGTGATGTCCGAGAGAGAACTGCCGGCCTGGGTTTCAGAGAGGCACATCGTGCCGAAGAACCTGCCCTCGATCATCGGTTTCACCCAGGTTTCGACCTGTTCTTCGGAACCGTTGGCGATCAGCAGGTTGGCAGCGCCGGCAGTCAGCATCGGATAGGCGGTGGTGCCGACGTTTGCGGCGTGAAGCCAGGCGAAGATCGCGCTCGACACCGTGGCGGGGAGCGACATGCCACCGACTTCTTCCGGCATCGCGGCAGCCATAAGCCCGGTTTCCCCCAGGACATCCAGCGCTTCGGCAACCTCCGGGATCAGGACGACCTTGCCGTCCTCGCCGATCTCGGGCTCGTTGATGTCGGCCTTGCGGTTGTGGGGCTGAAACTGGTCGGTGGCGACCTGTTCGGCCAGAGTGAGGACGTCATTCCAGTCATCAACCGTCTGATCCCGGAACCGGTTTCTCCCCGTCAATCTCTCGACCTCGAGCCATTCATTGAGCAAGAACTGAATGTCACGGCGGGAAAGAATGTCGGTCATGGCGCAAGTGTTTCGCAAATGACGGGCGCGTGCGCGACGATCCGGGGTTCTGTCGCAGCTGCCGAAGCTTCCGCTTGCGTACCGGGTTGAAGGGTAGAATCGGACCGTACCGTCAGCGCCTCAAACCTAGGGAGAACAGTCTTGACTTTTGGAGTTCATCGTCTGCGCGTCATCCTGCTTGCTGTCGCGATGCTCTTGAGCGCGAGTCTGCTGCTGCAGACCGTAAGCCCGGCCAGCGCCGATGCGGCGGTCAAGAAATCGAAGCAGAAACAGAAGAAGAAAAAGAAAAAGGCCAAGACCAAGAAGCCGAAGTGGCCGGCAAAGGCCCCGGCAGGACTCAAGTTCTACAAGCCGCCGAAGAAGATGCCGGCTGCTCACGGCAAGCTGATCTGGCAGCGCAAGGCAGGCGGCCTGGTCCCGCTCAGGAGTGCCTCGGCGACCAAGCTGGTTCTTTACACCTCCAAGTCGGCCTCGGGCAAGACGGTCGCGGTCTCGGGCTCGGTCAGCTTCCCCAAGGGCAAGCCGCCGAAGGGCGGCTGGCCGCTGATCACCTGGGGACACAGCACCACCGGCATCGCCGACAAGTGTGCTCCTTCACGCAATGTCAAGAACGGTCCCGTGGTCGGGGGAATCTCGTACATCGACCCGGTCCTGAACGGTTGGCTGAGGGCCGGATACGCCGTCGCCCGGACCGATTTCCGGGGACTCGGGACGCCAGGCACCCATCCCTACATAGTCGGCAAGGCAGCCGGGCGTGACGTGCTCGACATCGCCCGGGCCGCCCGGCAGTTGGGACCAAAGGTCAGCAACCGGTTTGTGATCGGCGGTCACTCCCAGGGTGGTCATGCGGCTCTATTCGCCGCGGGGCTCGCCTCGAGGTGGACCCCGGATCTGAAACTGCGGGGAACCCTCGCCTACGCTCCGGGCTCGCAGTTGAGGACCCAGGCCGAGGTGTTCCTTCCCATCCTGACCATTCCGAACGGCCTGACCGCACTGGCCGCGATGCTCTTTCGTGGCGTCAGCACCGCCTACCCGTCGCTGAACGCACAGGCCCTGCTTTCGGACGAGGTTCTTCCGTTCTACCCGGACACGGGAACGGAATGTTTGGACCGGCTCTCCGAGCCGGACCATCTTGGTGGCATCGCGCCCTCGAAGCTGTTTCGTGCCGGTGCCGACCTGACCCGGATCTACGAGATCCTGGACGAGCAGAACCCGGTCCTGAAGACCGCCGCTCCGATCCTGCTGCTTCAGGGGTCTGACGACCAGGCCACCCCGAAATCTCTCACCGACCAGTTGAACACCCAGCTGAACGAGATTGGGAACACCGTCGATTACCGGACCTACGACGGTCTCGGTCACTTTGACCTGCCGGAAGCTGTTCAGCCCGATTCCCTGGCCTTCGTGAAGAGCCGCCTTCCCTCAGGCCGTTAGTCGTAATCCGTGAGTCATAGAGAGGGCCCCGCTTTCGGGGCCCTCTCTCGTTTGGGACGATGGTCGGAGCTGGCCTCAGGAACCCTGTTGCTCCTTGATCTTCGCGTCGAGCGCGGCGTCACGCTCCTGCAGCTCCTCCGAGTAGCTCTCGCCAAAGTCCTCCGGCTCGAAGAACGGACGAATCTCGACGCCCTCGCCATGAGTGAAGGGAATTCTCCGGGCCCACTCCACCGCTTCCTCCATCGATGCGACTTCCCAGATCCAGTAGCCGGCGATCAGTTCCTTGGTTTCGGCGAAGGGTCCGTCGGTGACCTTGGCACCACCGTCGGAGTAGGCGATCCGTACGCCCTTCTGGCTGGGATGAAGCCCGCCGCCGTCCAGCATGACCCCGGCGTTCACCAATTCCTCGTTGAACGCTCCCATTCCCGAGAGGTCCTCCTCCGACGGCATCACACCGGCTTCAGAGTCCTCCGTTGCCTTGACAATCACCATGCAGCGCATCTTTTTCTCCTTTGTGGTCTGGGCCGTTTTTTGTGGCCTTTGCACTGACGACGATCGGGAAACCCCGATTTCGACATCAGCCGGAAAACTTTCTTGTCCGGTCGGCTCTCTCAGCCAATACCCGCTGTTCCTGCTGGTTACGGGTCAGCTTCGCCGCCTGTCTGAACTCGTTCCGGGCTTCCCCGTCCCGATCCAGCTTTTCCAGGAGATCCCCTCGTACAGCCGGCAGCAGGTGATAGCCCGCCATCCGTTTGTCCTTGGCCAGACGGTCGACGATGGCTAGAGCCGCATCCGGGTCGCCTGCCATGGCGACCGCGACGGCCCGGTTGAGTTCGGTGACGGGAGAATCGCCGAGGGTGAGTAGGGCATCGTAATGAGCGACGATCCGGTTCCAGTCAGTCTCTTCGGCTTTGACCGCTCGGGCGTGACAGGCCGCTATTTCGGCCTGCAGAAAGTACGGACCTTTGCCGCCTAGCTGGCGGGCCAGCTCGAGCCGCTCAAGTCCACGCCTGACCAGCAGGCGGTCCCATTGAGAGCGGTCTTGATCCATGAGCAGGACCGGTTCGCCATCCGGTCCGCTTCTCGCTGGAAAGCGTGATGCCTGGATCTCCATCAGGGAAACCAGGCCGTGCACTTCCGGTTCCGCGGGGGCGAGCCCGGCCAGGATTCGCCCCAGCCGGAGCGCTTCGGCCGAGAGATCGGCCCGCATCCAGGATTCACCGGCGGTCGCCGCGTAGCCCTCGTTGAAGATCAGGTACACGACTCCGAGCACGGTCGCCAGGCGCTCCGCCAGGTCGCTCTCGCCCGGCGGCGCGAATTGAACGCCGGCCTCGGACAAGGTCCGTTTGGCCCGGACGATCCGTTGTGCGACGGTGGTCTCCGAAACCAGCAAGGCCCTCGCGATCTCGCCGGTTGAAAGACCGGCCACGGTCTTCAGGATCAGAGCCACCTGGCTGTCGGAGGTCAGCGCCGGGTGACAGGCAGTGAAGATCAGGGTCAGAACATCATCGCCGATCGCATCTTCAGCGAAGGCTGCTTCTTCCGGACCAGGTTCGGGACCCTGGCGTTCCAGTTCGACCGCGATGCGCCCGTACTTCGCCTCCAGGTTGCGGTCCCGCCGGATCCGGTCGATCCCGCGATTCCTGGCGGTGGTCATCAGCCAAGCGGCCGGGTTCTCCGGTACTCCCGTTTCAGGCCAGGTTTCCAGGGCGATGACGAGTGCATCCTGCGCCATGTCCTCGGCCAGGCCGAGATCCCCGACCAGTCGGGAAAGCGCGGCGGTCAGACGGGCTGACTCGATCCTCCAGACCGCTTCGACGGTGGCTGCCGTCGTATTCCCGGACGAGCTTGTGGCTGCGGGAGTCCGTGGCATGGGCCCACGTTAATCGTTTGACCAGTTAGCGCTTGATTCGCGCCTCGTATGCTGCTCTCGCGCCGGGGTCGACCTTCGTGTAAATGCGGTCGATCTTGGTCCAGTGTCCGACCTTGATACCGACGACGGGCGGGAGAATTGAAATCAGGCGAGCCAGAAAGTAGCTTGAGCGAGGCAACGAGACCCGAGCCTTCCGGCCCTCTACCGCCGAGACGATCGCCGCTGCCATCTCATCCGGGCTCAGCATGGAAACCAGCGGTGATGACGACGTCCCGGCCATCATCCCGGTATCTACGGGACCAGGCATGACGCATGTGAAGACGAGTCCCTTGTCGTCAAATTCGTAACGCATCGACTCGGTGAAACCGACCACGCCGAACTTGGACGCAGCATATGCGCCCAGACCGGCCACGCCCATCACTCCGGCCAGCGAAGCGACATTGACGACGTGTCCGCGACCACGGGGTTCCATCAGTCGGAGCGCCTCGATGGTGCCGTTCATCACTCCCTTGAGGTTGATGTCGATGATGCGGTCGGTCATCGCCGGATCCTGGTCGAGAATGGTGGGCGAAGCCGAGGCGATTCCGGCGTTGTTGACCAGAACGTCGATCGGCCCGAACTTGGACTCTGCCATCTCGAGGTGCGCCCGGAATGCGTCGCGCTCAGTCACGTCGAGCCTGTGGCCGACCGCGGTATCCCCCAGCTTCGCAGCCTGTTCGGCCGCCAGTTCGCCGTCGATGTCCGACATGACGATCCGATTGCCCCGACCGGCGAGGATGGTCGCAGTCGCGAGGCCGATCCCTCGTGCCGCTCCGGTGATCACGATCGTCTTCGGTCCGCCCTGTTGCGTGCTCATGTGGTGATTGTCCCATACATGACACGAAGCTTTGTCAGTTGAGGCGGGCTACTCGAGGAGCTGGCCGGCGACCGCCGAGAAGGCCGCGATCTGGTTCTCGATCAGGTCTTCGAGCGAAATGTCGAGGTGGCCCAGGACGTAGGCGATCAGCTGCTCGTTGACCGAGCCCACCAGACCCAGAGCGATGACGTCGAGACGTAACGGTCCGATCCGTTCCTTGCCACCGAGTTCCCTGGTGCGGTCGGCGACGATCGCGGCAAACGCATGGATCGAATCGCGTCGTTTGCGTTCCAGGGCCAGGCTGACT
>JAEYSQ010000036.1 GCA_023434465.1 Actinomycetes bacterium
GGATCACCCCGACCGAACCGGCGACGTCGGCCAGCACGTGGCGGAGTGCCGCCCTCACGTTGAGACTCTCCCCTGCCGACCTGGCGAGCACCCAGGCGGCAATCAGGTTGACGGCGAGGCCGGCGACGGCCACAGCGAGCATCCAGCCACCGAGGATCTCCGGCGGATCACCGATCCGGCCGATCGCCTCGATGATGATCCAGACCGACACGACGACGAGCAGGACGCCGTTGATCAGCGCGGCCAGAATCTCGGCCCGCTTGTAGCCGAAGGTGCGTTTGAAGGTCGCAGGCCGGGCGGCGAGAGCGACAGCCCCGAGCGCGAGGAACAGCGAGAAACTGTCGGAAAGCATGTGACCGGCATCGGCCAGCAGGGCGAGAGAGCCCGTGAGCAGGCCGCCGGCGACCTCGGCCAGCATGAATCCGGCCGTCAGCACGGCGGCGATCAGCAGAGCCTTGCGGTCGGCCTCCCGATACGCACCCGGGCCGGGGCTGTGCCCGTGATCGCCGTGTTCGTGGGCAGTTCCCATCCAGTTTCCGAGTCTACGGCGCGGTGGGTCGGATTTTCACCCGACCTGCGCAAAATCCGACCCACCGGGAGTGCAGGCCGCTGGCGCTGTTACTTTGAAGCCCATGGAACCCGTTTCCCATGCGGAATCTCTGCCGGCAGTCGTGGCCCCGAGAGCGAGGCCGCGACGGCCTTCGGGGTGGCGTCGACGGCTGATCATCCTCGCGATCCTGCTGGTCGCGTTCGGGTTGTTCTTAATCCTCGCCACCAACCTGGTCGTTCTGCTCAAACCGGGTGGCGAGATCTGGAACAGTCCCGCGGAGGTCAAGCACGCCGAGGTGGCGATAGTTCCCGGGGCGATGGTGAACTCCGACGGGACGATGAGCCTGATGCTGGCCGACCGGGTAGATCAGGCGGCGGCGCTCTACCACCAGGGCAAGGTCGACAAGATCCTGGTCTCCGGCGATCACGGCCAGTGGGTCTATGACGAGCCGACCACGATGCGCCGGGCACTTATGGCTCAGGGCGTTCCAGCCGATGTGATCTTCACCGACCACGCAGGATTCAACACCAACGCCACCATGCGACGGGCCCGGGAAATCTTCGGTGCGAGCGACGCGATCATCGTCACCCAGGGCTTCCACATGCGGCGTTCGCTCTTTCTCGCGAAGATGGCCGGTCTGGAAGCCAACGGCCTGACCTCGGACCTGCACGGGTACGGCGGCCAGGGCATGAAAAGTGACATCCGGGAAGTCGCCTCGAGGGCGAAAGCCGTAATCGACGTGCTCAGGGGTGCGCCAGTGGTCGGAGGGGAGCCGATACCGATCGACGGTCCGGCCCGGGCTAGCTGGGGCCCATCGGCTCCCCCGGGCACTCCCCCGCCCGGCGCCCCCTAGCGACTACTCCTGGGCGAGACCGGGCGCCGAGGCGGTGGGATCCGGACCGAGGCCCGGGGCGACGTGCTGCGGCGGTCCGTCCGGACCTTCGTCGGCCGGATTCACGTTTCCGGTCGGCAGGTCGGGCTTGGGCGGAACCGGCGAAGGAGAAGGCAGCGTGCCGAGGTAACGATCGACCATGCGGGCCGCCTGTCGGCCCTCGTTGATGGCCCAGACGATCAGCGATTGGCCTCGGCGCGCATCACCGGCCGCGAACACCCCGGGCACCGAGGTCTCGTAGGTACCCGCTTTGACGTTGCCGCGCTGATCCTTGTCGACACCGATCCCGTCCAGCAGCTCCTGTTCGGGATGCAGAAAGCCCATCGCCAGCAGCACCAGATCGGCCTTGATCTCGAACTCGCTTCCCTCGATCGGCGCAAAGGGCGGCGCCGGGTCGGCCTTGGCCACGGTGATCGAGGAAACCTGGCCCTCGCCGTTGAACGAGGTGGTGGTCACGGAAAAGTCCTGCTCGCCCTTCTCGATGTCCCGGGCCTCTTCCATCGCGTAGGAAAGTCGGAACTTGGTCGGCCAGAGCGGCCAGGGGGTGCGGTCATCGGGACGGTGCTCGGGCGGTTCCGGCAGCAGCTCGAGCTGAACCACTTGGGCGGCACCTTCGCGAATCGAGTGGCCAACACAGTCGGCCCCGGTGTCACCGCCGCCGATCACGACCACGTTCTTTCCTCTGGCCGAAATCGGTGCCGCGGCGGGTGCCTCGGCCATCGGCTTGGGACCGTACTCGGCCGCCAGCCAGCGATTGCGGCTGTAGAGATAGTCCATCGCGAAGTGAACTCCGTCCAGGTCGCGACCCGGAACCGGAAGGTCGCGGGGGACGCGCGACCCGGTCGAGAGCACGACTGCGTCGAAGCGTTCCCTGAGTTCTTCAACGGTAACGTCCACGCCGACGTCAACTCCACAGCGCACTTCCACACCTTCATGTACGAGCTGCTGGACCCGGCGCTCGACCACGGTCTTCTCGATCTTGAAATCCGGGACTCCGAAACGGACCAGGCCGCCAGCGGCCTCGTCGCGTTCGAAGAGGGTGACCCCGTGACCAGCCCGGCGAAGCTGCTGGGCGGCGGCCATGCCAGCCGGCCCGGCGCCGATCACGGCGACCTGACGGCCGGTCTCGCGCTTCGGCGGCCGGGGTCGGATCCAGCCTTCCTTCCAGGCACGGTCGGCGATCGACTGCTCAAGCTGCTTGATCGTCACCGCGTCGCCCTCCCGGATCTCGAGCACGCAGGCCGCTTCACAAGGGGCCGGACAGAGACGCCCGGTGAACTCGGGAAAGTTGTTGGTCGCGTGGAGCTGGCGGATCGCGTCCTGCCAGCGGCCGTGATAGACGAGGTCGTTCCAGTCCGGAATCAGGTTGCCGAGCGGACAGCCGTTGTGGCAGAAGGGAACGCCGCATTCCATGCAACGTGCGCCCTGGTCAGAGAGTTCCTGATCCGACCTGGTGACGACGAACTCGTTGTAGTCACCGACCCTTTCGGCCGGATCCCGGTATGGGATGCCGGCTCGTTCGATCTGAAGAAAGCCGCCGAGCTTGCCCATGATCAGACTCCCTTTTCCGAGGCGACGCCGGTCGCCGGTTCACCGATCACATCAATCTCGTCGGCTTCGGGACCCTTGCCAGGCTCACCTTCGCCTTCGGCCTCGAGTTCCGCCAGCACCCGCTTGAAGTCGGCCGGGAAGACCTTGACGAACTTCGAGGACATGTTGTCCCAGTCGTCGAGGATGCGTCGCGCGACTTCCGATCCGGTCCGGTCGAGGTGCTCCTGGATCAGGCCGTGAAGTTCGATCCGGTCCTTCTCGTCCGGTTCCTCGAGCTGATTCAGCATGGTCGGGTTGACCCGGCTCTTGAACCTGTCCTCGTCGTCGAGCACATAGGCGATTCCGCCGCTCATGCCGGCCGCGAAGTTACGGCCGGTCGGACCGAGCACGACCACCTTGCCACCGGTCATGTATTCGCAGCCATGGTCGCCGACGCCTTCGATGACCGCGGTCGCACCAGAGTTGCGGACCGCGAAGCGCTCGCCGCCGATACCCCGGAAGAAGGCCCGGCCCCTGGTCGCTCCATAAAGCGAGGTGTTACCGACGATCACGTTCTCTTCCGGCTGGTAAGTGGCACCTTCTGGCGGCGAGACGGCCAGTATTCCGCCGGAAAGGCCCTTGCCGCAGTAGTCGTTGACCTCGCCGCGCAGTGAGAAGGTGACGCCGGGAGCCAGCCAGCCGCCGAAGGACTGGCCGGCGGCGCCGCGGAAGTTCACCTTGATCGTGTCTTCCGGCAGGCCCTCGGCCCCCTGCGCGTTGGCGATCGCGTTCGAGGTGATGCCTCCCACGCAGCGGTCGACGTTCTTGACCGGCATATCGAATTCGACCGCTTCGCCGCCGTCGATCGCGCCTCGGGCGCGTTCGATGATCTTCCAGTCGAGGTTGTCGTCGAGCACCGGTTCCTGACCCCGGGTGCGACGCCGGTCGGCCGACGGATCGACGCCCTCGGGCCACTTGAGCAGCCCGGAAAGGTCTATTCCGCGGGCCTTCCAGTGATCGATGGCCTCGTCGGCTTCGATCAGATCGATCCTTCCGATCAGCTCGTCGACCGAGCGCACCCCCATTTCGGCCATGATCTTGCGCGCCTCTTCGGCCACGAAGAAGAAATAGTTGACCACGTGTTCCGGCTGGCCCTTGAAGCGCTTCCTCAACTCCGGATCCTGGGTCGCGATACCTACCGGGCAGGTGTTGAGATGACAGGCACGCATCATGATGCAGCCGGAGGCGATCAGCGGGGCGGTCGAGAAGCCCATTTCGTCGGCCCCGAGGATGGCGGCCACGACCACGTCCCGGCCGGTCTTGAGCTGTCCGTCGGTCTGAACGGTGATCCTCGAACGGAGGTCGTTCTTGACCAGGGTCTGCTGGGTCTCGGCCAGGCCGATCTCCCACGGGATGCCGGCCGATTGGACCGAAGAAAGAGGTGAGGCACCGGTGCCGCCGTCATGTCCGGCGATCAGTACGTGGTCGGCGTTGGCCTTGGCGACGCCGGCCGCCACGGTCCCGACCCCGACCTCGGAGACCAGCTTGACCGAAACCGAAGCTTCCGGATTCGAGCAGCGCAGGTCATAGATCAGCTGCTTGAGATCCTCGATCGAGTAGATGTCGTGATGGGGCGGCGGGGAAATAAGGCTGACGCCCGGGGTCGTGTGCCGGACCGAACCGATATAGCGATCGACCTTGTGCCCGGGCAGTTGGCCGCCCTCGCCGGGCTTCGCCCCCTGGGCCATTTTGATCTGGAGCTGGTCGGCGTTGGCCAGGTAATGGAACGTAACCCCGAAACGGCCGGAAGCGACCTGCTTGATCGCCGACCGGCGCAGGTCCCCGTTGTCATCGGGAGTGAAGCGAACGGGGTCTTCCCCGCCTTCGCCCGTGTTCGACTTGCCGCCGAGCCGGTTCATCGCGATCGCCAGGTTCTCGTGGCTTTCCCTCGAGATCGAACCCAGTGACATCGCTCCGGTTGCGAATCGCTTGACGATCTCGCTTGCCGGTTCGACCTCCTCGATCGGGATCGCACCAGAATCCTTGGCCTTGAGCCTGAACAGGCCGCGCAGGGTGGCCCGCTTCAGAGCGATCTCGTTGACCTGCTGGGCGAACTCGTCGTACTTCTCCTGGGCGGACCCCCCTTCACCGCGGACCGCGTGCTGGACCAGCGACACGGTTTCCGGGTTCCACTGGTGAAACTCGCCGTCACGGCGCCAGGCGTAGATCCCGCCGACCGCGAGCAGGTCATCCCCGCTGCCGGGGAAGGCCGATGCGTGAAGATCCATGGTCTCTTTGGCCAGCACCTCCAGCCCGATCCCGCCGATCCGCGATGCGGTGCCGGTGAAGTACTTGTCGATCAGCTCCTTCTCGAGCCCGACCGCTTCGAAGATCTGGGCGCCACAATAGGACTGCGTGGTCGAGATTCCCATCTTCGAAATCGTCTTCAAGAGACCCTTGCCGATCGCCTTGACGACGTTCCTCTGGCCCTCTTCGGGTGATTCCATGTCCGGCACCAGACCGCCGACGACCAGATCCTCGACCGAATCCAGCATCAAGTACGGATTAATCGCCGAGCAGCCGTAGCCGATCAGGGTCGCCATGTGGTGGACCTCGCGCGGCTCGCCCGACTCGAGGATCAGGCCGGCCTTGAGCCGGGTGCCTTCTCGAACCAGGTGATGATGTACGGCCCCGACCGCGAGCAACGCAGGGATCGGCACCCGGCGCGGACCGGCCCGGCGGTCGGAAAGAATCAGGATGTTGAAACCCTTCTCGATCGCCCTCTCGGCTTCGATGCAGAGTGCGTCGAGCCGGGACTCGAGGCCAGCTTCGGCTTCGGCCACGTCCCAGGTGATGTCGATCGTGTCGGCCCGGAAGATGTCGTGGTTGACGTGCCGGATCGTCTCGAGTTCCTGGTTCATCAGGATCGGCTGATCGAGCCTCAGCTGGTGGGCGTGCTGCTCGGTTTCATCCAGCAGGTTGCCCTCGGCGCCGACCCCGGTCGAGAGGCTCATCACGATCTCTTCCCGGATCGGGTCGATCGGCGGGTTGGTGACCTGCGCGAAGAGCTGTTTGAAGTAGCTGTAGAGCGGAGGCCGGTTGTCGGAAAGCACCGGCAGCGCCACGTCGTTGCCCATCGACCCGATCGGCTCCGCCCCGGTGGCGGCCATCGGGGTTATCAGCACCCGCAGGTCCTCCTGCGAGTAGCCGAACGCTTTCTGGCGGCGCGGCGTCGGCTGGACACCGGTCATCGTCACGAAGGCGGTCGGCAGGTCGTCGAAGTGGACCGAGGCGTTCTCGAACCACTCCCCGTAAGGTTGCTGACTTGCGACTTCCCGCTTGACCTCTTCGTCCTCGACGATGCGGTTTTTCTCAAGGTCGACCAGGAAGAGCTTGCCGGGCTGGAGTCGTCCCAGCCGCTTGATGTTCGAAGTCGGAATGTCGAGCAGTCCGATCTCGGATCCAAGCACGATCATGCCGTCGTTGGTTTCGACCCAGCGGCCGGGCCGCAAGCCGTTGCGGTCCAGGGTGGCGCCGATCACGCGGCCGTCTGTGAAGCAAACCGCTGCGGGTCCGTCCCACGGCTCCATGAGGCAGGAGTGGTACGCGTAGAAACCTTTCAGCTCGTCCGAGAGATCCTCGCGGTCCTGGTAGGACTCGGGGATCATCATCATCGCCGCGTGCGGCAGCGACCGGCCGGCCAACATCAGCAGCTCGAGCACGTTGTCGAAGGTGGCCGAGTCCGAGCCATCCGGCCGGACCACCGGGGTGACCTTGTCCAGATCGTCACCGAACAGTTCCGATGCGAGCTCCGATTCGCGGGCCCGCATCCAATTGATGTTGCCGCGCAGAGTGTTGATTTCGCCGTTGTGGGCGATCAGGCGAAACGGGTGGGCGAGATCCCAACTTGGGAATGTGTTGGTCGAAAACCGCGAGTGAACCAGAGCCATCGCCGAACGGACCCGCTCGTCCCTGAGTTCGGGATAAAAACCCGGCACCTGAAAGGAAACCAGCATGCCCTTGTAGACCACGGTCCGCGAGGAACAGGAAGCCATGTAGAGCTCCTCCCCGGCGGCGATCTCGCAGACCCTGCGGATCACATAGAGCTTGCGCTCGAAGGCGTCCTGGTCAGTGGTGAAGCCTTCGCCGGCCCCGATGAAAAGCTGGGCGACATGCGGGCGGGACTGGTTGGCCGTGTCACCGACATGCTCGGTATCGACCGGGACATCCCGCCAGCCGAGCACGATCTGGCCCTCAGCCTCGGTGGTCTTTGAGATCAAATCCTTCAGTTCTTCACGGCGGGCCGCGTTCTCGCGTGGCAGAAAGCACATCGCGACGCCGTACTGTCCGCTCGGCGGCAGCTCCACCCCGGCCTCTTCGCGGTAGTACAGGTCAGGGATCTGGATCAGGATCCCGGCCCCGTCACCGGTTCGAGCGTCGGCCCCGGCGGCTCCTCGATGCTCGAGGTTGTCGAGCGCGAGCAGGCCCTGGCTCACGACCTCGTGCCGGGCTACGTTGTCAAGGCGCGCGACCATGGCGACGCCACAGGCGTCGTGTTCATTTGTCGAGTCGTAGAGGCCGTCGCGGGTCGCGGACGACGGGGCAAATTCAGTCATATATGCGCGCTTCTCATGCCGCAAAGCGGCTTTGGTTGGCAGAGACGGGTATGCGCAGCGGCTGAAACCGCTGGACGAGGTGGGCCAGCCCACCGGGGCAGTTTACCGAAGCTCGAGCGTGCTCATATGTCCGGCGGGCTAAAGCGCTTCGTCCTCCCCGGCCTGGCCGGTGGCCGGTCAGGAACGGCCGGCAGCCCGATCTTCGTAGTGCTTCCTTTGCTCGGGATCAGCCCCGGAAAGGACCTTGTCGGCGCCAACCAGGGCAAGGAGCCGTTCGCGGGCACGCCTGGGCAACAGTTTCGCGGGAGCGTCGAGCCATTGGTTCCGCGCCGGTACCCAAACTTCACTGCCGCCCTCGGCCATCGTGTCGGCGACCGCTTCCGCGATTGCGGTCGGTTCGAGCGGATCCATCAACCCGATCTCCGGCAGACCGGTGGCCAGATCGGTGTTGACGACGCCCGGCAGCACCCAGGAGATGCCGACGCCCGAGCCTTTGAGCTCGGCCCGGACTGCCTCGGAAAATCCGATCACCCCGGACTTGGTGGCGCAATAGGTGGCTCCGCCCGCCAAGCCGGCCTTGCCCACCTGCGAGGCGATATTGACGATGCGGCCGCGCCGGCGGGGCTTCATTCGCATCATCGCCAACTGAGTTCCGTTGATCACCCCACCGAGGTTGACCGCGATCATCGCCGCAGTCTGGGCCGGCTCTTCTTCCTCCAAGGGTCCGACGATCATCACGCCTGCGTTGTTGACCAGGCCGTCGAGCGGTCCGAACAGCGATTCGGCGGAATCCAGGAACTCTTCAAAGGAACCGCGATCGGTCACATCGAGATGGAGGCCGACCGCCTCGGAGCCAAGCTCTCCTGCGACGCCGGTGACCCGCTCGAGATCGAGGTCGCCGATCGCCACTCGGGCACCGCGTTGCACCATCGCTTCAGCGGTGGCCCGCCCGATCCCCTGAGCTCCACCAGTGATCGCAACAACTGCTCCCTCGAGGCTCGGTTTCATAGCCGCCAAAGTAACCTGTTTGATCGTTGCCGTTTGCAGACTTGATCCCCGCAGGGCTCGCCAGCCTGCCCGCCGGCCTTCCGGCCCTCCCCTTCGCCGCGACTGACCCCGCGGCCGGCGTCGGCCTGCTCACCGCGCTGGTTGCCGGCATCGTTTCCTTCCTTTCGCCCTGCGTGCTACCGATCGTTCCCGGCTACCTGTCCGCCGTCTCGGGACTGAACGCCGATGAACTCGAGAACGCCAGCTGGAAGAAGGTTCTGGTCCCCAGTCTGATCTTCTGTGGCAGTTTCTCCCTGATCTTCATCCTGCTGGGCATGGGCGCGACGAAGATCGGCTCGTTGCTCAGCGATCATCGCGACCTGCTCGACAAGGTCGCTGCCGCACTGATCATCGCCATGGGAGTACTTTTCGTCGCCTCTTTCTTCGTCACCCGCCTCAACCGGGAGTGGCATGTCGACTCGCTGATGCAACGGGCCGGCAAAGGCGGACCGCTGGTGGCGGGAGCGGCCTTCGCCTTCGCCTGGACGCCCTGTATCGGACCCACCCTCGGGGCGATTCTCTCGGCTGCCTCGTTGACCGGATCGGCCGCCCGCGGCGCTCTTCTCCTGGCCGTCTACTCGGCCGGCCTGGCGATCCCGTTCCTGCTCACTGCCCTGGCCTTCAACCGCATGACGACGGCCTTCGCGGTGGTCAAGCGCCACTACGGGCTGATCATGATGATCGGGGGATTGATCCTGATCGCGATGGGCATCCTGATCTGGACGGGTGAGCTCTACCGGCTCAACATCGAGATCCAGAACTGGATGTCCAACTCCGGACTCGATTTCTGGTCGAGCGTCTAGGCCCTACCAGGCCTTCTGGACCCTCGCTGTCAGCTGGTCCGACCGGCTAGTTCCAGCGGCCGGGATTCCCGGGAATCCCAGGTGAAGGGATGCCGGGCTCCTCCGGTGAAGCTGGCTCTTCACGGGTTCCGGGCGTGACGGTGACCAGCTCATCGCCGATCGCCTCGATTTCTTCCAGCTCCTCGCCGTCCATGTCACGGGAACAGACGATGTGGAAGCGTCCGGTTCCGACGTTCGGATCGGCCACGATCGGCAAACCACGGATCTCTTCCCAGCCGAGTCGCTCGACTTCAAAGGGATTCATGCGCACCTCAGCCGCCGGGTAGGGGCAGGTGGCGTTGTGGTGGTCGATCGCCTTCGAGATCGCCTCGAGGTTCTTCGATTCAGCCGAACTCATGTTCCGATCATGACACACACGTCCCGCAAAGCAGCGAGGACGCAACGCGGCCTTCGTAGACTGCCCGCATGCCGCCCAGTCCCATGCCCCGGATCGCTC
>JAEYSQ010000275.1 GCA_023434465.1 Actinomycetes bacterium
GCCTCGACGTCGACGATCGCCGAGGTCTCGGTCACTTCGAAGGTGAGCTGACCGGGGTTGAGTGACCCTGACTCGAGCCGGGTTCTCAACATCTCGAGCATCGGCTCGTCATCGAGCGACTTGCCGGAGAGGTTGACCATGAGACGCAGCGACTCGTGCGCTTCGAGCAGCCCGAGCGATTTCCTGACCACGGTCCGGTCGAGCTCGTGGATCAGACCGAGATGCTCGGCCGCTCCGAGGAAATCCCCCGGGTAGACGAGTTCGCCCTGCCTGGTCCGCTTCCTCACGAGAACCTCGTACATGACGGTGCTGCGGTCGGCGACCGAAACGATCGGCTGGAGATGCAGTTCCAGCCGATCCTCGGCCAGGGCCGTCCTGAGCCGGGCACCCCACTCGAACCAGTCTGTTTTTGCCGGTCGCTCCGATTCACTCGAGATCACGTAGCGGTCCTTGCCGTGGGCCTTGGCTTCCAGCAACGCCCGGTCGGCCTCGGCGAGCAGCTCGTCACGCGATTTCTGGCCGGGTCCCGGAAGGTGCGCGACGCCGATGCTGGCGGTTGCCGTGACCGGGGTCCCGGCGAGCGGCTCGACGTGACTGCGGATCCGCTCCAGAGTCAGTCGCCCGATCTCCGGCAACTCGGCTTCATCGCTACCGGTGAGAAAGAGCGCGAACTCGTCGTCACCGAGCCGGGTCAGTTGATCTCCGGGCCGGGTCGCCTGGCTGAGCGTCCGGGCGAGGCTGCGCAGGAAACCGTCCGCCGCCTGGTGACCGTACAGCTCGTTGATCAGGCGGAAGTTGTCGAGGTCGAACCTGACCAGCGCGCCGCCAGTTTCTTCGATCGCCTCGTCGAGGCGGGCCATGAAGACGTTCCGGTGAATCAGTCCCGTGACCGGATCCTCGGCCACCTGTCCGCCCAGGTCATTCGCCGACTCTGCTTCGGACATGTCTCGGATGATGCAGGCGGTACCGGTAAGGGATCCACCCTCCGCGACCACCGGCGAAGTCACGGTCGAAACCCGGAACCGGGTGCCGTCGGCGCGGCGCCTGAAACCCTCGTGAAGGGCACCTTTGCTTTCACCGGCAAGGATCCGGTCGATCACTGCCTGAGTGTCGCGGTAGTCCTCCCGCTCGGCGAACTCTTCCGGTTTCCGACCGAGGACATCGTCGGTCGAGTATCCGAAGACCCGGGCCGCATCCGGGCTCCAGGCCGTGATCCGACCCTCGAGATCCTGAACGACGATCGCGTCATGTGACGATTCGACCAGCGCCTCGAACTGCGCTTTCGCTCGTTGAGCGTTGATCTCGGTGGTCACATCGCCGCAGACCCCGAACATCTGAACCGGCCTGCCCGCCCGGTCGGTGATCACGTCACCCTGCGTGGCGAGCATGAACTCGGTTCCGTCCGCTTTGATGGCGCGCTTCGTGTCCTCCCAGGGCTGTGTGGTTTCGAGCGCTCGGGCAATCCGCAACTGGACCGCCTCCCGGTCATCGGGATGGATCCTGCCAATGTACCCCTCGTAGCTGGGCTCGACTTCACCCGGCTGAAAGCCGAACACGCGGTAGAGCTGATCGGTCCAGATGACCGAATCTTCCTCGATGTTCCAGACCCAGCTGCCCCGTCCGGTGATCCGCTCCGTGTGATCGAGCCGGCTGGCGATCGCTTCAGCTTCATTGGACATCGATGAGTGTCTCATTGCCGCCTTTGCCTGCCGGTTGCACGGATCCTGTTCCTCACGACCCTGTTCCCACAGTACTGGGGAAGTTGGCGAAGTCCAAACCCGTCGCTCCCTGTCTTTGTGAGAGCGGGTCCCGCTCAGCCGGAGTCGGGTGCCCGGCCGGCCTCGGCGCCTGGCTTCTCAATGGCCAGGCTGGAGGGCCACCAGATCTTCGGGCCGATGTCCAGGGTGAGCGCCGGCACCAGGATCGAACGGACCAGGAAGGTGTCGAGCAGGACCCCGAAGGCGACGGTGAAACCCATCTCGGCCAGGAAGACCAGGGGCAGCACGGCCAGCACCGAGAAGGTTCCGGCCAGCACGATCCCGGCCGAGGTGATCACCCCGCCGGTCACCGCGAGGCCACGCAGCATGCCCTCGCGGGTGCCGTGGAGAGCGGTTTCCTCCCGCACCCGGGCCATCAGGAAGATGTTGTAATCGATGCCGAGCGCGACCAGGAACACGAACACGTAGAGCGGCATCGACGGGTCGACCCCGGGGAAGTCGAAGATCAGATCGGAAGCCAGGAAGCCGATCCCCAGCGCGGCAAAGAAGCTCAGCACCACGGTCGCGATCAGGACCAGCGGCGCGGTCAGCGCCCTGAGCAGGGCGATCAGGATCAGCAGGACGACCAGCAGCACGATCGGAACGATCAGGCGGACGTCGCCCTTGTTGGCTTCGCGGATGTCGTACTCGACCGCGGAGCCACCGCCGACCAGGACTTCCTCGCCCCCGGCCTGATGGGCGGCGTCCCGGATATCCGGGATCAGGTCAAAGGCTTCGGTCGAGTAGGCCTCCGGTTCGAGGATCGCGTTGACCACCGCGCCATTCGGAGCGGTATACCCCGGTTCGACCGCGGCCACCCCATCGACCCGTCGGACCGCCGCCGCGACTTCGCCGGCCGTACGGGGGTCGGGGGCCACGATCTCGGTCGGGACGCTGGCCCCGCCGGGGAAAGACTTGCCGATCAGTTCCTGGCCTTGAACCGCTTCCACTTCCTCGACGAAGCCGTTCGAAGAGGTGAGGCCGCTGTTGTAATTGAGCAGTCCGAGGCACATCACGCCGAGCACCATCACGGCCGTGATCCAGACCGTTCGCGGTCGCCTGGAGATCCGGTCGCCGAGCCGGCGCCAGGGTCCGTGCTCGGCATCGGTGCCGCCGGTCCCGACCCGCGGCACCTTCGGCCAGAAGACGAACCGTGGCGCGATCACCAGCATCGCCGGCAGCAGGGTCAGCATCGAAAGCATCGCCATGAAGATTCCGATCGCTCCGATCGGGCCCATCGAGGCGGTCGAGTTGAGTTCGGCCAGCGAAAGGCAGAGCAGGGCCGCGATCACGGTAAGTCCGGAGGCGACGATCGCCGGGCCGGCGCTTCGCAGCGCAACCCGCATCGATTCGGTCCGGCTTTCGCGATGCCTCAGCTCTTCGCGGTATCGACTGATCAAGAGCAGGGCGTAGTCGGTGCCCGCTCCCAGCACCAGCACCGAAAGGATCGAGGAAGACTGGCCGTTGACGGTCACTCCCAGTTCGGTCAGGCCGAGACCGACGGCCCGGGCGCCGATCTCGGCGCAGC
>JAEYSQ010000047.1 GCA_023434465.1 Actinomycetes bacterium
GACATGGATTCGGTCACCGACGACACCCTGAAATCAGGTCCCGAGGTCGTCGTCCACGCCTACGCGGACGGTCGCGCCCCGGGATCGGAGCGCATGAACAGGCTTGGAGTCGAGCACCTCGCCCTTCCGTTCGTGGGGACCAGCCAGGACGTGGCGATGCTGATGGCCTTCGAAAAAGGCGCCTCCCTGATCGTCACGGTGGGGGCCCACTTCAACCTGATCGAGTTCCTCGACAAGGACCGGGCGGGCATGTCCTCGACCTTCCTGACCCGGCTCAGGATCGGCGAGGTTCTGGTCGACGCCAAGGGGGTGAGCCGCCTCTACAACCCGGGTCTCACGGTCGGTCCCCTGATGCTCTTTCTCGGGGCCTTCCTGATCCTGGCGACGATCGTCGTCCTCACCTCGCCGGCGCTGGCCGATCTCTTCGACCTGATCTGGCTGAAGATCAAGATCTGGCTCGGGCTTTGATCGGGTCCGGCCTCTAGGCTTCCGGGGATGGGTTACAGCGCTCGCTATCACGCCGCCTCCCTGGCGGCGGTCTTTCTTGCCCTGGCGATCGGCATCCTGATCGGCACCCAGTGGGGATCCGACGTGCTGAACAACACCCGGGAAGACCTCGAGTCGAGCCTGACCAGTGACCTCAACGACGCCAGGGGCGAGATCGACGAACTGAACCGACAGCTTGACCAGTCCGGAGAGTTCGGCCAAACCGTCTATCCCCTGCTGACCGACCGGCGTCTAAGGAACCGCCAGGTTGGATTGATCGGCCTCGGCGCCCTACCCTCAAATCTGACCGACTCGGTCGAATCGGCGCTCGAACCGACCGGTGCGGATCTCGTCGCGGTCGGGGCCATCCGCCAACCACCTTCGCTGGAGGATCTGGCTACCGAACTCCGGAACACCCGATTCCGGCAAATCGACGCCAACCAGGAAACGCTGACCGCCTACGGCCGGACGATCGGACGCCAGATCGTGACCGGAGGCCGGATCCTCGGCTTGACCCGCAGCGAGTTGATGTCACAGTCGAGCGGCCAGTTCGCCGGACTTGACGGCCTCGTCGTGTACCGGGCCGACCCCGACGAGATGGATCCGGACGAGGAAGAGATCGCCGACGAACTCGACCGGGCAATCATCGAAGGGGCAGCTTCGACCCGCGCCCGGGTGGTCGGCATCGAAACGGCCGCTGCCGATCCGTCCACGGTCGGCTACCTGCGTGACCGCAACCTGACCACGGTCGACAACATTGACCAGCCGGCCGGCAAGGTGAGCCTCGTGTACGCCCTGAACGGCTCCGAAGGAGCGTTCGGAGTGAAGTCGGGGGCGACCCGACTGTTGCCGGAACTGCTGAAGCCGGCCGGCGCCGCTCAGACCGGCGATGGATCCCGGGGCAGGGCCGAGTCGTAACCTGGCTTGGCTTCCCCGTCGCGATACTGATCGGCCTGCTGGTCGTTCCGGCCGGGGTTCGCGGGCTGCTCGGCGCCGGACTCACCCGGGTCAACTACCGGAAGCAAAAACTCGCCTTTCCGCTCGGGGCGGTTCTCGTCACCACTTCCCTGGTCGCGCTCGCTCCGTTGGCCGTTCTCAACGAACGGGCCGGCCTCGACCTGCTCGAGCCGGAGCTCAGGCGCTGGATCATCTACCTGGTCGGCGTGGCCTTCCTCGGCCTGCTCGATGACTCGCTCGGGCTGGGTCACGCCCAGGGAACCCCGCGCGGCTGGCGGGGCCACGCCAGGGCCGTCCTCCGCGGAGAGCTCTCGACCGGCGCGGTAAAGGCGATCGGCGCACTCGCTCTGGCCGCCTACGTGGTGACCGGAACCGGAAACGAGTGGCCCGCCTACGTCGCCGACGTGGCCCTGCTGATCCTCACCACCAACCTGTTCAACCTCCTCGACCTGCGGGGTGGCCGGGTCGAGAAGGTCCTCTTCCTGCTGATCATCGGGCTCTGTCTCGGCGGCTGGACTCTGATGCCGGTCGAACTGACCGGAATCTTCCTCGGGCCGTTCGTGGTCGGCATCTGGTTCACCTTGCGGGACCGCGCGATGCTCGGGGACACCGGCTCGAACCTGGCCGGCGCGCTGGCCGGGGTCTGCCTGCTCACCGGTCTCGATGAAACCGGACGTCTTGTCGCGCTTGGCGCCGTGATTCTTCTCACGATTTACGGAGAGTTCCGGTCGATCTCCCGGACCGTCGAGCGGATACCGCCGCTCCGGTTTATAGACTCCGTCGGGAGAGTCAAGTGAGCGACCAGTTCCAAGGAGAAACCCGATTCATCTTCGTCACCGGCGGAGTGCTTTCGGCTCTCGGTAAGGGCATCGCTTCCGCCTCGATCGGCCGGCTTCTCGTTTCCCGTGGTTTTCGGGTCCAGATCCAGAAGTTCGACCCGTACCTGAACGTCGATCCGGGCACGATGAGTCCCTTCCAGCACGGTGAAGTCTTCGTGACCGAAGACGGTGCGGAGACCGACCTCGATCTCGGCCATTACGAACGCTTCACCGACGAGAACACCTCACGGGCCTCGAACGTGACGGCCGGTGCGGTCTACAACTCGGTGATCAAGCGCGAACGGCGGGGCGACTACCTCGGTGGCACCGTCCAGGTGATCCCGCACATCACCGACGAAATCAAGAACCGGATCCTGATCGTGGCCGAGACCAAACAGGTCGATTTCGTGATCACCGAGATCGGCGGCACGGTCGGCGACATCGAATCGCTCGCCTTCCTCGAAGCGATCCGTCAGCTCTACACGGACCTCGGACCGCGCCGCGCGATGTTCATCCATCTCACCCTGGTCCCGTACATCGTTCACGCCGGAGAGATGAAGACCAAGCCGACCCAGCACTCGGTCAACGAGTTGCGCCGGATCGGCATCCAGCCTCACGCGCTGATCTGCCGTTCGGTTTCCGGCCTTGACCGGGGCATCCGCAAGAAGATCGCCCAGTTTGCCTCGCTGCCTACCGACTCGGTGATCTCGGGGCAGGACGTCGACAACGTCTACAAGATCCCGCTGATGTACCGGGCCGAAGGCCTCGACGACTTCATCCTCGAGCACTTCAACATGCTCGAGGACGCTCCGCCACCCGACCTTTCCGAATGGGAGGCGATGCTGCGGATGGCTGAGAATGCCGAGGGCACGGTGAAGATCGCCCTGGTCGGCAAGTACATCCAGCTGGCCGATTCCTACAAGTCCGTGATCGAAGCTCTCGAGCACGGGGGGATCCACAACGGCGTCGAGG
Source organism: Actinomycetes bacterium (assembly GCA_023434465.1). Lineage (GTDB taxonomy): Bacteria > Actinomycetota > Thermoleophilia > Solirubrobacterales > 70-9 > 67-14. The sequence continues at coordinate 3,234 of JAEYSQ010000047.1, forward strand.
TCGAGATCGACCTGGTTGACTCCGAGGATTTTGACGTCTCGCGACTCGAAGGGGTGGACGGGATACTGATTCCCGGAGGCTTCGGCGAGCGCGGGGTGGAAGGCAAGGTGGAAGCGGCCCGCTACGCACGCGAGAACCGGATCCCCTACCTCGGGATCTGTCTCGGCATGCAGATCGCGGTGATCGAGTTTGCGCGACACGTTGCCGGCATGGACGGTGCCAACTCGGCTGAGTTCGATCCCGAAACCCCGTTCCCGGTGGTCGATCTGCTGCCCGAGCAGAAGGAAGTCTCCGACATGGGCGGCACGATGCGACTCGGAGCCGATCCGGTCAAGCTCCACGACGGGACCCGGGCCCTGGATATTTTCGGCGACGCGGTGATCTACAAGCGTCACCGTCACCGCTATGAGGTCAACAACCTGCTCCGGACCCGGCTTGAGGATCAGGGCCTGATCTGTTCCGGCACCTCACCGGACGAACGGCTGGTCGAGATCGTCGAACTGGCCGACCATCCGTTCTACGTCGCCTCACAGTTTCATCCCGAGTTCAACTCACGCCCCAACCGGCCGGAGCCGCTGTTCAGGGAATTCATGAAGGCAGCCGCCAAGGCTGCCGCGGACAAGCCCGGGGTAAGCGAAGCAGACGGCGAACCCGCAGATTCGCCGTCCGCGGTTGAGACCCACCAGGAGGCCTAGCGTTCATGCCGTTTCTGTTCTGGATCCTCGTCGCGCTGATCGGCGCGGGGATTTATCTGCTGCGCCACAAGGACCAGCGCGGTTCGGTCGCCGTCTCGACCGTGCTGCTGATGTTCTGGCTGGGAATCGCGATCGGTATCGCCTCGATCTTCGGCGCCGCATTCCACGTCTTCGATGGCAAGGAGACCGCCGAAGGCATCGGCTTCGTGCCCTGGAACGAGACCGGCACCTACGCCTTCCAGTACGAGAACGCGATGGGCGACCTGGCGATCGGCGTGATCGGCCTGCTCTGCTTCTGGATCCGGGACCGCAAGTTCTGGCTCGCCGCAGTGATTTTCGCGACCATCCTCTTCTGGGGTGATGCGATCGGCCACGTCTACCAGTTGGTCGAGCATGACAACCACGCCGCCAACAACAGCGGGTTCGTGCTCTGGCTCGACTTCCTCAACCCGGCGGTTCTGATCGTGCTCTTCTGGCTCTCCGGCCGAAGCCCCGGGTCCGGCGCACCGGCCGTAGGGAACGCCGGCGACGCGTCAAAAGGCTGACCGCGCTTGGCATGAGATGATCCGGCTCGGATGAGCCGCTTCGTTCGCCTTTGTGAAACAGCCAGCCCGACCGGGGAAGAGCGCGCCGTCGCGGATCTCGTTCGGGCGGAGCTCGAGTCGATCGGGCTCGAGGTTTTCGAGGACGACGCCGCCGGGCCGACCGGGGCCGGGGCCGGCAATCTGCTCACCCGGGTCCCCGCCAGACCGGCAACCGAAGGATCGGACCAGGGATTCATCATGTTTTGCGCGCACATCGACACGGTTCCGCATGAAGGTCCGATCGAAGTGGTGCTCGGCGACGACGAGGTGTACCGCTCGGCCGGTGCCACCATCCTCGGAGCTGACAACAAGGCTGCCGTGGCTGTGCTGATCGAGATGGCGGCCCGCGCCGTGGCCGAGCCGCCACCGGTGGGTCTGGAACTGGTCTTCACCGTCGCCGAGGAGCAGGGTCTGCTCGGCGCGAAGGCCTTCGACCACGCCTCCCTGAGATCGAGCATCGGGTTCGTGCTTGACCACGCGACCGCAATCGGTGAGGTGATAACCGCCGCCCCGACCCACATCGGAATCAGCGCCGAGTTCAAAGGGGTCGAGGCGCACGCCGGCTTGAAACCGGAATCGGGCCGTTCGGCGATAGCGGCGGCGTCCCGGGCGGTTGCGGAAATGAACCTGGGCCGACTCGACGACGAGACGACCGCGAACATCGGGGTCATCGCTGGCGGCACCTCCGGCAACGTGATCCCGGGCCATTGCCGGTTGTCCGGCGAAGCCCGGTCAGTTGATCCGGATCGGGTCATCGAGGTGATCGCCGGAATGACCGACGCGATGGTCTGGGCCGCATCCGAGGCCGGTTGCGAGGTCGACATCACGACTGAGAAGCACTTCACCGGATACAGGGTCGAGGACGACTCGCGAGCCCTGGCCCTGGCCGAGTCGGCTCTGAAGACGAGGGGCATCGCTCCGAGGCGGGTCACGACCGGAGGAGGGTCGGACACGAGCGTGTTCCGGGAGCGCGGCATGGACTGCCTGCTCCTGGCCAACGGAACCTTCGAGAATCACACCCACCTCGAGTCGGTGCCGCGCGGCAACCTCGCCGAGATGCTGGCGGTCTGCGAGGAGATCGTCAAACGGGCAGGGGAGGACTGATGCTGAAACTCCGGCGGGCCACCGTCACCTCGACCGATCCGCTTGAGATCCGTCTGGAAGGATCGACCGAGACGCGCCGGGCCTGGGCTGACCGGTCGATGGTCGGTGTCTGCGAGCCCGGGGACGAGCTGATCGTGAACGTCGAAGCGCTCGATCTAGGCCTCGGGTCGGGCGGGTTCGACATCGTCCACGTCAACCTGACCCGCGGCCTCGCGGCGGAAGGTTCGTCCACCGACCATGTGATGAAGTTGAATTACAGCTCGCTCCAGCATCCGGTCCGCTCGATCGAGCGTCCGGTGGGGTCCGGTCCGGACCCGGGCGGTGCCGGCGAGGGGCCGGTTCCAGTTCTCGCGATCGGCCTTCACGGTCACCTCGCTCCCGCGGCCTGGGCCGCCGCCGAGGTAGGAGCGAGCCGGGTCGGCTACGTCCAGACCGGGGGCGGCGCCTTGCCCGGCGAGCTTTCCCGCGACGTCGCCGAGCTGCTCGATCGTGGCCTGCTCGCCGGCCATGTGACCGCGGGCCCCGCCTACGGTGGCGGGCAGGAAGCGATCACCCTGGTCGGGGCGGTCGATGCCGCCACCTCGCTCGGCTGGAACGCCGTGATCGCCGGGCCCGGTCCGGGAATTCTCGGCTCTGCGACCGTTTACGGCCACGGGGGGATGGTGGCGCTGGACGTGGTCCATGCTGCGCTTTCGCTCGGCGCGCCGGCTCTGCTTTCTCCCCGGCTGTCGGCCGGGGATCCGAGGCCCCGTCACCAGGGGCTCAGTCATCACAGCCAAGCGGTGCTGGAGCTCGCTCTCGGCCCGGTCGTCTTGCCGATGCCGGTCGAGTTCATCGATCTCGCGCCGGAGGGTCTGGATGGCGTGGTTGCGGTCGAAGCCGATCTCGCCGGTTACGCCGGGTCCGGCCTGCCGCGCCGCACGATGGGCCGGGACCTCGAAGATGACCGGCCCTTTTTCGCGGGCCCGTTGGCGGCCGGCCGGCATCTCGCCAGTCTGCTCTGACCAGCCGCCCGGCACCTTCAACCTGCTCTGATCACCCGGCCGACCGGGCCTCTTCCTGCGCGCCCCGGCCGTTTCCTTGCGCGGCAAGGGATGGGCCGGCCGGAGGAGAAAACGGTTCCATGCCACCGGCAACAGTCACGTCCGAACCCGCATCCGAAGTCCTCGAAGGGGCGCGTTTCGAGTCTCTTCTGCTCGAGTTCCTCGCCTATCTGGAACTGGAGCGGGGACTTTCCCGCAACACTCTGAACGCGTACCGGACCGACCTGCTGCAGTTCGGGGACTACCTTCGTGACCACCAGCTCGACCCGCTGGAGATCGACGCTGCCGCGATGTCCGAATATGTGGCCGATCTGACCGAAACCGGTGGAGACGGCCAGCGACTCGCACCTTCGACCGTTCACCGCAAGACCGCTGCGCTTCGTTCCTTTTACAAGCATCTGCGTCGCGAGGATCTGGTCAGCGATGATCCCACTGCCGGCCTGGTCACTCCGCGACGGTCGAAGAAGCTTCCGAACGTCCTGAACCAGGCGGAAGTGACCCGGCTGCTCGCCGTTCCGTCGGGAGATTCGCCCCAGGCCTACCGGGATCGCGCGATCCTCGAGGTGATGTACGCCTGCGGTTTGCGGGCTTCGGAGGTGATCGGGCTGGAAATGACCGACATCGACACTTACGAGGGGATGCTGAGGGCACGCGGCAAGGGCAGCAAGGAGCGAATCGTGCCGCTTGGCCGCCAGGCGATCAGCGCTTTGGAGGGGTATCTCAGGTCGGGCCGTCCCGAACTCGCCAAGGGTCGATCCGAGAAGGCGCTCTTTTTGAACTTCCGTGGCCGTCGCCTGACCCGCCAGGGGCTTTACAAGATCGTCCAGGGTCACGCCCGGAGCGCCGGACTCGAAGATCGCATGAGTCCGCACACGCTGAGACATTCCTTCGCCACCCACTTGCTCGCCGGCGGGTGCGACCTGCGTGCGGTCCAGGAGATGCTCGGCCACGCCGACGTCGCCACCACCCAGATGTACACCCACCTGACCGGCCAGCAGCTTCGCGACGTCTACTACGCCGCCCACCCCCGAGCCGAGTCCACCTGAGACCCCGCAAACCCGGTGGGTCGGATTACACGCAGCACTGGTCATTATCCGACCCACCGAAGCGGTAGCTCTGGAGCCGGAACCTGCAGTGGGTCGGATTTCACGCAGGGCTGGTCATTATCCGACCCACCTGTTTTCTGGTGGGCTCTGATAGAACCGGGCGGTGCCCGAGCTTCCTGAAGTCGAGACGATTCGCCGCCAGCTCGAGCCGGACCTGAACGGTCGCGTGATCGAAGTGGTCGAGGTGCTCGACGACTACTTCACCAAACCCGAGCTGCCCGGCAACTTCGAGCGGGCCGTCAATGGCCGGGAGATAGTCGACGTCGGCCGACGCGGCAAGTACCTGCTGCTCGAACTCGATGACGGCATGACCGTGGTCATTCACCTGCGGATGACCGGCTCTCTCGTCCTGCTCGCGCCCGACGGTAGCGAGAACCCCGGTGACGCCCGAATCTACGCTGCCGACAAGACCGAAAAGCACCTCAAGGCCCGCTTCACTCTTGACGACGGCGGCGAGCTCCGTTTCGCCGACCCGCGGCGCTTCGGACGGGGATTCGTCGCCGGCGCCGAGGATCTCGAGGCGTACTTCGACTCCCGGCTCGGAATCGAACCGCTTTCCGAAGATTTCACGGTCGAGGCCGTCGCCGCGATGACGGCCGGCCGGACCGGCCCGCTCAAGTCCTTTCTGCTCGACCAGAAGGGAGTGGTCGGGGTCGGGAACATCTACGCCGACGAGGCACTTTTCCGGGCCGGGCTTCATCCGCTTTCGCCGGGCGGGTCGATGAAGCCGGAGCATCACCGCGCGCTGAGGGACGGAGTGGTCGAGTCGCTCGAAAGGGGGCTCGACCTGGGCGGCGCTTCGATCGACGATTACCGCGACGCCCGGGGTGAGCAGGGCGGCATGCAGAACGAGTTTCTGGTTCACCGCCGCGAAGGCGAGCCGTGCGTGAACTGTGGCAACGAGATCAGGAGGATCGTGGTCGGGGGGCGCTCGACCTACTTCTGTCCGGACTGCCAGAAGCGACTGAGACGCCGCCCGAAGCGCAAGTAGACGGATCGCCGGAAACCCCGGCCCTAGAGTTGGTGTCAGCCGACGTCCGGGGCGGGCGACACCATTAACGGAACCAATGGCAAGGATTTTCAAGACAGAAGCGATCGTGCTGCGGACCATCAGGTACGGCGAGGCCGACCGGATCCTTCACCTGTATACGCGTGAGTACGGCCGCCTCGGGGCGATCGCCAAGGGCGTGCGAAAGCCCCGATCCAGATTCGGGGGCCGGCTCGAACCGTTCTTTCGGCTGGCCCTGGTGCTGCACCGAAGTCGTGGCGACCTCCACACCGTGACCTCGGCCGAGACCATCGACGGATATCCGGACCTTCGGGCCAGCGGGCCGGGGATTGCCGCTGCGGCCGACGCCTGCGGCGGGGTCCTGCGGTTGCTCGACGGTGTCGAGGAACCGAATGAACCGGCCTACAACCTGCTTTGCCGTTATCTGGACCTGGTCGACGCGGATCCCGAAGGTCCCGCGGCTACCGGGGCCGGCATGGTTGCCTTCCGTCTCAAACTGGCGCTTGCCGCCGGATTCGCCCCCGAGCTTTCCGGCTGTTCGAGATGCGGGGCGACCGAACACATGACCGGCTTCTCCGGCGCGGCCGGGGGAGTGGTCTGCCCGACCTGCGAGGCCGGCTCCTTCCCGTTCTCGGAGGAAGCCCACACCTTCATGGTTCAATCACTCGGCAATCCGCTTTCCGAGCTTCCCGCGGGCAGTCAATCGGCGGTCCGCCAAGCGGGCCGTGCGGTCAACGAAACCCTCGAACATCACGCCCACGTGCAGCTGCCCCGCCCCGAGGAGAGACTGGCCGCATGACCGACATGGGGGAGAAACAACCAGCCGGGCGTTCAGGTGACGGCCCAGGCAGCGAGTTCGAAATGCAGACCCGCGAACGGGAAGAGCGGTTCCTGGACGCGAGGGCGGTCCGTTCCTACCCTGCCGACCGGGCCGAACCGGAAGCGGACAGCAAGTGGCGAACGCCGTTCCAGCGGGACCGAGACCGGATCGTCCACAGCAAGTCTTTTCGCCGGCTGATGCATAAGACCCAGGTTTTCATCGCCCCGGAAGGGGATCACTACCGGACCCGACTCACCCACACCCTGGAAGCGACCGGAATCGCCCGCACCGTGGCGAGAGCCCTGAACCTGAACGAGGACCTGACCGAGGCGATCGGACTCGCTCACGATCTCGGTCACCCGCCCTTCGGTCACATCGGCGAGCAGGCGATCGACGAGGCGAGCAAGGCGCACGGCGGGGCCGGCTTCAAGCACAACCAGCATTCCCTTCGGGTCGTCGACGTACTCGAACGGGAGGGTCGCGGCCTGAATCTGAACCAGACCGTCAGGGACGGGATCCTCAAACACACCGGACCGGTCAAGAGCGAGTCACTGGAAGGCCAGATAGTTCGCCTGGTCGACCGGGTCGCTTACATCAACCATGACATCGACGACGCCCTGCGGGCCGGGATTCTCCACTCCGGGAATCTGCCCCAGGAAGAGATAGCGCTGCTCGGGCCGACCGGGGCGAGTCGCATCGATTCGCTGGTCAAGGACATCGTCGAGCAGTCCCGGGAAGGGCCGGAGATCCGCCAGTCGGAGCACATGGGGATGGCCATGTTGAGGCTGAGGAAGTTCATGTTCGACAACGTCTATCTCGGTGGCGAGGCCCGGCGTGATCATGACCGGGTCCACGGAGTGATCCGGGCCCTGTTCGAGCACTATCTCGAACGGATCGACGAGATCCCGGTACTCGATCCGGATGCGGACCCGGTTCAGCGGGTGACCGACGTCCTGGCCGGAATGACGGATCGCTACTGCATCGCCAGCTACACGGCGATCTACGTCCCCGAAGGTTCGCGCTTCTGATCGGTGAGGACGAGCTCTGTTTTCGTAGACTCGAAAGCAGATGGCGAAGTTCACCGACGATACGAAGGAGCAGGTTCGTGCTGCCGCGGACATGGTCGAGATCGTCTCGGCCGAGACCGACCTCAAACGGGCCGGCGGGGGTCGCTACATGGGTCTCTGTCCATTTCACGAGGAGCGCTCACCCTCCTTTTCGGTGAACGCAACCGACAAGCTCTACCACTGCTTCGGCTGCGGGGTGGGCGGCGACCTCTTCGAGTTCGTCATGAGCACCCAGAACGTGGACTTCCCGACCGCGCTCGAAAACCTTGCCGAACGGTACGGGGTCGAGCTGAAGCGCGAGGAGGAGGACCCCAGGGCCGCGCAAAGACGCCAGGAGCGTGAGCGCCTGACCGAGTTGATGGACAGGGCCGGGGCCTTTTACTCGAACTTTTTCCAGACCGCCGACGAGGCGGGCAAGGCGCGCAAGTATCTCGCCGGCCGGGGACTCGGAGATGAGGTGCTCGAGAAGTTCGGGGTCGGCTACGCCCCCAGCGCCTGGGACACCCTGCTGGTTCGAAGCCAGCGAGCCGGGTTCAAGACAGCCGAGCTGGAACGGGCCGGACTCGCCCAGAAGGGCAGAAACGGTGGTTTCTATGACCGGTTCCGCGAGCGGATCACTTTCCCGATCCGTGACGCGCGGGGGCGGGCGGTCGGCTTCGGAGCCCGCGCAATGCGTGATGAGCAGGGTGCGAAATACATCAACTCGGCCGAGAACGAGCTATTCCACAAGAGCGAGATCCTCTACGGGATCGATCACTCGCGGCAAGCGATGGCGAAGGCGGACCGGGCGATCCTGGTCGAGGGATACACCGACGTGATCGCCCTGCACCAGGCCGGCCTGAGCGAATCGGTTGGCATCATGGGGACCAGCCTGACCGAGCAGCAGGTCGCCCAGCTGTCGGCGATAGTCAGCACCGTCGTCTTGGCGCTGGACGCCGACGCGGCCGGGCAGAAAGCGATGCTGCGAGCCCAGCAGGTCGCCGCGGGCAGGCAGCTCGAGATCCTTGTCGCAGCGATGCCGGAAGGAATCGACCCGGCCGAGATGGTGATCGAGGAGGGTGGGGCCGAACGCTTCCGGGCACTGGTCGAAGGCGCCGTCGACCTGGCCGAGTTCCAGATCGATCTGATCCTCGCGGCCGTCGACACGACCTCGCCGCGCGACCGTGACCGGGCCTTGGGCGAAGCAGCCCCGGTACTTGCCCAGCTGCCGCCAGGAGCGACTCGCCAGGAACTGGCCCGGCGGGTGACCGAACGACTGCAGATCGACTCGACCGTGGTACTGGGACGGATCGAAGCGGAAGAGAAGAAGGGCAGCGGGCCCGGACCCGGCCGTACCGGCCAGGCTCCGCCGCCGGTCCAGCCTCCCGATCCGGCAGGCAACCCCGGCCCGATCCGTCCGGCGGTCCTCTCACGCCGGGAGCGAACCGAACGCTGGCTGCTCGCAATGTGCGTCGCCCGCCCCGACGAGGGAAAAAAGTGGCTCGACAAACTCGATTCCAGGCACCTCAGCTCGCCGCTGATCGAGCGAACCGTTGAGTGGCTGAAAGGTCACCTCGAGGATCCCGCGAACGGTCTTGACCCCGACGACCGCGAGCTCAAGAAGATGGTGGCGGCGCTGGTCGCCCGGGCCGACCCGGACCTGGTCGGCACCGGCTCGATTCAGCGGAACTTCCTTGAGCTCGAACTGGCCGCCGTGGAAGACGAGATCACCGAAGCAGCCCGGATCGGTGACGCCGGCAAGCGGGCAGAATTGAGCCGGCGGCGTTCCGATCTCGTCGAACAGGTGAGGAAGGCCGGGGCGGAGGAACCGACCGTTTGACCAGCCGCCTGACCGGTCCCGCCATTCGGTAGGCTGATCGTCCGCGATCGGGGGTAGCTCAATCGGTAGAGCATCTGACTGTTAATCAGAGGGTTGGCGGTTCGAGTCCGCCCCCCCGAGTTACGGGAAGCACCCTGAGCCCGCCCGGATTCCGGCGCGGGCTCGGTCATTTTCGGGGACCGGGCCACCCGGCCGGGACCCGGGGTCAGGCCCGCGACGCGACCAGGGTCTCGACCAGATCGGCGCCGCGTCCCGGACCGTCGTGCGCGCGGTCCCAGGCTGCGATCTGGCCGGCACGGACCCGGTAGAGCGGCTCATCGAGCAACTCGGCCACCGCCCAACGAAGCGAGCGGGGTCCGGTCAGGCTCCAGCGGATCGAACGCCCGACCTCGGCCCAGGTAATCCGGGCAGCGGTTTCGTTCATGTCACCGGCCGCCGGACACGTGAGCACCGGCACGCCCGCGGCCAGGGCGCGGGCGACCGTGCCGTGACCGCCGTGGCAAATAACCAGGGCGGACCTCGGCATCAGCTGCGAGTAGCTCAGCCAGTCGACCAGAACCGCGTTCCGGGGCACCTCGATCGGTCGCCTTGGTACGACCCGGTTGGTGGTGGCCACGACTCGAACGGGCTGGTCACGGAGCGCCGCGAGCGCCGACCGGACCAGGTGATTGTCGGGATCCTGGGAGGTGCTAGGAGCTACGAGGATCAGCGGATCCTCGCCCGGAGGTAGTTCGACGTCATCGAATGGCGTTTCGAACGGCATCGGTCCGGTCACGTGGACCGAGGACGGCCACTCACGAGGGTATTCGAGGTGGGGATAGGTCGCGACCATCGCCAGGTCGGGACTCGTGCCGCCGTGAAATCGGTCGGTCGGAGACAATCCAACGAGCTTCCGTTGCGCGTTGAGGTCATCCCGTCCGCCTTCGAGGCCGCGACGGAGTGCCCGTTCGGTGAATCGCCAGAACCCGCGACCGACAGGGGTGCGGGGCGGCAGGGCACCGACCGAGAAGAAGGGCATGCCCTGATCCTGGACCGGATAGATGTGCGGAATCAGCGTGCCCCAGGCGCATCCGTAGGCTTCGGCGGCGAGGGCCGGGGCCACCGTGAGAACATCGTTTACGACGACCTCCGGGTTGAACTCTTCGAGCAGCGGCATCAACGCCGCGGCGGCCTGGCCGGCTCCCGGCGAACCTGAGCGCGGGGGAGGGAACACCTGGTACTGGTCGGCGCTTACGAACCGGAGTCCGGCCCCTTCGACGGCTTGCTGCCACTGGGGCCAGGTTTCGACGATCACGTCATGGCCGCGTCCCTTCAGGGCACGGGCCAGGCTGACCGCCGGGAAGACGTGACCGGGATCGCCGAAGGCGGCGACCAGACAGCGCAAAGCCCGCTTACATCCCCTGCGTGTCGGGGCCAGCGACCGGCCGGCTCATCACCAGCTCGGGGATTGCGCAGGCCGGTGACACCTTGAGCAGGAAGCTGACCGCCTCGGCCATGTCTTCCGGCTGCATCATCTCCTCGGCCGGAACTGCCTGCTGCGCGAATTCGGTCATGTCGGTCGCGACGAAGCCCGGGCAGAGCGCGGTCACCGAAACGCCGGTGCCGACCAGCTCTTTCTGGGTCGACTTGGAGAAGCCGACCACCGCAGCTTTGGTCGCCCCGTAGACCGAGAGCCACGGAGGCGACTCGACTGCCGCCAGCGACGCAAGGTTCACTATCAGTGCCTTGCCATGTTCCTCGCCAGCCTTTTTCAGCATCTCGACTGACTCGCGGGTCGCAACCACCAGAGCGCGCAGGTTGACCGCGATCTGAAGGTCGAAATGTTTGCTCTGGATCTCTTCGAGCGGCTGCCCGATCCCGATCCCGGCGTTGTTGACCAGGCAATCCAGCCGGCCCCACTGGCGCCTGTGCTCGGCAACCAGTTCGACCACTGCTTCCTCGCTGGTCACGTCGGCCACGACCGCCTCGACCTTGAGGTCATCGTCGGCGAGCCCCTCGGCTGCCTTGAGGAGCTTGTCCTCCCGCCGTCCGGAGATGGTCACGGCGTAGCCGCTTTCCGCCAGGCGCCTCGCGATCGCCAGTCCGATTCCCCCCGAGCCGCCGGTAACCAATGCCGCACGCTTTGCCACTCTCGCTCCGTTTCGTAGGATGAAAACCAGCCGGAGCCTATGCCAGTTGGGACCGTGAGGGACGGCGAGTACGCATCGTTTTCTCCAAACGGCAACAATGGGGTCGCGTTACCGGTGTTTTCGTCCGAGATCTAAGGGGTGAGCCATGAGTGAGGAGAAGACAGACAACGAACTTATCGTTGCTTTCGCCAAGGAAGCGCGCCAGCGCTGCGACGTCATCTCGGCTGGTCTGGACACCGGTACCACTGATTACGAGGCTCTGCGCCAGGAAGCCCACGCGCTTCACGGCACCGCTTCGACCCTCGGTTTGCGGCGCCTCGGCGAACTGGCCGGGCTGATGGAATCCGACCTTTCGGACGCCGCCAAGGCGGGCGAGATACGCCCCAACCGGGCCAGCCAGATATCCGAGGCCGCGGAAGCTCTCGCCTCGGGGGTCAAGGCCGCGGCCAACGGAGACGAAGAGCCACCCGACGTGGGCCGGTCCCTCTCCCAGCTCTTCGCGCTCTAGCCCGGGCGGCGCCAGGAACCACCAGCCGCTCGCTGGCTTCGTCGTCGGACGGGAAACGGCAGCTCACGTACGCGCGTACTATCGCGGCCATTTCCCGTCCTGCCTCCTTGCCAGAGAACGGCTGGAGGCCCTTGGCATCCACCCGCTGGTAGTTAGGGTTTCGGGCATGAGTGATGAGATGGTTGACGGGGCGGCACCGGGACATCCGGAGGTTTGGCGGGTGATGGCGGAGAACCCTGGTCCAATGACCCTGACCGGGACCAATACCTATCTCTACGGATCGGATCCCTGCTGGGTGATCGATCCCGGCCCGGAGGACGAGGCCCACATCGAGGCGGTGAAAGCGGCGATCGAAGTGCGAGGCGGGGCGGCTGGTTTGCTGCTCACGCATTCCCACGCCGACCACACCGGCGGGGTCGAGCTGCTGGGAATCGAGCCGACGCCGATCGCCGACGGAGACCGGAACGGCGGACT
>JAEYSQ010000110.1 GCA_023434465.1 Actinomycetes bacterium
CGCCCGCGGCGTGATCAAGGCCTGCCTCGAGCTGGGCAAGGACCCGGCCGAGACGATCGCAATCTTCCGTATTCCGGGCGCCTGGGAGGACGAGGGCAACAAGATCCTCGACTACTACGGCGTCGAATACTGCGACCGATCCGTCTCCCTCTGGGATGCCGCCGGACGAGCAGTCGCCAAGATCCAGCAGGGAGCGCAAGCATGAGCATCCTCCTCAACAAGGACACCACCTTCATCGTCCAGGGCATCACCGGCCGCGAGGCGGTCAACCTGACCAAGGAATGCCTCGATTACGGCTCGAAGATCGTCGGGGGCGTGACCCCCGGCCGCAAGGGCCGCGAGGTCCACGGCGTGCCGGTCTTCGACACCGTCGAGCAGGCGGTCGCCAACCACGGCAGCCAGATCGACGGTTCGATCGTCACCGTCCCCCCCGGTTTCACCAAGGACGCGGTGATCGAGGCGATCGACAACGGGATCAAGCTGATCGTCGTGGTCACCGAGCGCATCCCGCGTGGTGACGTCGCCGAGATGGTCGAGTTCGCCAACCTGCACGAAGCCCGGATCATCGGCCCGAACTGTCTCGGCCTGATCGTCCCCGAGGTCTGCAAGATGGGCGGAATTGGCGGTCCGGCCAAGGACGCAGCCAAGTCCTACAAGCCGGGCGTCGTCGGCGTGATGTCGCGCTCCGGTGGCATGACCACCGAGATCTCATCCTCGCTCACGGCCGCCGGCCTGGGCGTGTCGACCGCCGTCTCGATCGGCGGCGACGCGATCATCGGCTCGACCTACGCCGAGTTGATGCCGTACTTCGAGGCCGATGAGGAAACCCAGGCGATCGTCATCTACTCCGAGCCGGGCGGTCGGATGGAAGCCCAGCTCGCCGACTGGCAGGCCGGGAACAACTCCCGCCTGCCGATCGTCGCTTTCATGGCCGGCAAGTTCATGGACGACGAGTCGATGAAGGGCATGACCTTCGGTCACGCCGGAACGATCGTCGAGGGCAAGGAAGACTCAGCCACCGAGAAGATCAAGCGTCTCGAAGCCGCCGGCATCACGGTGGTCGAGCGGATCGACGAGATCCCGGACGCAGTCAAGGAAAGGATCCAGAAATGAGTGATTCTCCGAGCGAGGAAACCATGGACGGCGTCTTCATCGACATCGAGTTCGACCAGCCTGCCGCTTCGGATCCCGGGCTGGCGAAGGAGCTGGAAGAGATCTGCACCGTGGGAATCTTCAAGGCGACCGACTCCGGCACCGAAATAGTCAAGGGCCAGCTCGACGAGTGCGTGCTCTGCTATTTCTGCGAGAAGGCCGCACCGGACAACAGCCTCCGCATCATCAAGAAGTACGAGAACTAACTCATCGTTAGAACGGGGGCGGGCAACCCGCCCCCGTGCCTTGGGTTGGTTCGATTTGCTCGGGTACAGCCCTAGCGATTCGAACCCAGGTCTGAGTTTCAGGTGACTAGACTCGGCTGGTCTTGAATTTCATCGATGACGTAGTCCAGAAGTTCCCCTTTTCGCAAGAGGCGGTCATCACCATTGATGCCGAAGGGCGTCGCAGGGTGTTCTGCTTCTCCCACCTCTTCGCCCGCAGCCTGGGATTGTCCGGTGCCATGCTCGATCGGGGCGTCAGGCGCGGAGACGTGGTGATGATCCTGGTCGGCAGCCGGATCGAGTGGGTGATCGCGATGCTGGCCTGCTTCCGGATGGGGGCGATCGCCCTGCCGCTCAACCCGCAGCTCAGCGCCGCCGACCTCGCCTTCCGGGTGGCCGCCACCAACCCGTCCCTGGCGATCGGCGAGGCCGACTATCTGGCCGACCTGCCGGACGGTATCCCGGCCTTCGACATGGACGACCTGGAGCGGATCTTCGACGAGGACCTCGCCCAGGCCACCCCGGCCAAGGTCGCCGATCTGACCGCCGACGATCCGGCCCTGATCGTCTTCACCTCCGGGACCACGGCCGAGCCAAAGGGGGTGATTCACTCCCAGCGTTACCTGTTCGGTCAGGCAACCCAGGCCCGGCACTGGTTCGGCGCGGAACCGGGGGATCTCTGCTGGTGCACCGCCGCCCCGGGCTGGTCAAAGTCCTCTCGCAATTCGTTCATCGCGCCCTGGCTGCAGGGTGCGAAGTCACTGTTGATCGAAGGTCGATTCGACCCGGAAACCCGGCTCGAGATAGTCCGGCAGCAGGAGGTCAACCTGCTTTGCCAGGCACCGACCGAGTACCGGGTTCTCGCCCGGCGGACCGAGCTCTCCCCCGCACCCTCGCTCCGGCGAATGGTCTCCGCAGGAGAGGCGCTCAACCCCGAGGTGATTGGAGCCTTCCGCGAGGCGACCGGCCTGGAGATCGCGGACGGATACGGCCAGACGGAGACAGGTGCGATCACCGGCATGCGACCGGGTGAGTCCGTGGCCGGACGCGAAGGCTCGATGGGCCGACCCCTGCCCGGGATCACGACCCGGGTCGTGGACGGCGAGCTCCAGGTAAAAGCCGAGTCCTGCCCCACCTTCTTCCACAGTTACGTCGACGGCAAGCGCTTCGAAGGTGAATGGTGGTCGACCGGAGACCTGGTCACCGAGGACGACGAGGGTTACCTCTTTCACGAGGGAAGAAATGACGACGTGATTTCCTCTTCGGGATACCGGATCGGGCCGGTCGAGGTCGAGTCTGCCCTGTTGAAGCACCCGGCGGTGGCCGAAGCGGCGGCGATCGCGGCACCCGACGTGGAACGCGGCTCGGTGGTGAAAGCGGTGGTGGTGTTGCGGGAAGGATCCGGAAGCGAATCTCTGGTCGCCGAACTCCAGGAGCACTGCCGTCAGGAGACCGCTCCCTACAAGTACCCGCGGCTGATCGAGTTCACCGAAGAGCTGCCGAAGACCGCTTCCGGCAAAATCCGGCGGGCCGCGTTGCGAGACACTGCAACCCGGGCCACCGAGACAGATGAGGGATGGTCCGGCTCTGCCGGAAGTTGAGGAGAGTCTTAGGTAGGCTCAGCCCTACCCCCACGACCTAGGAGAGCAATGTCTGACAGTGGCCTGGACCCCCAGCGAATCGCTTCGCTGACCGAAGCGCAGCAGGAGATCTATCGCAATCGCACCGGCACCTCCGCCAAGGAGTATCAGCGCGCGGTCAAGGTCATGCCCGGTGGCGTGCCCTCCTCCTTTCAGATGATGGATCCCTGGCCGGTCTACCTGACCGAGGGCAAGGGGTCCCAGGTCTGGGATGTCGACGGCAACCAGTACACGGACTTCCACGCCGGTTTCGGCGTGATGGTGATCGGCCACGCCAACCCGGCGATCGGCGAGGCGGTCAAGGCCCGAATCGACCAGAGCACCCACTTTGCCGCCCCGACCAACGACTCGATCGTGGTCGCCGAGGAACTAAAGCGCCGCTTCAAACTGCCTCACTGGCGCTTCATCAACTCGGGCACCGAAGCGACCATGGACGCCGTCCACCTGGCCCGCGGCGCGACCGGTCGCGACATGATCCTCAAGATCGAGGGTTCCTACCACGGTCACCACGACGCGGTGATGGTCTCGGTCGCCCCGCCGCTCGATCAGATCGGGACCCGTGACGACCCAATCGCGGTTCCTTACGGCGAGGGGACTCCCAAAGCCCTGACCGATCTCACTCACACAGTTCCGTTCAACGACATCCCCAGCCTCAAGGCCGTCCTCGACAAGATTGGTGACCAGGTAGCTGGAATGATCGTCGAACCGGCGATGATGAACATCAACATCATCCCGCCCAAGGACGGTTACCTCGACGAGGTACGCGAGCTGACCAGGCAGTACGGAATCAAGCTGATTTTCGACGAGGTAAAGACCGGGGCCACGATGTCTCACGGGGGCGCCACCGGTTACTACGGCGTCACTCCCGACATGATCACGCTGGCCAAGGCGACCTGCGGTGGCTACCCTGGCGGTTCGATCGGCATGTCGGACGAGATTGCCGAGCTGGTCGAAAACGACCGGGTCAAGCAGTACGGGACCTTCAACGGCAACCCGCTGGTCATGGCTGCCGCCGAAGCGGCGCTGACCAAGGTGCTGACCGAAGATGCCTACGTCGAACTGAACGAGAAGAACGAGTACCTCAAGGGTCGTTGCCAGGAAATCATCGACAAGTACGGTCTGCCCGCCTACACCGAAGGAATCGGTGCCAAGGGCTGCGTGATCTTCTCGCCCCAGCGTCTTTACGAGTACCGCGACTACGCCGAGTACGTCGACGAGGAACTCTCGACCCTGGGCTGGCTCTACCACATGAACAACGGGATCTTCATGACGCCCGGTGTCGAGGAGGAATGGACGCTTTCAGTGGCTCACACCCAGGGTGATCTCGACAACTACGCCAACGCCTTCGAGCAGTTTGCGCAGGACGTGACCTCGTAGGGCGCCGTTTAGGTCGCGGACCCGGCGGCTAGTTGCTGTCGGGTCCACCGAGGTTGATGCCCCCACCGACCACGTCGCGGAACTTCTCCTTGAGCCTCTCGGTGCGGCGGTCCGGGGCGAAACGCTGCTCGGAACGCGCCTGCTTGCGGGGGTTCCGCTCACCGTAGAAACGACGTGCCCACCAGGATTTCGGCTTGCCGAGTCGACTGGCCGCGTACCAGCCGATCGGCCAGAAGAAGAAGGTGAGCACGCCGTGGAGGATCCGTTCCTTGAGGAAACAGGCGGCGATGATGTAAACGTTGAAAGCGATCACCGCGATGCTCAGCACGACGAGCCAAAAGGAACCGGTCTCGACCTCGAACGGTCGAACGCCGAAGAAGATCAAGGCCCCGATCGCGATCGCGATCACCGTCGCGTCGATCGAGCGTCGGCCCTCCTCCGCCCAATAGACATCCTCCAGGTGCACCCAGAGCGCGAACTCGTCGATGGTCAGGCCCACCCCGACCCCGAAAGCGAGCGCGCATAGCTCGACCCAGGGACTATCGCCATGGACCGCGAAGCCGAGTGCCCCGGAGAGCATCATGGTCACGATCCCGAACACGAGGTGATGAAGATGGACTCCACTCTCGCTGACGATGCTGCCCGGCCACCACGGGACTTTCGGGCTGCGCATCAGTCGCGTGCTCATCCGGATGAAGGCGAAGGAAAGGACGAATCCCACCAACACGCAGAAGATGCTCTGGCGGTCGTGCTCGACCAGCTGGTCCTGCCAGAAGTCGGTGAATATCGAAGCCTCGATCCCCATCAACCCGGAATCCTGCCAGTTCGGGCCGTCACGTGCGCACTCTCTCCCGCAACTGCCGCTTCTGCAGCTTTTCCTCGTAGAGTTCGACGTCAGTTCTCGCGAGGCAGCTCTCCAGGCTGTCGCCGGGACCGACCATGCTGAGTCCGGAAGACCACATGGTCGGCGAGGCCTTCCGCAGCCGGTCGGCCAGCAGTTCGGCCCCGGCCCGGTCTACGCCCGGCAGAATCGCGACGAACTCGTCGCCTCCGGTCCGGGCGAGAACGTCCCCCTCCCGTGCGGTTGCCCTCCAGCTCGCAGCCAGCTCCGCGAGAATCCGGTCACCGGCGAGATGCCCCTGGTTGTCGTTGATTGCCTTGAATCCGTCCAGGTCCACCTGCAGTACCGCCACCCCGACCCGACCCGACGCTCCGCCTGCGATCAACGGTCCGGCACTCCGTTCGAGCCCCTTGCGGTTGAGCAGACCGGTTAGTGAATCAGTCGAGGCCTCCTGACGCAATTGTGTCGTTGCCCGGCTCAGGATTTCCATCGTGACGAGAAAGGAAGCGCCGAACGCAATGGTGAGGCTCGCGCCACCGTCGATCCCGCTCACCAGGATTGCGATGCCGAGACCGATCCATACCGCCATCCCGTAGGTTCGAGCCACCGGCGGTGTGAATACCGAACCCACGTAGACACAGGTCCAGAGCAAGGTCGAGAGGGTCATCGCTGCGGCCACCGGTCCGTCGGCCGTGGCCAGGCCGAGGCAGCCCCAGGCGAACCCGATCGTGACGATGGTGTGGAGCATCCAGACCCGGAACCAGGGTGCGACCATCCAGTAGAGCGCTCCCGCGCCGAAGGTGAGACCGATCCCGACCCAACGGCGGCCGAGATCGGGAACCTCCCGGTAGGGGAAGATGGTTCCGAACAAGAGCAGTGCTCCCGAGGCAAAGCAGATGGCAGCCATCCATCGCACCTGCCATACCTCGGCCGGACGATTGATTCGCTTCCAGATCGATTGCTCGGACATCGGGGCCATTGTGCCATTCGGCCGGACGATGCCGTCTCCGCTTGCCGAGCTGGTCGGAGTGGGAGACTGGAGTCATGTCCAATCGACTCGCCGACGAGACCAGCCCCTACCTCCTCCAGCACAAAGACAACCCGGTTCAGTGGCAGCCATGGGGCCCCGACGCCCTGGACGAGGCCAGTGAACGCGAGGTTCCGATTCTGCTTTCGGTCGGGTACGCGGCCTGCCACTGGTGTCATGTGATGGAGCGCGAGTCATTCGAGGATGAGACCACCGCTGCCTACATGAATGACCACTTCGTCCCGGTCAAGGTCGACCGTGAGGAACGTCCGGACATCGATGCGATCTACATGGAAGCCGTCCAGTCGATCACCGGACAGGGCGGCTGGCCGCTCACCGCCTTCCTGGATCCGGCTGGGGTCCCGTTCCACGGCGGCACTTACTTTCCGCCCGATACCTCGCGTGGCATGCCGAGTTTCATGATGGTGATGGAGGCTGTGGTCAAGGCGTGGGACGAGAAGCGGGAAGAGATCCTCGCCCAGTCGAGTGACGTCCGGACCAGGCTGGGTGCGGTCTCGCTGATCGCCGCACCCGAAGGTGAGCTCGATCCGGATCTCCCGGCCAAGCGGACCGCAAACCTGGCCGAGCAAATTGACACGGAACTCGGAGGGTTCGGTCCGGCTCCGAAGTTTCCACCCGCGTCGGCCCTTGATTTCATGCTTGGACAGGGTGAGACGGCGACGGTGGAGGTCACGCTGGACCGGATGGCCGCCGGCGGCCTCAACGATCAGCTGGCCGGCGGGTTCGCCCGCTACTCGGTTGACGACCGGTGGCTGGTTCCCCACTTCGAAAAGATGCTTTACGACAATGCGCTGCTGGCTCGCACCTATCTCCGCGCCTGGCAGGTGACCGGTCACGACCGTTATCGCTGGGTCGCCCAGAAAACGCTGGACTGGGCGCTGTCGGAAATGCTCGATCCGGCGGGTGGCTTCTTTGCCTCTCTCGACGCCGATTCGGAAGGCGTGGAAGGCCTTTTCTACACTTGGACGCCGGAAGAGATCAAAGCCGCACTCGGGGAACGGGCGGCGCAGGCGATCGACGCGTTCGGAGTCACCACGGAAGGTCACCTGGAAGGCCGCAGCGTCCTTCACCTCCCGGGGGGAAGTCCCCCTGACGAGCTCGACCCGGATCTGGAGGGCCTGATCGATGCGCTTCTGACCGAACGTACGAAGCGGGTCAGACCGGCTCTTGACGACAAGGTGTTGAGCTCCTGGAACTCACTGATGATTTCTGCTCTCTCGGAAGCCGGGGCCGTGCTCGGCCGCGCCGATTACCTCGATGCGGCCCGCCGCACGGCAGACTTCATCTGGAACGGGATGCGGAGCCCTCAGGGGAATCTGCTGAGAACCTGGCGCCACGGAGAGGCGCGCCTCAACGCCTACCTCGAAGATCACGCCTTTCTGCTCGAGGCCCTGATCGATCTCTACCAGGCCACCTTTGACCCCGAGATCTTTCGCCGGGCGCAGGCGGTCGCCGAAACGATGATCGACCGGTTCGCTGACCCGGCCCGGGGAGGGTTCTTCACCACTTCCCACGATCACGAGGATCTGATCGCCCGGCGCAAGGATGTCGGCGATCACCCGATCCCGGCCGGGAGCTCCTCGGCGGCGCTTGGGCTCCTGCGGCTTTCCGGTCTGACCGGTGAATCGGCCTACCGTCGCAAGGCCGCGGAGGTACTCAAGCTGCTGGCGCCGGCCACGGCGCGCCAGCCGGCCGCTTTTGGCCACCTTCTGCAGGCCCTGGCGCTCTACCACTCCTCGGGTCCCGAGCTGGCGATCGTCTGGTTGCCCGACGGCGCCCAGACGGATGCCTCGGCGCTGGTCGCGGAAGCCCGTCGTCGGTACCGTCCGAATCTGGTCATTGCCGGAGGTGCCGAAGGAGAATCCACTCCCCCGCTGCTTCGGGACCGCAGCCTGCTCGAGGGCCAGCCCACCGCCTACGTTTGTCATAACTTCACCTGCAAGGCGCCGGTGACCAGTCCGGAGGTCCTCGGAAAGGAACTTGATGCCTGACTCAACGACCCCTTCGGCCAGCGAAATTGCCGCCGGCTACTTTGATTGCGTGACCCGGCAGGACATCGATGGCATGATCGCCTGCTGGAAGCCTGGCGGTAAAGCCAGATTCGTCGGCATGGACGAGCTCAAGGTCGATCGGGATTATCCCTCCTGGTTTGGAAACCTCTTTTCTTGCTTCCCTGATTTCCGCTTCGAGGTCGTGAACATCATCGGCAGCGGTGAGGAGGCTTCGGTTCACTGGCGAGCGACCGGGACTTTCGACGGAGAAGGGATTTTCGAGGGCTTCAGACCGAACGGAGCGACCATCGACATCGAAGGGATCGACCTGCTCACCCTTGAGAACGGCAGGATCGTCCGGATCACGGCTTTGTTGAACGGACTCGAGTTGGCCCGACAGTTGGGCGCGGTTCCCGCAAGGGGATCGTTTGCCGACCGGGCGATGGCCAACGCTTTCAACGCCAAGACCGCGCTCGCGGCGAAACTCCGGGAGCTGCGCAACTAGTTAAAGAACCGGCAGGAAACTCTCGATCTCGAAAGGGGTGACCTGAACCCGGTAGGCGTCCCATTCCTGGCGCTTCAGTTCTATGAAGCGGCGGAAGGTGTGTTCACCGAGGGTTCGCAGCACCAGTTCGGAATCGGCCGCCAGTTCGATCGCTTCGCCGAGCGTTGCCGGCAATTGCTCGATGCCCCGTTGGACCAGTTCGTCCGGGCCGAGGTGGTAGAGATTCTCTTCCATCGGCTCGGGCAGCTCGTAGCCCTTCTCTATTCCCTCGAGTCCGGCCTGGAGCAGGCCGGCGAAACTCAGATAAGGATTGCAGGCCGGGTCCGGGCACCGGATTTCGACTCCGGTCGCCTCGGCCTGGTCGCCGCTCGCCTGGGGAACCCGGATCAGCGAAGATCGGTTGCGACGCGACCAGGAAAGGTAGACCGGAGCCTCAAAACCGGGTACCAGCCGCTTGTAGGAGTTGACCCACTGGGCGTAGAGCGGCGCGATCTCGCGGGCATGCCGGAGCTGACCGGCGATGAAGGATTTCGCGGTCGATGAGAGGACACCCGGCTTCTCGCTGTTGAAGAAGGCGTTCTTGCCGTCCTTGAGGAGGGACTGGTGAAGGTGCATCCCGGATCCGTTGGCTTTGCCGAGCGGTTTCGGCATGAAGGTCGCGTGCCAGCCTTGTTGGACCGCGTACTCCTTGACCACGATCTTGGCGGTCATCACGTCATCGGCCGTGGTCAGGGCCCCGGCGGGCTTGAGGTCCAGTTCGTGTTGCGATGGCCCAGCCTCATGATGGGTCGACGCGACCTGCACGCCCATCTGTTCAAGCGCGAGCACCGTCTCCCGGCGCACGTCCGAGCCGGCATCCAGCGTGGTCAGGTCGAAGTAGCCGCCCTCGTCGAGGATCTCGGGGACCCCACCTTCGGGTCGGGCCGAGCGGAAATAAAAGAACTCGAGTTCCGGGGCGACCACATAATCATCGAAGCCGAGGTCGACAGCACGATCGAGGGCCCGCTTCAAGACCCAGCGGGGGTCTCCCTCGTAGGTGTGACCGCCCGGCACTTCGATGTCACAGAACATGCGGGCTACCGCGTCGGTCCCGCCCGGACGCCAGGGAATCAGGCTGAAGGTGGAAGCATCGGGGCGGGCCACCATGTCGGATTCCTCGACCGGGTTGAAACCGGTCAGCGAGGCGCCGTCGAAGCCCATTCCCTGGTCGAAGGCCCGTTCGAGTTCGCTCGAATTGATCGAGAAACTCTTCAGGTTGCCCAGCACGTCGGTGAACCAAAGTCGGACGAAACGGACGTCGAACTCCTTGACTGCTTCGAAGACGTCATCCGGGGTATTGGTCTGTACTGCCATCGGACTCCTTGAAAGGCTTGGAAATGGCTTGTCAGCCGGGATCGAGGTACTTCCGCCGGAAACGATACGCGAAGGGGCTTGAAAGGCGCCGCCGAAGAGGGTATAACTTACTTGCGGTAAGTAACTAGCTAAAAGTAAAGTAATGGCTCGCTAAACGGCTACTAAAGCGGGATGCGGGTTCACCACAGAAACACTGGGAAGCGTGACATCGTGACCGTAAAGACTGAAGTCAGCCGATTCCATATCCACGACGAACTGACCGCGCCCGACGAGAGCGCGCCGATCCTCAAGAGCATTCAGGTGGGTGGCCGCCAGGTAAACAAACTTGTCGGAGTCCTGGCCGGTTCGCCGGCAGTTCTGCGCGCCTACACGAGGATGCGGGCCGAACTCCAGCAGGGTGAACTTCCTCAGGCGACTCGCCACCGGATCGCACTCGCGGTAGCCGAGCATCGGGGGGACGCGTACAGCGTCGTCCAGTACGCGAAGACCGCGCGCAACGCCGGCCTCGGCCTCGACGAGGTTTCCAGGGCCCGGAGCTTCGCCTCCTCCGATCCCCGTGAGCAGGCTCTCCTCACCTACCTGAAGGCGGCCCTCGAAGCCGAAGGTGACCCACCGATCTATCTCCACGAGGAAGCCCGTGAGGCAGGCTGGGATGACGAACAGATCCTCGAGGCCCTCGCCCACGTGGCGATGGGAGAATTTCAAAGCGTGATGGCCGCAGCTGCGGCCCTCCCGAAGGATCAGGCAACTCCGCGGGTTCTGCCCGACGCCGCCTGATCCATCCCAAAGCTGGGTCCACCTCTCTCCCAAGGACCCCCAAGACGAGGCCACTCCCTCCCTAACCGGCCTCGTCCACACAAAAGGACGGCCCCAGACGGGGCCGTCCTCTTTGTTTCGTACCTCTCGAAGCTTCGGTGCGGCTCTTGCTTAGCGGCTCTCGACCCGTACGCCGTAGGTCAGCGCACCGTTGAAGCGGCATCCATACGAGGCCAGCGAGTTGACCTTGATCTGGGGCTTTGAGTTCCTCATGTTCGGCGTCTGGTTGCAGGTGTTGCGATTACGGCTGGCAACCCAGCTGTTGTTTTCGTTGAAGGTTTCGCAGACCGCCGCGTTCCGCATCTGCCCGTTGATCACTTCGCAGGCTCGCGGCACGGAGAGCGCCGGAGCCCAGGTCGGGACGATCAGCGAGATGTAGTCACCCTTGTTCACCTTGACCGGCCGGGGCAGGTTGAAGGTGGCGGTCTTGCCGAGGAAATTGGTCAGATTCTTGACCTGGGTGCGGCGACGAAGCTTGTAGACCGTCTTGCCGTTCTGGACCTTCTTCGCGAGGATGCCGATCGCCGCCTGCGGAAGATCGCCAAACCGGTTCTCGAAGAATCGCATCTGACTCATGTTCGGCTTGCCCAGCTTGATTCGCCAGCGCGTGATGTTGCCGACGAAAGGCACCCGGTACGAGTTCGGGACGCCACCGGCCTTGCCCTGGATTCCGCTGACCACGACGATCGACTGGCAGCGCTCGGGACAGGTCGGGATCCGCTTGGCACTGGCCTTGCCGAGGTAGACGGCCTTGCCCGGAGCGGCATCGGCCGTGTTTCCCGGGCCGGTCAGGATCGCAAGCCCGGCGAGCAGGGCGAAGAGCCCGGCGAGGGCGGCTGCAGCCTGGGTGCGGCGACCGACGGCCGAAAAGGTCTTTGCTGTCATAAGTTCACTAGCTCCTTTTTCTGTCCCCGACATCGGCCATTTCGACGACCGGTCCCGTTTCGCGCGGTGGGTATGCCTGTTTGGCGCGGCGGGTCACGGTACAAACAGCGCAAATCCCGTGAAGGATCGGTTTTCCCCTGCAAAGAAACGGCCGAGCGCTGCGAAGCGGGTTACTTGCCGCGCGAGACGATCGCGTGACGCACGTTGCCGACGCCGGCCGAAGTCAGGCCGACGGCCTTCGCGGCAGCTGCAGTCAGATCCCAGGTGCGACCACGGATGTAGGGACCGCGGTCAATCACCGGGGCGATGATGTACTTGCCGCGGAAGCCGATCAGCACGCGGGTTCCGCAGGGAAGGGTCTTGTGGGCCAGGCCGATGGTGCGGGGCCGCAGAGTGACCTTGCCGCAGGCCGTGCCGTTGCCGTAGAGCCCGGGGCCGTACCAGGAGGCGTGGCCGGTTCGCATCGACCGGACCAGAGCCCTGGAGGTCGCCTTGTTCACCACGCCGCTTCGGGCCATGCTGGCCTTGTTCTGGAACCGACGGACCGCGCTGGTGGTCGGGCGATCGAAGTTTCCGACCAGGTTTCCCCTCAGCAGCCGCTTTGAACGAACGATGCTCTTCAGCACTGTCACGTCCGGGCCGGCCATGCCCTCGCGGAGCACGCGATTGCCGAAGCGGGTGCCGCGGACGGCGGCAGCGCCGGTGGCGGATTTCGCCGGCCCCGAAGTAGTACTCGGCGTCGCCATCCCGATTCCGCCGGAGGAAGCGCCCGCACCGTCGGCCTTGAAACCGGTCACCGCCGCGGCTGCAACCACGATGAAGGCGAGGAGCATTGCGGCGATATTCAATTTGCCCAGCCGGAGGCTGCGAACCATTCCTTCGTCTCTCTTTCGGTGGCTTGCGGGGTTAGCTGTCGGGCTCGCGCTGAAAGAGCAGCGCTACCTGGCGGAAGCCAGTGATTCGCCCCTGGACCGGTGTCCTTTGGGTCCCCCGTTCTCCGCGATCTTGAGGCGGAGATTCAGCAGAAGGTGAGGAAACGTTAGCAAATGCTCACGGACGACGCGCATTTCGCTCTGTGACGTTGGTCCGTCCCTTCATGAACCGTCCGTTCACATAGTTCCGCTCACAAAGTCCCGGGTGGCTCACATAGCGCC
>JAEYSQ010000062.1 GCA_023434465.1 Actinomycetes bacterium
GGGAAGACCCAGGTCGCGACCTGCCAGGACCGGGACATCCAGGTCAAGGCAGGCAAGGTGCTCAGCCGGCGCAAGGCGATGCTCCGGCAGACGGTCGACTGCCGGGCCCCCTCGGTTGACCTGTCCCGGGCGGCCAGCTGCAACTTCATCGCGGCATTCGACCCGGCGATCTGCATGTCCCCTTTCCCCGACAACTACTACACGTTGGCCGACCCCGACACCGAAACCGGCCGCCGGATCAACTTCACTGCCGAAGCAATGCCGAGGAACGCCGAGGGCATCCCGATCGATCCCGCTCCCTACCGGGTAAGCGATGGCTTCAGTCAGGGACAGACCATCTCGGTGAGGGTGCCGGGACTCGACAACCCGGCCGCGTTGGCCCGGACCAATCCGGTCGGGCTGGCCGACCCCTCGCGGTACCTCACGCCATCGGCCCCGGTCATCGTGCTTGACGCTCGCACCCGGGAGCGGCATCCGGTCTGGGTCGAGATCGATTCGAACGCGAGCACTCCGAATGCGACCAGCCTGCTCATCCATCCGATGGTCAACTTCGACCCGGCGAGTCGCTACATCGTCGTGCTCCGCAACCTCAAGGATGCGAGCGGCAACGCGCTCGGCGCCCCGGCCGGTTTTCGGTACTACCGCGACTTCCTTCGCTCGACCAACTCGAGGATCAACGGCCGCCGTTCGTTTTACGAGGACATCTTCAAGCGGTTGCGGGCTGCGGGAATCAGGCGCTCGAACCTCTACCTGGCCTGGGATTTCACCACCGCCAGCGATCAGAACAACAGCTATCGCGCCCTCTCCATGAGAAACCAGGCATTCACTACGCTCGGAGACACGGAACTGGCCGACCGGACGGCCCAGGGAAACGCACCTGAGTTCGAAGTCACTTCGGTCGAGGTGAATCCGAGCACCACTGTCGCCCGGCGAATCAAAGGGACCTTTGAAGTCCCCTGCTTCCTAGAACACGCGACATCGTCGAACGAGTGCGCGAGCGGAGCGACCCTGAACCTCGACCAGGACGGTGTGCCCCGGCCGAACGGCACCTACGAGGCGAACTTCGAATGCATCGTCCCGAATGCGAACGTTGACCCCGACTCGGGAGATCTGCCGGATCTGCGCGGCCGGGCGCTCGTCTACGGCCACGGTCTGATGGGTTCGATTGGTGGCGAGATCCATGCCGAAGCCCAGCGGAAAACCGCAGCCCGGGGCTTCACGATCTGTGGCACCGACGAGATCGGCATGTCGACCGGCGATCTGATCACGGTCTCCGGAGCTTTGATGAACCTCTCGAACTTCCCCACGGTCGCGGACCGGCTTCAACAGGGGCTGCTGAACGAGATGTTCCTCGGAAGGCTGATGATCCTTCCCGACGGGCTCGTCTCCAAAGCCGCCTTCCGGTTTCACCCGGAAGCCGAAAATCCGGCCGATGTGCCCGGAGGTGACAACGACACGGTTGACCCCGACAGCTCACTCAAACCAGTACTCGATACCGGTCCCGACGTGCGGGCCTGGTACCGCGGGATCAGCCAGGGAGGAATCATGGGTGGGGCCCTGATGGCGCTGGCACCGGATTTCGACAGGGGAGCGCTGGGGGTCGCGGCGATGAACTACTCGGTCCTGCTCACTCGCTCGGCGGCCTGGAAGACCTACGGTTCGATCTTCAACCCGGCGTATCCGAACCAGGTCGAACGCCCGCTGGCCCTCGGGATCGTGCAGATGTTGTGGGACAGGGGCGAGCCGAACGGGTATGCCCATCGCATGACTACTGATCCGCTTCCCGGCACGCCGCCCCATCAGGTCCTTTTCGACACCGCTTTCGGCGACCATCTGGTCACCAACTGGCAGACCAACGTCGAAGCCCGGACGGTCGGTGCGAAGCAGGTAACCCCACTGGTCAGCGTTTCCCGCTGGCCTGGCGTGGACTGGGCCTGGGGCATCGAACCCGTCACCTCGTTCCCGTACCAGGGGTCGGCCGTCGCCTACTGGGACAGCGGTCCGCTCCGACCTGGTCCGGGACCCGGCGGATCGATCGGGACCGACCCGCCGCCGCTGACCAATACCGCGCCAGTAGCGGGTGAAGATCCGCATGAGCACCCGAGAGTCACCGAAAGCGCGATTGAGATGATCGACGGCTTCCTCAGGACCAACGGTGCGGTGACCAATCCCTGTGCGCCCGGCCCCTGCCTCGCCGGCGGGTGGACCGGCTCCTGACGTAAGGCTCTTACGCCGGACGCTCAGGTAGGATGCGGCGCACAGGAAGGAGGCTTCTTAGGTGGGGAGAATCACCGGGTAGCTGAGATTGACGACTGCCAATCAAGCAAATCCAAGTCGCGTCAACCGCGGACGTTCTTCGACCGTGCTCAGAGTCGTAACTCTGGGCGCGCTTGTTGTTGCGATCGTTTTCGTCGCCTCCCTCATCTTCAAAGGTGATTCCGGGTACAAGTACACCTTCGATTTCCAGAGCGCGAGCGGAATCGTCAAAGGCAACCATGTAATGGTTGGTGGCTCGCCGGTCGGCAGCATCACCAACGTCGAGCTGACCGACGACATGCGGGTCGAGATGGAGGTCGAGATCGACCGCGAGCTCCATGAGGGGACCGCGGCGGTAATCCGCAAGAGCTCGCTTTCCTCGATTCACAACCACTACATCTCACTCTCGCCCGGGCCGGATAACGCGCCCGTGGTGCCCGAGGGCCATGAGTTCGGCGAGGGCGCGACCGCGACCGCAGTCGAGCTCGACCAGTTCTTCGACATGTTTGACGAGACCACGCGTAAAGGCTGGTCAAACTGGATTCAGGGAATCGCGGCGATCTACGCCGGCGAAGGCGCCGAGG
>JAEYSQ010000015.1 GCA_023434465.1 Actinomycetes bacterium
CCGTGGATCCGGTCAGGTGGTCGTTGATGTAAATGCCAAGTTCGCGATCGGACATGACTGCCCGGTACCGCGAAACGACCGGGGTGAAACGCCCACTGTTTGAGGGAAGGAGAGGTGGGCACCGAAGTAGCATGACTGCCTTATTTCGCCCGATGGGACTGCTTGCCGGACTCGCCGCGGGGATGCTCGCCCGGAAGATCTTCGAGAAAGGCTGGGGTGCCGTAAGCGACGAGGAACCCCCGTCACCGGAACAGAGGAAGCCGGGGATGCGCCGGCTGGTCGTGGCGCTGATCCTCGAAGGAGCGATCTTCACCGTGGTTCGCGGGCTGGTCGACCACGGCGCCCGGGTCGGTTTCCTGCGCTACACCGGTGCCTGGCCGGGAGAAGACGACTCCGATGGCAAGTAGCCCTGGCCGGGACCTTTCGGCTCTAGAGGATCTCGAGCGCTTTTTCGACCGGCCGGGCCAGAACCGCCCGGTCACCGTTGACCACGATCGGGCGCTGAAGCAGCTCCGGCCGCTCGGCCATCGCGGCGATGATCGTGTCGTCGTCTTCCGCGGCCAGTTCGCGGGCACCTTCTTCCCGCGTGCGTAGCGCCTCGGCGGCGGTGATTTCTGCCTTGGCGAGCAGGTCGCGGATCTCGTCCTCGGTCAGGCCGGTCACGTGATACTCGACCGTCTCGAAGTCAATGCCGTTTTCGACCAACAGCGCTGAAAGTTTGCGGCAGGTCGTGCAGGCCGGCTTCTCGTAGACGACGATCGCCATCAGTCCTCGACCGTGACTTCGGTCAGGGCGTGGCTGGTTACGTCGTAGACGAACCCGCGTACGTTCTCGCGGTGGGGGATGAATTCGGAACGGCGGACCCGGCGGATCGACTGGGCGACATCGGACTCGACGTCGACGAAGGACTCGATCGCGAAGGCCGGGGCGGTCCCGGTCGCGTCCTGGAGCTCGGCCCGGAAGCCGTCGTCGGTGATCGTCTGCATGCCGCAGTTGGTGTGATGGATCAGCATGATCGACTCGGTTCCGAGCCGCCGCTGGGAGATCGCCAGGGAACGGATCATGTCATCGGTGATCACCCCGCCGGCGTTCCTCAGGACATGAGCCTCGCCGTCCTTGAGACCGAGCGCCTGGAACACGTCGAGCCGGGAATCCATGCAGGTGACGATGGTCAACTGCCGGCTCGGCTTGACGTCGAGGTCCTGGTCGGGAACCCGGGCCGAGTAAGCCCGGTTGTTCTCGACCAGTTCGTCGATTACGCCCATCCGATGCTCCTCTACTGGCTCTGGACGTCTTCCAGATCGACCACGAAGACCAGGGTCGCGTTGGCCGGAATCGTCGGCGGGCTGCCCTGGGCGCCGTAACCGAGCTCGGGCGGAATGACCAGCACCCGGCGGCCACCGACCTTCATGCCGGCAACGCCCTGATCCCAGCCCTGAATCACCTGACCGCCGCCAAGCTGGAACTCGAACGGTTCGTCGCGATCCCAGGAAGCGTCAAACTCGGTCCCGTCGTCATAGAGCGCGCCGACGTACTGGACCTTGACCGTGTCGCCTTCCTTGGCCTCGGCGCCGTCACCGACGACGATGTCCTTCTTGACCAGCGCCGTGGGAGCGGTGGCGCTGGAACCGGCCAGCTTCGGCCGTTCATCCAGGTTCTCCGTCACCTCCGCCGTGATCTCATTCGGCACCGAACCCGCGGCAGCCGAATCATCCGAATCGCCGCCACCGCGGCCGATCAGGATTACGGCGACCAGCGCGCCGATCAGGACGAGCAGACCAATGAGAACCCCAAGCTTCCGATCCATGCCGGGCACTCTATTGAAGAGTGTGGAAATGCTCCGGCCCGGCGGTTAGGGTCATTCGGATGAAGTCTCTCCTCGTTCTGCCCACGGGCCCCAAAGCCCGATGGGTGACAGTCGTCCTGTGGTTTCTCGCGATGTTCGTCGTCTTCGGGACGAACATCCCCGGCAAGTTCGCAGACGCGGAGAACAACGAATCGATCTCCTACCTCCCCGGCGATGCCGAGGCCACGCGGGCCCTGGATGCGCAGAAGGAGCTGACCGGATCCGAAGAAGCCCCGATCGTGATCATCTACCGGCGCGACGGCGGCCTCACCCCGGCCGACCAGAAACACATTCGGCAGGATCTGATCGAGCTGAAC
Source organism: Actinomycetes bacterium (assembly GCA_023434465.1). Lineage (GTDB taxonomy): Bacteria > Actinomycetota > Thermoleophilia > Solirubrobacterales > 70-9 > 67-14. Next base: position 2,164 of record JAEYSQ010000015.1, read on the forward strand.
CGGAACGTGGAAGGAACCAGCGGGCCGTTCAAACGGTCGGAGCGTTCCCGGGACGGCACCGCAGTGATCGTGACTTCCTCGGTCACCGCAACCGGCGAAGCCGAGGACCTCCTCGATCCGGTCGATCAGGCGAGGGAGATCGCCAGCGGCGAGTTCGACGGGCTGGATGTCGCCCTGACCGGTCCGGCCGGATACGGCGCCGATTCGATCAAGGTCTTCGAATCGATCAACGGCACCCTGTTCGGGGCCGCCTTCACTCTCGTCTTCATCCTGCTGGTCCTCATCTACCGTTCCCCGTTCCTGCTTTGGCTGCCGTTGATCGCGGTCGGCTGCGCCGAGATCGGCGCCCGGGCCGTCGGTCTCGGCCTGACCGAACTGGGAGTGACCGTCAACGGGCAGTCTTCCGCGATCCTTTCGGTCCTGGTGCTGGGAGCGGGCACCGACTACGCCCTGCTGCTGATCAGTCGATACCGGGAAGAGCTGAGACATCGCGAAAGCCGGACCGAGTCGATGCGGGTTGCGCTGAGGAGCGCCGGTCCCGCGATCGTCGCTTCCGGACTTACCGTAATCGCGGCC
>JAEYSQ010000045.1 GCA_023434465.1 Actinomycetes bacterium
GTGATCGAGGACGGCACCTACGAGACGCTGTTCAAGAAGTACTTCAACAATGCGACGCCGCCCGCCAGCATCACGGATGGCACCGCAGCAGCCGACACCGGAACGACCGACGAAGGTTAGTCCGGCAGGACCGCAGAGAGGGCGTCCCGCGGGGCGCCCTCTCTGTTTTTGTTATCCACCTGGCCTGGCGTCAGGTATGACTTAGAGCAGCCATGGGCGAATTTTTCGACATCTTCTTCAACTTCCAGTTCATGGTGGACCACTTCGATGTGGTTCTGGAAGGCTTCCTCGTCACCCTCAAGCTTTCGATCGTCGGCGGTGCCTGCGCCCTGACATGGGGCTTGATCCTGGCAGTGCTCCGACAGCTTCCGGGCAAGTGGCTCGCTCCGGTCCGCTGGATCGTGATCGCTTACATCGACTGCCTGCGTGGCTTGCCCATGCTGCTGGTCATCCTGCTGCTTTCAAGTGGCATGGCGACCATGGCTACCCAGGGCGTGATTCCCCGCGAGATTGGCATTCCCCAGTGGTTCGGTGAATCCGATCCGTTCTGGTACGGCGTCTTAGCCCTGACTTTGACCTACGGCGCGTACATGGCCGAGGTCTACCGGGCGGGAATCGAAGCGGTGCCGCAGGGCCAGACCGAGGCCGCCCGATCGCTCGGTATGTCTCACGGCCAGGCGATGCGGTTCGTGATCGTTCCGCAGGCGGTTCGCAAGGTGATCCCGCCGCTGCTCAACGACTTCATCGCCCTGATGAAGGACACCGCGCTCGTCTCGGTGATCGGTCTGGTCGAGGCTGTTCAGGCCGGTCGGGACCTCTACTCCGAATTCTTCAACCCGTCTGGTTGGACCCTGGGAGCCCTCCTGTTCCTGATCGTCACCATCCCGCTTGCCCGTCTGGTCGACTGGCAGATCAAACGACAGAACGAGAAGTTCCAGAGGGGGCTCCCGTGAGCAACTCCAAGAACGAGATCACGAATGAGGTCGCGAAGGGCGAAACGATCCTGACCGTCTCGAATCTGAAGAAGAGCTACGGCAAGCTCGAGGTGCTCCGGGACATCGACCTCGACATCAAGAAGGGCGAAGTGATCTGCGTGCTCGGTCCGAGCGGCTCCGGCAAGAGCACGATGTTGCGCTGCCTGAACCTGCTCGAGACTCCGACCGGCGGCACGATCGAGCTCAAGGGCGAGGCGGTCTTCGATGGCAGCAGGCCGAAGAACCTGGACGAGCTTCGCCGGGAGACCGGCATGGTCTTCCAGTCCTTCAACCTCTTCCCGAACATGTCAGCGAAGCAGAACGTATCGATCGCTCAGGTCAGGGTCCGGGACCGCAGGAAGGCCGAGGCCGACAAACGATCGATCGAACTGCTGACCAGGGTCGGCCTGGCCGACAAGATCGACGAGTATCCGGACCGGCTTTCCGGCGGCCAGCAGCAGCGGGTCGCGATCGCCCGGGCTTTGGCCATGGACCCGGAGATCATGCTGTTCGACGAGGTCACCAGCGCGCTCGACCCGGAACTGGTCAAGGGTGTGCTCGACGTGATGCGCGAGCTGGCCGACTCCGGCATGACGATGATCTGCGTCACTCACGAGATGGGCTTCGCCAAGGAGGTCGCCGACCGGGTGATCTTCATGGACGGCGGCTACATCGTCGAGCAGGGCGACCCCGCGCAGGTGATCGAAAACCCGAAAGAAGAACGCACCCAGCAGTTCCTCGGGCTGGTCCTCGACCACTAGAGCGACGTCAATCTTCCGGTGGTTTCGCCGGACCGCAACAGCGGGTGGTCCAACCTGTTGTAATGGTCGGCACTATCGATCGAGCCGGCCGAGGCCGGAAGAAAGCAGGACCAGGGGAATGAGCAAGAGACTTGCTGGCGCGCTGATGATGCTCGGCGCGGCGATACTGATGATGGCCGGTGCCCAGGGGGCATCTGCCGCCAAGGCAAAGACCGTCGAGATCAGCGGACGCGCCTTCATCTTCAACCACATGAGCACCGGTATCTCGAACGCCACCATCAAGGTTCGCGAGTTCCCGAAGCTTTCCGCGACCACCGACGAGTTCGGTGATTACAGGCTTCGCGTGCCCGACGACGCCAACGTCACTCCTTACATCCTTTCCGGCGGGCCGGCCGAACTGGTTCGGCGCAACATGGACGGCGAGCAGACCGGCACGATGACCGCCCACTGGAACGAGATCGACCTTCAGACCTTCCACACGCGTGGTCAGGACATCGAGAACGCCAACTTCCAGGCTCCGCGAGATGAGGAATACAACGGTCTGAAGGCTCTGCTCCAGGTATACGCTGGCTTGGAGACCAATCCAGAAACCGGCCGCCCTGCGGAGTGCGTAATCGTGACTACCGCTTCAGCTCGTAACGTGCGCGACGTCGACTTCCGGACTTACTGGCTCAACACGCCGCATGGTGTCGAGGGCGCCACTTCGCTTGAATACCCGGCGATTGAGGGGCCGATCTACTTCAACGAAAGCGTGATCCCCGACCCCTCCCAGCCCTATGCGTCCAACGACGGCGGGATCGTCTGGCCGGTCGTACCGGCCGGTACCTACCGCATCGTCACCAGCGCTCCAGACGCCCGCTTCGCCAGCTTTCTCGCGACATGCAAGCCGGGGCGCATCGTGAACGCGAACCCGCCGATGGGTGCCTACGAGCTGAGTCCCGGCGAGAAGCCGCGAACCTTCAGCAACGTGGCGGCCAAAGTGACCAAGGCCAAGGCGGTTCGCAAGGGCAAGAAGAAGCGGGTAGTCAACGTGACTTTGAACTCGGGTGAAGCAATCGACGCGACCGTCCGCGTAAAGGCCGGCAAGCAGACCGTCGTCCGCAAGCCCAGGCTGAAGGCCGGCAACCGCACGGTCAGGATCGCGATCAAGCCGAGGAACAAGGCGAAGAAGGCCCATGTGAGGGTCGACCTGAAGGATGCTTCCGGGATTTCATTCCGGACGGTCAAGAAGGTCGCCGTGCCGAAGGTGATCAAGAAGAAGGCCAAGAGACCCGGCAAGCGCAGGTAGCGCTTGCCGCTCAGGGCTCCGGCTGGACCGGACCGAGCAGCTCCTCGGGTGAGGGCAGCGAGGTCGCGTCCGGCTGCGGCCTGACCAGATCCCGCAGATACTCGCGCCACATCTCTTCGACCTCCCGGATCGGGAGGTCGAAGGCGACCTCGAGGTTGGCGATCGGGCCATCGCGGCGCAGGCGGCCGATCAACAGTTCGCAGGCGCCGCCGCCGCGGTAGTCCTCGAGCAGGTCGAAGATCGTGCCCCCGAGGATGATCGCGTCCCGCCGGGAGGGGGGAAAGCTGGGCCGGGCCCCCTCCCGGAGGCGACGGATCACCGCGGCCCGGAAGAAGTCGACCTGGCGGGCGAAGTGCTGGCCGCCTCCTTCGACCAGCCAGGCCCAGCTCAAGTACCGGTAGAAGCGCATCGGGGTCCACGGGGGCGGGATCCGCTCGTTGTTGGCGGCCAGCACGATCTGCGTGTAGAGGCGCTCGGCCGTGCCTCGCAGCGCTTCGAAGGATGCCTCGCCGGCCGCCCGCTTCTCCATCGCCTTCTCGCCCAGCACGTGAACTTCGGTCGCCATCGGCCATCCGGCCAGGTAGCGGCGACCGGCCGGGGCCGCCGCGAAGCGGACGAAGGGCAGGAAGGGGTGGGCCGCCGTGAGCCAGATCGGAGAGGGATGGATCACGATCGAAACGTCGCCCGGAACGACCTCGAAGCGGTCCTCCAGCTTCAGGCTCAGATCTTCCAGCCGGTCGAGCAGGTCCTCCGCGTAGGAACGGTCACCGTCCTCGTGCCGGGCGGTGAAGGTGAGGGAAGTGGTCTCGATCCAGGTCACCGGCGCAGCCTATTGCAACAAAAAGGACCCGTCTGAGCGGGTCCTTTAAGTGAATCTGAATAATCGAGAGGGCGATTTAGGGTCATAGTGACCCAAAATCGCCTTCGATTTGAAACGTGCTAGACCAGGGCGGGTTCGCGGTCGCCAGCGCAGATCGTACGGATCTCGTTGGTCGCGAACTCGAACTCCTCGTCCGACATGACCGGCGTGCCCTCGAAGGGGAGGTCACGGTCGATCTCGACCCACGAGCGGCAGCCGTGGTACTCCTCGCGGACCCGGACGGTTACCGGACGCGGAATGCGATGGACCCGCAGCAGAACCAGATGCAGTGGATGACGCGGCTTCCAGTTCAAGCGCTTGTGCGCGTAGTCGGTGGTCCAGACGTAGAACGGAGACAGAGCGTCGATGATCCGGGGATCCTCGATCGTGATGTCTTCGGCTACTTCCGCCCAGGCGCGGATGCGGACCCGGTCGGGCTGAGGAATCCCGCCGTCCTGGAGCAACGCCCGGGCCGGTGGCTCTTCATCGGGCCAGACGCCCTCCTCGAGGGCACGGTCGAGCTCCGGATGATGCGAGGCACGCACCAGGTCGTTCTGCTGATGATCGAATGTGGGGTAGAGGAAGAACCGGTCGTGCTCGAGTTCGAAGTGCTTGTTCTCCTCACGGATTCCGCCTTTGCGGAGGGTGAGAAGCTGTTCGCCTTCGGCGAGGGCTCGCACGGTAACGGCCCATTCCTTAAAAGCAATTGGCATAGGTACTCAGTCAGGGGTTAGGGGATTGCTAGGACAGGAACTGCTGCAGACACCTGTACGAAGCGAGAGGAGGCATGACTGGCTGCCGCGGACTCCGTAAGGGTCTGCCACTTTACAGAGCGATCGGGCGAAATTCAAGTAGTTGCGCCGGGAATCACGTAGTTATCCGAAATATGTACGGATTGTTCACGAATCCGTCAGGTCGAATCGCGACTCATCCGCAGCAGCCCGCCTGCCGCTCCCCGGACCTTCCAGCCCGCCGGCACATGCAAAGTTGCTTCACCGAGATCGACCGTCGCCGGCCCGCTCTCGTCGAACGCCGGCGCCGGTGCCGCGGGGAAGGCCGGTCCGGGTTGGACGTATCGTCGACGGACGGTTACAAGTTCGATCGAGGCGGCCGGATCGGTGTAGCCGTAACGCTCCTCGTGTGCCGCTTCGAAGAGCCCGCGCAGGCGGGCCGGGTCGAGCGGACCGGACGCGGTGTCGGTGACGGTCAGCTCGAAAGACTGTCCCCGGTACCGGAAATCCCATCCGGCCAGATCCGCATTGCCGGCCAACCCGGCCAGCAGTTCGGCGTCGAGATCCTCTTCCGGCGTCAACACGGTCTGAACCTCGTCCCGGCGCCGGTCGGCAGCCGCCAGGCCGAGGGCGCTGAAGACTCCTCCGGCGAGGGGAATCAGAATCTGCTCGATACCGAGTTCCTCCGCGACCCCGGCCGCGTGGAGAGGCCCGGCTCCGCCGAAGGCGAGAAGCGTGAACCGGCGGGGATCGAGGCCGCGCTGAACCGACACCACGCGGAGGGCACGGACCATTTCGGCATTCGCAACCCGGATGATTCCTTCGGCGCATTCCCCGGCCGTGATGCCCAGTTCGACCGCGAGTCGCCCGATCGCTTCCCGGGCTGGCTCCAGGTCGAGGACGATGTCGCCGGCGAGTTCTTCACCGGCGGTCAGGCGGCCGAGGACAAGGTTGGCGTCGGTGACCGTGGGCCGGGTTCCTCCGAGTCCGTAACAGGCCGGCCCTGGCCTGGCCCCGGCCGACTCCGGACCGACCCGCAAAGCACCTCCACTGTCGCGCCAGGCGATCGAACCGCCACCGGCGCCGACCGTGTCAATGTCAACCATCGGCAGAGCGATCGGATGGCCGGCGATCTTCTTCGAGGAGGCTTCGTGAACCCGGCCCGTCTCGACCGCGCAGACGTCACATGAGGTCCCGCCCATGTCGAAGCAGAGCAGATTGTCGTCGCCCGACTGTTCGGAAATCAGCGTCGCGGCGGCGGCCCCGCCGGCCGGTCCCGAAAGCACGGCGACCGCGGCGTGCGCTGCGACCTCATCGAGCCCGGCCACGCCGCCGCTCGACTGCATGATCTCCGGCTCCGGAAGGCCCTCCTCGTCGGCTCGGCGTGCCAGGCGATCGAGATACCCGGCCAGCAGGGGGGAGAGCGCGGCATCGATCTCCGTTGTGGCGGCTCGCTCGTACTCACGGAACGTGCCGACCACGTCATGTGAGAGCGAGACGTGGACCTCCGGACCAAGACGCCGCCTGATTGCCTGACCGAGCTCGAGTTCGTGCTCGGGGAAGCGGTACGAATGGAGCAGACAGACCGCCACCGACTCGACCCCCAGCGTCTCGACTTCGGATGCGATCCGCTCGGCTTCCTGGCTGGTGAGGTCTTCGATCACGCCTTCAGGGCCGTGGCGTTCGGAGACGGCGATCCGGTGTTCGGGGGGCACCAGCGGCGGCGGGTGAGCGGCCTGAAGCCGGTACAGCGAGGCCCGGTCCTGGCGGCCGATCTCGACCAGGTCGGTGAATCCGCGGGTCGCCACCAAAGCGGTCTCGGCGCCCTTGGATTCGAGCAGCGCGTTGGTTGCCACCGTCATGCCGTGGGCGAAGTGCCGGATCTCTCCCGGCTCCATTTCTGCTTTTTCCAGGACCTGCCGGGTCGCTTCGACCACGCCGATCGACTGATCCTCCGGAGTGGTCGGGTACTTGCCGGTGAAGACACCCTCGGCATTGATCAGGACCGCGTCGGTGAAGGTTCCACCTACGTCGACACCGAGGATGGCCGTCACTTCATCCTCGTCCATGACCACCCCCGCCTGGCGTCTCGATCCTCAACCGGTCGCCGGGTTCAAGCCTGCCGGCCGCCTTCGGCTCCAGCTGCTCGGTCGATCCGTCACTCCGGATCACCTGGTTCTTCCCCTTCTCGCCGTTTCCCCCTCCGTTGGCGCCGGTCGGCGCGTGCCGGCGCCGTTCGGTCAGGAGAGCGAAGCTCATCGGCTCGGTCGCAACGATCTCGCGGATCAGGCCGTCCCCCCCGCGGCGGTGACCTTCGCCGCCGCTGCCGCGCCGGACCGAGTATTGGCCGGTGAGCAGCGGGAACTCGGTTTCCATCGCCTCGACCGGCGTATTCAGGGTGTTAGACATCGCCACGTGGACGGCCGAAGGGCCATCAGCTTCGACCGAAGCCGCCTGTCCGCCGCCGAGCGTCTCGTAATAAGTGAAGCTGTCGCTGCCCAGGGTCAGGTTGTTCATCGTGCCTTGCCCCTGGGCGAGACCGAAAGCGCTGAGGCAGAGGTCCGCGACCCGCGAGGAAGTCTCCACGTTGCCCGCGACCACGGCGCTCGGGCTCGCCGCGTTCAGCAGGCAGCCTTCGGGAACAACCACCTCGACCGGGCGCCAGGAGCCCGAGCTGGCCGGAATGTCGGGATCGGTCAGCACCCGGATCGCGAACAGGCAGGCCGACTCGGTGACCGCGCGCGGACAGTTGAGGTTACGGGCGTCCGGACCCGAGGTCCCGGTGAAGTCAAAGCGGATCTGGCTGCCCGAGACGGTCGCCTCGAGCCGCAATTCGAGGTCCCCGTCCCAGGCTTCGAGAACGTCCCGGGCCAGGTAGGTCCCGTCCGGAATGCGTTCGATCTCCGCCCGGGTGCGGTGTTCGGCGTAGGCGATCACGTCGGCCATCGCCGCGGCAAGTCCGATCCGGGTCCGGTTTGCCGCCATCGCCTCCAGCCTGGCGACTCCGGTCCGGTTGGCGGCGATCTGGGCGCGAAGGTCCGCCCGCCGTTGTTCGGGCTGGCGCATGACGGTCACTACCTCGAGCATCGATTCCTCGTCGAGGATCCGGGGCGGAATGATCACCCCCTCGTCGTAGATGCTGGTCGAGTCGGCCGGCATCGACCCGGGCACCTTGCCGCCGACGTCGGCGTGATGGGCCCGGTTGGCGGCGAATCCGATCAGCTCGCCTTCCGCAAAGGCCGGCGTGACCACCGTTATGTCCGGCAGGTGGGTACCTCCCGCGTACGGATCGTTGAGAAACCAGGAGACTCCGGGCAAATGAGGTTTGCCGGCGACCGCGCGAACCGAGGCCGGCATCGACCCGAGATGGACCGGGATGTGCTCGGCCTGCATGACCATCTCGCCGTCGGGACCGAAGATCGCGGCCGAGCAGTCACGGCGTTCCTTGATGTTGGCCGAATGGGCCGATCGGATCAGGACGGCACCCATCTCCTCGCAGGCCGACGCGAGGGCGCCGGCCGTGACCTGGACCTCGACCGGATCCGGATGGGCGTTGGCTGCCAAGGCGCTGCCCGGACCTCAGTCCCAGCGACGGAGCTCGATCTCTCCGTCGGCCCGGTAGATCAAGTGGGTGAAGTCGAGCCCCGGATCGGTCTCGCGGAAGTCCGTGCGGCGGTGGCCACCCCGGGATTCCCGGCGGTTAAGCGCGGCGGCGCCGATCGCCCGGGCGAGGGGGTAGGGATCATCGGCGAGCCGGGCGAGCCCCTCGGCATCCCGTAAGGGGCCAGCCAGTTCCCAGATCGCTTCCCGGGTGGGGGGCTGGGGAGGATCAAAGCGCCAATCGGGAAGCTCCGAGATCGGCGAGGGCGTCTCTCCGAGACCGGCGATTGCCGCCCGGCGTCCGAAAACGAAACATTCGGTGAGTGAGTTGGAGGCGAGCCGGTTGGCTCCGTGGAGGCCGGTGCAGGCGCACTCGCCGGCGGCGAAAAGCCCGGGGATCGAGGTTCGGCCGTCGAGGTCGACCGCGATCCCGCCCATCATGTAGTGGGCACCCGGTGAGACCGGCACCGGTTGTTCGGTGCCGTCGAAGCCCGCTTTCGCAAGTAGTTCGAAGACGCTGGGGAAACTGGCCGGGTCGATCGACCTCAGATCGAGACGCACCTCCGCGCCGTCCTGCTTCTCGATCTGGGTGAGGATCGCTGCGGTCACGTCGTCCCGTGGCGCGAGTTCGTCGGTGAAGCGGTTGCCGGCGGCATCGAGCAGGGTGGCTCCTTCGCCGCGGATCGCCTCGGTGATCAGGGCTCCGTCGAAGGCGGTTCCGGGCGCCGAAAGACAGGTCGGGTGGAACTGGCAAAACTCGAGGTCTGCCAGCTCGGCGCCGGCGGCGCTGGCCAGAACGGGGCCTGCCCCGATCGCGCCCCAGGGGTTCGAGGTCCGCCGCCACAGGGCTGCCGCACCTCCACTGGCCAACAGGGTCGCGGCGCTCTTGATCACGCCCTGCCCGGTGAGGACGCCGTGACAGCGATCGCCGTCGCTGACCAGGGCGACGGCCGAGGTCTTTTCCAGCACCTCGATCCGCTCCATGCCGGCGACCATCCGGGCCAGCGCTTCGGTGATCTCGCGACCGGTCTGGCTGCCGCCCGCGTGAATGATCCGCCTCCGCCGGTGGCCACCCTCAAGCGCGAGCGCGAGCGATCCGTCCGCTTCGCGATCGAAGTTCATTCCACGCCGGATCAGGTCGTCGACTATGCCCGGGCCTTCGACCGTCAAGACCTTGACGGCGGACGCACGGCAGAGATTCCGGCCGGCGTTCATCGTGTCCTCGAAGTGCTGTTCGGGTGTATCTCCCGGGTCGAGTGCGGCCGCGAGCCCGCCCTGGGCGTGAAAGCTCGAGCTCTCGGCCAGTGGTTTGCGGGAAACGAGGCAGACCGAACCGCCTGCTTCGGCCGCGCAGAGAGCTGACCAGAGTCCGGCCGCTCCGCCGCCGACTACCGTGAGGTCATAGGTCCCGAGGTCCCGCTCTTCAACTCCTGCGGGCAAGGTCAGTCCCGGATTCGCATCTACCGGGAGCCGGCTCCGTCGCCTCCGCGAGCCAGGTCTTCCAGCTCCTGCAGCGTGAGCCCCTCTTCGAGGCCGCGGGCGATCAGGTCGGCTTCGCGGTCAATCTTCGCCACTTCGCCGGCCTGTTCGGAAAGTCGACGACGGTCGAAGCTTCCCTGGGCGGCCATCTCTACCGTCATCTGGCCCAGTTCGCCAAGGTTTGAGCGGCGCATGTCATCCAGTTCTCGGAGGTGGTCCTGCATCGCGCGGCGCTCGCGCCCGCTCTGTCCGCCCCGGCTGAAGAGTCCCATCAGCTGCCTCCCGGATTCTGGTTCGATTCGCCATCTTTGGCGATCTCTTGGCGGAGCGCTGAAATCTGACCTCGGAGCCAGTTCACGGCTGCTTCGCGGGCTTCGGCCTCGGTCGCCGCACTGCCGGTGGCGGGCGGCGCGGCAGCTTTCGCCTGGGCCTCGTCGCGGGCTGCAGTGGCCGCGGTCTCGGCAGCCTCGACCCGGGCCTGGGCCAGTTTGGCGCTCTGTTCGATTTCCTGGAGCCGGGCCGCAGCCTTGGTCAGAGCCTCTTCCTTGGAGGCCTTCTCGGCTGCCAGTTCAGCCTCGAGCGAAGTCACCCGCGCGGCGAGGACGGGATCCGGCTGACCCGGTGTGGCAGCGTTCTCCTCGCCGCTCATTTCCGCTGCGAGCGCAGCGTCGGCTTCGATTTCGGAAGCCTGGCCTCGTACCCACTCGGCCGCAGCCTCGCGGCTCGCCGCAGTCTCGCGGACCAACCGGGCCTCGGCCTGGGTTGCTTTCTCTTCCGCGGCAGCGATCGCGGCCGCAGCCTTTCGCAGCGCCTCGTCCAGAGCGCCCCGACCGGACTCGATCTCACGGGTGATCGCAGTCAGTTCCGTCTTCGCGTCGGCATTGCTTGATGCCTTCGCAGCCTCGATCGCCGTCTTCGACTTTGCTTCGCTTTCGGTGATCCGCTTCTCGAGGATGTCGAGCGGATCGGTCGGTTCTGGCTCGGGCGGGGCCGGAGGTGCCGGCACGTCGAGCGGCTTCTTCGTTTCAGGAGCCCGGGCGGGCGGAACCGAGGCCGGTTCGGAGGTGGCGGCCGGCGCGGAGGTCGAGGCCGGAGTCGGCGGGGCGGTCGCCGAAGGAGTGGGCGCGGTCGCCGAAGGGGTGGGCGCGGTCGCCGAAGGAGTGGGCGCGGATGCCGAAGGAGTGGGCGCGGATGCCGAAGGGGTCGGCGCGGTAACCGGCGTGGCCTGAGGCTCCGCCGGCTTCGGTTCTGCCGGGCTCGGTTCTGGCGGGCTCGGTTCTTCCTTCTGCTTGCGCCGGCGTTCCTTTTCGGCCTTGCGTGCAGCCTTCTTCTCGGCCCGGCTCGGCTTCGAATCGTCGGCCTTCGCCGGGACGGCATGTTCGGCCGTGTGCTCTGCGGTCAGCTCGGCTGAATCGGGCAGGGAGTTTTCCGCGGTGTACTCGCCGGTCGCCGGGTAATCGCCACCGGATGATCCGGGCACCGAATGCTCGGCCGTGTACTCATCCGACTCCGGGACGGAATGCTCGGCCGTGTACTCGCCGGTCGCCGGATAGGAGTGCTCGCCGGTCGGCAACCGGTGCTCGCCGGTGATCGGAAAGTCCTTTTCCGTGGCCGACGGTCCTTCCGGTTCGTTGCCGGCGATCAGTTCCCTGAGTTCGTTTTCGACCTCGGCAACTTCAGCCGATCCGCGGGCCAGCAGGTCGTCGTCCCAGCTGTTCTGGACGTACATCCCGAGAACCAGTTCCCCGAGCGCCTCGCGACGGTCGAGATGAAGCTCCTCGAGCTGCCTCTGCTTCTTCTTGAGGGCACCCTTCCTCATCAGTTCTCCCCATCATTACCTAAGTCGCCGCCGGAAACGCGTCCGCCCCCGCAATTTGCAGAGTTCGAGAGCGCGCCGTCCCCGTTTTCACCGAGTAGATCGGCGTACGCGAGCGCGACCCGATCGGCCATTCGCCGGGCCGAAAGTGCCTCGGCCCGTTCCCGGCCCCGGGTCCGGGGATCGGGTTCCGAAAGCAGGTCCGAAGCAAACCGTGACCAGGCTTCCGGCTCGAACGAACTGCAGAGAGAGTGGTCGAGCCCTCGCAGCGCGTGAGGCGCGATCCCGACCGGGGTGGAGAGCACCGGCACGTCACAGGCCAGCGCCTCGAGGCAGGCCAGCCCGAAACCTTCGTAGTCGGAGGTGACCAGCACCGCGTTTGCCGCGTTCATCCAGTACGGCATCTCGTCCGGTTCGATTCCACCTCCGGTGAGCAACCCGGATCCGGTGCGATCGCCAACCTGGCGGGCGAGGTCGACCCTTTTCTCGGGTCGTTCCGGATCGGCCGGGAAGAAAAGGAAAGGCGCGGCGGGGTCGAGGCCCAGGTGACGGCGCGCCTGACCCCGGTCGATCGGGCTGAAGCGTCCAAGGTCGGCGCCGCAGGGGAGCACAGCAGTCCGGCCTTCCCGCATTGGCAGGCCGGGCCGGCCCGCCTCCTCCTCGAACAGCGCCTTCGAGGCTCCGGCGACGAGACCGACCTTCCGGGTCAGGGCCCGAGACATGCGGCCGACCACGCGATGCCTGACGTCGGTTCCGTGGAAGGTGACGACCAGGGGGTCGGCGCCGGCGATCTGCGCGCACCACCCGGCCAGCCCGTAGTGGGCGTGGACCAGGTCGTAGCTCGTTTCCTTCAACAGTCGACGGATCTTCCGGGTGGCCGGCAGGTACTGGTCCTTGCCCGGCCGAAAGCTGAACAGGTCGACGTCCAGCCCGCCTTCACGAAGCGCTTTGACCTGGTCGATGACCCAGCGTCCGCGTTGAGGGGTGGCCGGGTCGGCTCCGAAGTTCATTACCACCAGTACCCGCATCGGCGCAGGTTACCCCGGCAGGCCACCGGGATCCTGAACTCGCCCATCAACCGATTCGAGACGTGCACTCCCGTCACCGTTCTGTCGGTGAATTGTTGCTCTCTCGTCTTGTTCCGTCACAGCTTCTCGCCGACGATCCGAAGTGAAAAACAACAACTCGTTCGAGGAGGACAAGATGATCTACAGGGCGATGGGAAACGCGCACGCATTGGTCGTATCGAAGGGTGAGGTGGTTCGACGGGCCGCAACAGAGAGGACGGGTCAGGGGACGGTCGAGTACGTCGGCCTGATCCTGCTCGTCTCGCTGCTGATGCTCGGCATGGTCGCCGCGATGAAGGGGTTCAGCGGCCGCCAGGGCACGGAACTGGCCGAACTGATCGTGGACAAGATCCAATCGGCCGTCGACAAGATCGCATTCCGGTAGTCCGGGAGCGCAACCGGCCGCCGGGTCTCACGGGGCTGGGCGACGGCCCGGAGAATCGAACGGGCGATTTGGGGCGATAATGACCCACTTCAGCCCGTTCGACCCTCCGGATCCTTCCGGTTTGGACGCGACTCTCCGGATCCTTCCGGTTTGGACTCGACTCTCCGGATCCCTCCGGTTTGGACTCGGCTTTCCAGATCCTGGTTCGATCTATGGGCGCGCAGCCTCTTTTGGATCGAACCTAGCCCGGGAACGGGGTCCAGCGATCGGACTCGAAGGGGATCGAGATCGACCGCATGACCCCGGCGACCCTGGGTCCGGTCTCGCCGGGCGTCTCGAACGCCAGCCGGACCAGATCCTCGGCCGAGACGCCGGCCCCGTAGACCAACTCGGCGGTCCGGGCCAGCAGCTCAACCTGGGAAAGGGCCGGCGTGGTACGGCCCTCCGCTTCGATTGCGGCGAGGGCGAAGGGGTGGCCGTCCGGTCCGAAAGATCCGAACCGGTTGACGAAAACCAGGGCCCGCTCCAGTCCGGTCGCGCCCAGGTCCGCGACTTCAGGTTCAAAATCGAACCGGCTCTCCAGGCGACCTATCCAGTACGGGATTTCGGCCCAGGTCAGTTGGAGCAGCTGCGCGTCGGTCAGCCAGACCGCCGTCGCGCTGACCCGGGTTCCGGGGCTGGGGAAGAGGGTTGCCGGCAGCGCTCCGTACAGGGCGAGCTCGGCGGTCGCACCGACATCGAAATCCTCGAGCTGGCCCCTGATCGCGAGCAGGGTCCGGTCTTCCGGGTTTTCGAAGTGGGCGAACTTGCGCCAAAGCCCCTCCGGAGAGGCATTCGAGCCGATCGCCAGCATCGGAGTCCGCCCGCTTCGCGGTCCGGTCAACCTTCCGCACAGCCTGGATCTTTCCTCGGGCTCGAAGTCGGCGAGCATCCGTCCTTCACCTTCGGTCAGCACGAAGGAGCCGTCCGGCCGGGGCCACGGATAACCGGTACCCGTGGCGAAACTGTCCTGGCTGAACTCGCGCGGTGGCATCTGGCGCATCATGCCGATCCACAGTTCGTAGAAATCCGGTTCCGGTAGCAGCAGTCGGCTGACCAGTTCCGCTTCGCCGAAGTCGGGCCAGGCCCAGGCCCCCGGTGCGTGGGTCACCGGGACGGTCTGTCGGGCTGGCTGTTCATCGGTCCATCTTTTCGTCCCCGCCTTCCTTCCGGGAAGGTAGCCGGTCTGGGAGACTCAGCGCAATGAGTGATTCCGTCTCCCGCAGCGGTGGCCGCAGCGCCGCCGACCTCCGTCCAGTCAACATCGAACCCGGTTTTGTCGGCAGCGCCGACGGGTCGGCCCTGATCTCCTGTGGCGGGACCAGGGTCATCTGCACAGCGTCAGTCCAGGACCGGGTGCCCAAGTGGATGGAGGGGCGCGGTCGCGGCTGGGTCACTTCCGAATACGCGATGCTGCCCGCTTCCACCGGCGACCGCAAGCAGCGGGACATCAGCAAGGGCAAGCAGGATGGCCGCGGGGTGGAGATTCAGCGCCTGATCGGTCGTTCGTTGCGGGTCGGAATCGATTTCGAAGCGCTCGGCGAGCGCAGCGTCTACGTCGATTGCGATGTACTCGAGGCCGACGGTGGCACCCGCTGCGCCTCGATAACCGGTGGTTGGGTCGCCCTCAGGCTTGCTCTCGGTTCACTCCTGGAGTCCGGGGAGATCGATCGCATGCCGTTGACCACATCGGTCGCGGCGGTCAGCGTCGGCATGGTGGACGGGCGCCCGCTCTGCGACCTCGACTACCCCGAGGACTCACGGGCCGAGGTCGATGCGAACGTGGTGATGACCGGTGACGACGGTCTGGTGGAAGTACAGGCGACCGCCGAACGGACGCCGCTCTCACGGGCCTCACTCGACGAGATGCTCGCGCTGGCCGAAGCCGGGATCGGCAAGTTGCGTGAGTTCCAGATGGCGGCGGTCGGCGAGTAGATCCGAGCCGAGACCCACGGAACGCGAGCATGATTCTCTCCAGCCGTAACGGCCACAAGGTTCGCGAACTGGCGGAGATCCTGCCCGGCGTCGAACTTCGGGCCTTGCCAGAGGAGGTCGAGCTGCCGCCGGAGACCGGTGACACGTTCGAAGAGAACGCCCTGATCAAGGCCCGTGCGGCGCGGGAGGCGACCGCCGAGGAGGTGATCGCCGACGACTCTGGTCTCGAAGTGGATGCGCTCGGGGGGCGCCCCGGGGTTCATTCGGCCCGTTACGCCGGTGAAGACGCAACCGACGGCGAGAACCTGGCCAGGCTCATCGCCGACCTGGCGGACGAGGCCGATCCAGTCAGCGCGCGTTACGTCTGCGTGATCGCCCTGATCGACGATTCCGGCGAGCATCTGTTTCGCGGTACCTGCGAGGGTCGGTTGATCCGGGAGCCTCGCGGTGAAGGCGGATTCGGGTACGACCCGGCTTTCGTACCCGAAGAGACCGGTCCCGGGGACGACAGGACGATGGCCGAGCTTTCACCCGGTGAAAAGCACGCGATCAGTCATCGCGGCGCCGCGGCCCGACTGCTCGCGCGGCACCTGGCCGGCTAACGGATCCGGGTCGGTCAGTTCTCGCCGGTGTGGCGGGGCAGCAGGTTCACCGACGCAGCGACGCCGACCGCAGCGATCGTGGCCGCGTAGCCCTCGTAGCCCGCGATTGCGGTGACTACGGTGGCGATGACGCAGAACACCACCACGATGATCCAGGAGACCTGACCGATGGACATGGCCGGTATGTTGCTACACCGTGGCGGATGAGAACGGCAACAGCGGCGATCCGGGCAAAGATGCCCCGGAAACAGAGGATGCGCGAAGCGCTCCCGGGCGCCGGGTGCTCGAGAATCTGGCCGAGCTCGAGCCCCAACTGGTCAACGCCGGGATTTTCGATGAATCCGGGAATCCGGTCGCCCTGACCTCGGGCTCGGGGTCCTGGCCGGGTCAGGCCCGGGCGCTTCTGGATGCCCTCGAGGAAGGCTCGGCCGGCGAGGAATTCGATTCGGCCCACATCGCTTCAGCCGGGGGCGAAGTGTTCGTGGTGAGCGATTCGGGACTTTCCCTGGTCGCGGTGACGGGCCGTTACGTGCTCGCCTCGCTGACCTCCTACGACATGCGCATGGCGCTCCGGGACGTCGCCGGTGCCAGGGCCCGGACCGATCGCGTGAAACCGTCCCCTGAAGCGGAAAAAGACGGGTCAGACGATGCTTAAGCCACACCGGGTCGTGCTTGACAAGTTCAGTTCGTACACCGAGGAAGCAGCCGCCTTCATGCGACGCCGGCGCCACCATCGGCGCGAGTTTGTGCGAATCCGCTTCCAGAGCGGAGCCGAGTCCGATCTGTCCGCTGGCACCCCCGAGTCGGACCGGATTGCCGACGCGGCGAAGCGCCTTATCGGACTCGGCTGAATTTTGCAGTCCGGCGACGAAGCCGGAGGTGGCAGAAAGGGCATCCGAATGCGGTGTTACGGTTCTTCCATTCCCTAAACCGAGGAGGATTACTGACGTGACCAAAGCAGAGTTTCTCGAGAAGGTCGCCGGTGACGAGCGCATCGGCAGCAAGAAGGCCGCGGCCGACGCCGTCGATTCCGTTCTGGATGCGATTACCGACACCCTGACCGGGGGTGGCGAGGTCAACTTCACCGGCTTCGGCAAGTTCCACGTCGCCGAGCGCAGCGCCCGTCAGGGCGTCAACCCCCGCACCGGTGAGCGAATCACCATCCAGGGCGGCAAGGTTCCGCGCTTCTCGGCCGGATCCGCTCTGAAGAAGCAGGTCAAGGGCTGAGCCTCTTCAGTGATCAGACTGCGGCGCTCGTTGACGAGCGCCGCAGTCAGATCTGCCTCGGCCTGGATCCCGATCCGGCCGGGCTCGGTGACCCGATCACCGACTGGGCTGACGGGACCGCGGCCGAAGCCGCCGGGCTCGCCGTTTCCGCCCATTGCCGCCGGATCATCGATCTGGCGGGACCGTCCTGCATCGCGGTCAAACCGCAGCTGGCCTGCTTCGAACGCCTCGGCTGGCCCGGATGGAAAGCACTTGAGGAAGTCTGCGCGGCCGCCCGCGATGCGGGTCTGCTCATCGTCGCCGACGGAAAGCGCGGCGATGTTCCGGTTTCGGCCCGGGCGTACGGCCAGGCAATGGTCGGCTCGACCGACTCGCCGTTCGGCAAGGTCGACGGACTTGGGGCCGACGCCTTCACCGCCAACCCGCTGCTCGGCGTGGATTCGCTCGAACCGATGGTTGACGCCGCCGAGGCGTCCGGAGCCGGCGTGTTCGCGCTGGTCCGCACGAGTAACCCCGGCGCCGCCGACGTCGAGGATCTGAGCACACCCGACGGCCCGGTGCACGAACATCTGGCCCGGATCGTGAATCGCTTCGCCGACCGGCTCGGCGGCTCGCAGAGCACGTTGTCTGGCATGGGTGCCGTGGTTGGCGCAACTGCTCCCGAACACATCGCCCGCCTGCGTGAACTGATGCCGCGGGCGCTGTTCCTGATCCCCGGAGTGGGGGCCCAGGGCGGTCGCCCGGAGGACCTCGGCGCCGCTTTCAAGCCCGGGCGGGAAGCCGCGATGATCGCCGCATCCCGCTCGATCGCCGAAGCTGATGATCCGGGCAAGGCAGCCGAAGAGCTGCGAGACGTGGTCTGGGCCGTATCCGGTAGATAGCGCCCGGAGAAACGGGATTCATGCGCCAGATATCGCACTCCCGATAGATTTTGCCGCCGCGGTCACCCGCTGGACCGATCATGGAAGAAACCAAGAAGAACTCTCAAATCGCTCGACTTCTGGCCGTGCTCGCCCTGATCGGCGCGGTACTTCTGGTGATCGTCGTGATCTCCAACGTGACCGCTGATGACGAGGGCGGGATCACGAAGAAGGCGAACCCGAACAAACAGCAGGTTTCCGGCAAACCGAAGACCAACAAGAAGGTCTACGAAGTCGAGGAGGGCGACAACCTAATCATCATCGCCCAGAAGACGGGAATACCGGTCGAAAGACTCGAACGGCTGAACCCCAATCTTGATCCGCAGGCCCTCCAGCTGGGCCAGGAAATCAGACTGCGTTGACCCGCCGTCTCCGGCCACAGTTTCGAAGGTGGCCAGTCTTCGCTCTGCTGGCCGTCGTCCTTTGTCTGTTCGCTGCTTCGGTCCGTGAAGTCTCTGCCGCGAGCGCCCCCAGGCTGGGTCCGAAGCTGAATGCCAAGGCCTGGATCGTGGTCGATGCGAGGACCGGTGACCCGCTGGCCGGCAAAGCCGTGAACCGGCATCTGGCAATGGCTTCGACCACCAAGATGATGACCGCATACCTGGCGGCGAAGGAGTTGCCGTTCGACGAGATGGTCACGGTCGGCAGGTACAAGGCCGATCCGGCGGAATCGCTGATGGATCTGGAGCCGGGCCAGGTGGTTTCGGTGAGGGACCTCCTGTACGGGCTGATGATGCTGAGCGGAAATGATGCCGCGGTCGCTCTCGCCAAAGCCGTTTCCGGCAGCGAACGAGAGTTCGTCCGCTTGATGAATCAGACCGCCGACCGGCTTTCTCTTGACGACACCAGTTACGAGAACCCGGTCGGGCTCGACGGTCCCCGTCACTACACCTCGGCGGCGGACCTGGCCGAACTGGGCCGGGTGCTGATGGCGATGCCTCGCCTGAGGAAGATCGTCGGGTCCCGCAAGGCAAAGCTGACCAGTTACCGGCCGCCGGTCGTGATCGAAACCACCGACAGCTTCCTGACCGAGAACCCCTGGGCCCGCGGCATCAAGACCGGCCACACCCTCAGCTCGGGGTACACGCTCGCCTCCGACGGCCGACGCAAGGCGACCGAGCTGATCGGCGCGGTGATCGGAGCCCCGACCGAGGCGGCAAGAAACGAAGAAACTGTGCGCCTGCTCAACTGGGGCTTTTCCCGGTACACCAAGAAAGTGCCGATCAGGGTTGACCAGCCGGTCGAGATGCTGCCGGTCCGCTTCGAGGACGAGGACCTGCCGGTGAACGCCAGGCGCCGGGTCCGGATCGGGATCCGCCCGGGTGAGCGGCTGAGCCTGGCCACCAATCTTCCAACCGAGGTTGAAGGTCCGATCCTGGTCGGTGAGCGGCTTGGCACCGCCACCGTCCGGCTGAACGGCGAGCCTTTCGCCACGGTTCCTCTGTTCGCCGGCGACAGCGTCGACGAGCCGAGTCCTTTCGACCGTCTGCTCGGCAGCCCGCTCTGGATCGCCGGGCTGCTCGCCGTCGCTTTCTGCGCCATACTTGGGGTGTTGCTTCTGGTGCGAAAGCGCCGCGAGAGGAAAGCCAGGAAGAGTCTTCAGCGAGTGCTCAGGACGAGACGATGATCATCTCCGTGACCATGAATGCGGCGATCGACCGCACAGTTGCCGTTCCGAATCTCCGGCTCGGCCGTCGTCACCGATCGGTCGAGACCAGAACAGTTCCCGGCGGCAAGGGAATCAACGTCGCTCGTGCCCTCGGGCTGCTCGGTCGGCCGGTCATCGCTACCGGACTGGTCGGGGGCGGCAACGGTGACCGGGTCCTCAAGCAGCTGGGTGAAGAGGGCTTGCTCACGGATTTCATCCGGACCGCCGAGGAAACGCGATTCAACCTCGCCCTGGTCGACCCGACGACCGGCGAACAGACCGAAGTCAACGAACGTGGCCCCCGGGTCAGCCCCGAGGAACTGGACGCGTTCATCGAACGCCTTGACTATCTGGCCGGCGGAGCGAGCCTCTGCGTCCTGGCCGGCAGTCTGCCCCCGGGAATAGACATGGAGTTCTACGCGCGCCTCGTCGAGGCCCTGAAACGGGCCGGGCTGCCGGTCCTGCTCGATTCGGAAGGCGAAGCGATGTCGGCCGGGATGCGGGCCGGACCGGACATGATCACCCCGAACCAGCTGGAGGCCGAGGAACTGGTCGGCCACGAGTTCGAATCGAGGTCGGAGATGTTCAGCGTCCTTTCCGAGCTGGTCGAGATGGGGCCATCGGAGGCTGCCATCACCTTGCCCGAGGGCTGCGTCGCGATCATCGGCGAGGGCCAGGATCAGCGGGTACTCGAAGCGGTGATCGAGCCCCTCGAGCCGATTTCCACGGTCGGCTCGGGAGATGCCTTCGTGGCCGGCTACATCGCTGCCCGCTACGACGGTGGCAGTCCTGAAGAATGTCTCGCCTATGGCGTCGCCTGCGGTGCCGAATCGACCCAGCACCTCGGGGCCGGGCGGATTGACCGGGGCCGGGCTGAAAGCCTGCTCGGCAACGTCGAAGTGCGCCAGCTCCAGACGCCCGCCGAGGTTTGAGCCGCCGCTAACCGGAAGCCGGGTCTCCCGCGGAGGGATCACCGGTCGGTTCGGGTTTCTCGTCATCGGACCGGGGGACAAGGGGTCTCGCCCGTTTTCTGGACGACCGTCGATCTGCGGACCCGACTCGCACTTCTAGTTTGTGTCCTGCGATACGGGGTTCTCCTCCCCGGTCATGTGGCAGTAACGGTGGGTTCGGGACCGGAAGCCCGGGTCCGCCCCCTCCCAGTACGACCCCCGTGCTCAGGCAGCACGGGGGTCGTGCGCTTACGATCGCCCGCTTCCGAGGGCACAGGGAGAACGCCGAGTGGCGCATAGGCGTAATCTCTGGTGAAACGTCCGCAGGGGCGCGTAGTCTGCCCCTCTTCACCCTCGGAGCCCTGGAGGACCTAATTGGAAATTGAGATCGGCCGTGGCAAGAAAGGCCGACGCGCTTACGGATTCGACGATGTAGCCATCGTTCCTTCACGACGGACCCGCGACCCTGATGACATCGACATCAGCTGGACTCTCGGCCCGTACCGGTTCGACCTGCCCCTGGTCGCTTCCGCGATGGACGGGGTCGTCAGCCCGGAAACCGCGGTCCTCGTCCACAAGCTGGGCGGCCTCGGCGTGCTCAACCTGGAAGGCATCTGGACCCGGTTCGAGAACGCGGAAGAGAAGCTCGAAGAGATCTCCCGCGTCCCCAAGGACAAGGCGACCGCCCTCATGCAGGAGATCTACGAGACCCCTTTCCAGAAGGAACTGATCGCCCAGCGCGTATCCGAAATCAAGGCTGAAGGTGCCGTGGTCTGCGGTTCGTTCACTCCCCAGTCGGTACAGGAGCACTACGAGGTCGCGATCGAAGCCGGACTCGACATCCTGGTCGTCCAGGGCACCGTGATCTCGGCCGAGCATGTATCGACCACGGTCGAGCCGCTCAACCTGAAGGAGTTCATCGCCGAGGTGCCGGTCCCGACCGTAGTCGGTGGCTGCGCCTCCTACTCGACCGGCCTCCACCTGATGCGGACCGGTGCGGTCGGCGTTCTGGTCGGAGTGGGTCCCGGTGCCGCCTGCACCACCCGGGGAGTGCTCGGCATCGGCGTGCCGCAGGCAACCGCGATCGCGGACGTCGCGGCCGCCCGCTCGCAGCACATGCTCGAGACGGGCGAATACGTCAACGTGATCGGTGACGGCGGGATGCGCACCGGAGGTGACATCTCCAAAGCAATCGCCTGTGGCGCTGATGCGGTGATGATCGGCTCGCCCCTGGCCCGGGCAAAGGAAGCTCCCGGCCGCGGGTATCACTGGGGCATGGCGACCTTCCATTCGTCTTTGCCGCGCGGAACCCGCGTGACGACCGTCCAGGACGGCACGATGGAGGAGATCCTGCTCGGTCCGGCGCACGAGAATGACGGCACCTTCAACCTGATGGGCGCCCTCCGCACCTCGATGGCGACCACCGGTTACGAAGACATCCGCTCCTTCCAGCGGGCCGAGATGATGATCGCTCCGGCCCTCATGACCGAAGGCAAGAAGCTGCAGACCGAACAGTCCGTCGGCATGGGCTCGAACGGGCGGGCCGCCGTCTCGGCGGGCGTCGGAGTCGCTGACGACTGAATGGCCGGACTCGTTCGCACAGGCACACGGGAGCCCGCCAGCCGGGCTTCGACCGGCTGATGACGGCCGCCACAACGGAGGAAGTGCTGGTCCTCGATTTCGGGGGCCAGTACTCTCAGCTCATCGCCCGCCGCATCAGGGAATGCGGCGTGTTTTCCGAACTGCTGCCGGTCGGCACGACGATCGAGCAGATCGAAGAGCGCAATCCGAAGGCCCTGATCCTCTCCGGCGGTCCCGCGTCGGTCTACGACCCGGGCGCGCCGGAGTTTCCCGAGCGCCTGATCCATCTCGGGATTCCGGTCCTGGGCATCTGTTACGGAATGCAGGTGATGGCAAAGGCCCTCGGCGGCAAGGTCGAGGGAGCGGAGGCCGGCGAGTTCGGACGGACCGACCTGACCGTCACCGGCGACGGCGGCATCCTGCTCGGAGGCCTGCCGGACGAACAGACCTGCTGGATGAGCCATCGCGACTCAGTCTTCGAGGCCCCGGACGGCTTCACCCCGATCGCCTCGACCCCCGGATCCCCGGTCGCCGCGCTCGAATCGGCTGAGCAGAAGCTCTACGGGATCCAGTTCCACCCCGAGGTCGTCCACACTCCGTATGGCACCGAGGTGCTGAAACGGTTCCTGCGGGAAGTGGCCGGCTGCGAAGAACAGTGGAGTGCAGCCTCGATCGTCAGCGAACAAGTCGACGCGATTCGCGAGCAGATCGGCGAAGGCCGGGCGATTTGCGGCCTCTCCGGCGGGGTTGATTCGTCGGTCGCCGCGAAACTGGTGCACGAAGCGATCGGTGACCGCCTGACCTGCGTCTTCGTCGATCACGGACTGATGCGCATGAACGAGGCTGAACAGGTGGTCGAGGATTTCCAGCATTTCGGCATCCCGCTGGTCCACGTCGACGCCGAGGAGAGATTCCTCTCCAAGCTGGCCGGAGTGACCGACCCCGAAACCAAACGCAAGATCATTGGCGGCGAGTTCATCCGGGTTTTCGAGGAAGAAGCGGCTCGGATCGAAGGGGCCGACTTTCTCGTTCAGGGCACGCTTTATTCGGACGTGATCGAGTCCGGCGGTTCCGACCATGCGGCGACGATCAAGTCCCACCACAACGTCGGTGGCCTGCCGGAAGATCTCCAGTTCGAGCTCGTCGAGCCGCTCCGGATGCTGTTCAAGGACGAAGTACGGGCGGTCGGGACTGAACTTGAACTGCCCGACCGCATGGTCTGGCGCCAGCCGTTTCCCGGCCCCGGCCTCGGCATTCGCATCGTCGGCGGCGAGGTCAACAAGGAACGTCTCGACATCCTCCGCCAGGCCGACCACATCCTCCACGAAGAGGTCGGAGGGGCGAACATGTACCGCGACCTCTGGCAGTTCTTCTGTGTGCTGCCGGTGATCCGCTCGGTTGGCGTTCAGGGCGACGGCCGCACCTACGCGTATCCGGTGATCATCCGGGCGGTCACCTCAAAGGACGCGATGACCGCCGACTGGGCCCGCATCCCCTACGAAGTGCTCGAAAAGGTCTCGAACCGGATCATCAACGAGTGCTCCGGAGTCAACCGGGTCGCCTACGACATAACGAGCAAGCCCCCCGGGACAATCGAGTGGGAGTAGTACAAAAGTAGTCGGGCGGGGTCCGACCCTCCCTCCCAGTCGCACCCGCCGGTTCACAGAAACAAATGACCGATGAACCGGCTCCGCTCAGTGGCAGTCCTGGCATAGGCCGTGGAGGGTTACTTCGTGGTTTTCGAGTTGGAACCCTTTGCGGCGGATGCCGTGGATCGCTTCCTCGAGGGCCTCGTCTTCGAACGGTTCAACCTTGCCGCAGTCTTCGCAGACGATGTGATGATGGTGTCGGCCTGAAGGGTCGACCTTCTCGTATCCGAGTGCACTCGTGCCCATGTCAACCTTCTGGACCAGTCCCAGACCCTCGAGTTGATCGATCGCCCGGTACACCGTGGCCCGGCCGACCCCTTCGAGTTCGGCATCGATCTCCAGGGCCGTGACCGCGCAGTCCCGACCGGCCAGAAGCTCGACCACCCGCAGCCTCGGAGTGCTCCGCTTGAGCCCCGCATCGCGGATCCGGCTCTCGGCATGCTCGGCCCAGGCGCCGGCAGTCTTGTTGGCCTCGATTTGGCTCATAGGTTCAGGCTAGCCCTTCCGGGAACGCGACTCAGGACGGCGGAAGCGAGCGCGGCGAGCAGATAGGTCACGACCAGGCATCCGACCACGGCCGCGCCGGCGGCGATCCTTCCGTAGAACGAGATGTAGATCCCGGCCACCCCGGCAAGTAGAGCGAAAGCGACGCTCAAACCCATCATCGTCCGGAAGCGGTCGGTCAGCAGGCGAGCGGCCGCCGCCGGGCCGACCAGCACCGCAGCTACCAGCAGGTTGCCGAGAGCCTGGACTCCGACCAGCACGGTCAAAGCGACAAAGGCCAGGACGAGGGCTGACATCGAGCCGGGAGAAATTCCGAGTGCCGGCCCCGACCCCTGGTCGAACCCGACCGCAAGCAGCCGAGCGTGAAGCAGCCAGAGCGCCAGGAGCGTCGGCACTGCCACCGCCGCGGAGTAGTAGATCTCGGTACTCGAAGTTCCGAGCAGGTCTCCGAAAAGCAGCTCGGAGATGCCCGGCGGTGAAGCGGGGGAGAGGGCCATCAGCACGCCGAGCCCGAAAAGCGAGGTCACGACCACCGCGGTCGCGGTATCGGCGTCATCGGTTGCGAAGCGGTTCACCAACGCGATCAGAAGGGCGGCAACGAGGATGCCCCCGGCTCCGCCGACAAGGATTGGCAGGCCGAGCAGGGCGGCCCCGACCAGACCGGGAAAGAGGCCGTGGGCGAGGGATTCGGCGCTGTAGGAAACCCGGAAGAGCACGACCCAGCAGCCGACCGCCGCTCCCACCGTTCCGAGGATCAGAATCTCGATCAGGGCACGGGTGGTGGCACCGAAGGCAAGTGGATCAGTAACCCAATCGAGCACCGCTCAGCTCCGGGGTTCTTCGTCGTGGTGGCCGTGGCCGGGAAGGACGTCGAGTTCAGGCTGGCCGGGGATCTCGACGAGGTGGCCGCCATAGGTCGCTTCGAGGACCGGTCTGCTGAGCGCGACCTTTGGGTCACCGAAAGAGATCTGGGTTCCGTTCAGGCAGAGGACCAGATCCCAGCGGGCGGCCTGATCGACTTCATGCGTGGCGATCAGGACGGTCCGGCCGGAAGCCGCAAGTTCGTCGATCAGGCTCTCGAGGCGGGTCGCGCTCTGGTTGTCGAGACCGGTGAAGGGCTCATCCATGAGCAGGATGTCCGCTTCCGCAACCAGTGCCCGGGCGATCAGTACCCGTTGACGCTGGCCGCCCGACAGATCACCGAAACCAGCCTTCGCCTGCTCGTGGAGCCCGACCTTCTCGAGCGCGAGATGCGCCTGCCGACGCTCACTGCGACCGGGACGCTTCCACCAGGGCAGCCGGGCCAGGGAGCCCATCAGGGCGACGTCGAGGGCGCTGACCGGGTAATCGAGGCGGGAGCGATCGGTCTGGGCGACGGTCGAAACGCTCGCATTCGCCTGGAGAACTCCCGAGAGGGGGTGGATTTCGCCGAGCAGAGCGCGAAAGAGGGTGGTCTTCCCCCCTCCGTTGGGGCCCAGGACGCCCACCCGCCTGCCCGCCGGAACCTCGAACTCGAGGCCTTTCAGGACCGATTCGCCACCGTACCCGAGGGCTGCGTGCCGGGCAACGATCGCCGGGCCGGTCGGGGGTGGGTTGGGGATGGCTCCGGTTCTCATCGGTCCTCAGCCACCTGTGCCGAAACAGTCGATCTGGCCGCCGGTCATCCCCAGCATCAGGTTGTCAGCGTTCACCTTCATCATCTCGAGCCACGTTTCGGCCTCCGAGCCCTTGGGGCCGAGGGAGTCGCCGTAGAGCGAGTACTTCGTGCTGGCACCGGTATCTCTGGAGACCGCTTCGGCCAGCGCCGGCGAGAGGGAGGATTCCGGGAAGACGGCCTTGACCTTCTCTTCGCGGATCGTTTCTTCGAGATCGGACAGGTCTCCGGCCGAGGGCTGGGCCTGGGTCGTCAGTGCGGGGATGACGGTGCCGACCGTCTCGATCCCGAAGCGGTTAGTGAAATAGCCGAAGGCGTCATGGTCGGTCACGATCTTTCGCTCGTCGACGGGGACGGTGGAGAGGCACTTCGCGATCTCCCGGTTGATGCCCTTGATCTGCTGCTCGAACGCGGTGGCCCGCTTCTCGAAGTAGCCGGCCTGAACCCGGTCGGCCCCGCTCAATTCGGAGGCGATCTTTCCGGTCGCGGCTTCCACGTTGACCGGATCGAGCCACCAGTGCGGATCGATCTCGCCGTGCTCGTGGCCCTCCTCGCCATGCACGTGCTCCTCGTGGACCGAGCCTTCGTCGTGTGATTACTCGTGGGCGTGCTCGTGTTCGCTGCCTTCGAGTTCGACCGGCAGATTTGCGCTCAGGTCCACGACCGCGGCCGAGCTGCCGCTGTCGGCAACGAGGTCGTCCACCCACTCGTCAAGGTGGCCGCCGCTGCGGAACACGAGCTGGGCGTTGGCAATCGACCTGACGTCGGACGGACGCGGCTCGTAGTCATGAGGATCGGTGTTGGGCTGGAGGATTGTCGAGACCTCGACTTGATCGCCGCCGATTGTCGCGACGAAGTCCCCTACCTGGGTGGTCGTGGCCACGACGCTGAGCTTTTCACCGCCGGGATCGGAGTTGCCGCAGCCAGCGATGATCCCGCCGCTGATCAGCAGGGCGGCAAGCGCAAGAGAACGGGCACGGTCTCTGCGCAGTGCCCGGACTGCCAGTCCGAGTACGAAAGTGGCGCCGCTGACCACGGCGATCGTGGCCCCGGGCGGGGCATCGGTCTGGAACGAGAGCCACAGTCCGAAAGTTCCCTGAACGGCGACCAGGAGGACCGAGCCGGCGAGTTGGGGGGTGATCCGGCGGGCAAACAACCGAACCGTCGCGGCGGGGACCACGATCAGGACCGAGACCAGAAGGGCGCCGACCGCGTTGAGGCTGGCGGTCACGGTCACGGCCACCGAGAGCAGCAGGGCTCCGTCGAGCCAGGCCGCACCGGATCCGCTCCGTTCGGCGGAGTCGTCGAATCCGCGGGCAAGCCAACGGGGTCCGAGCAGGGTGGTGGCGACAACTGAAAGGGCTGCAGCTCCGCAGGCCAGCCAGATGTCGGCGCTTCCGATTGAAAGAAGCGAACCGAACAACAGGTTGTCGACGCCGGCGCTGGAGCCGAATACGTCGCTGGCGAGGATCACGCCGAGGGCGAGACATCCGACCAGGACGACCGCGGTGACGCTGTCAGTTGACGATCGCCGCGAGCGATTGAGGAGGGCGGTGACGGCGGCGAAAACGCCGGCCGCGCCGAAAGCGCCGAGCGCCGGAGAGAAACCCGCTCCGTCGGCGACGACGAGACCCGGGAAGGCGGCGGTGCCAATCGCATGGGAAAAGAAAGCGAGGCCGCGCAGGACCACCCAGCTGCCGATCAGGCCGGCGGGGATGGCCAGGATCAGTATCTCGATCAGGCCGCGTTGGAAGAAGGGCAGTGAGAGGGCTTCAAGCATCGGTACTCCGGTCCTTGAATGGATATCAGATAATGAGAACAAATCTCATTCTCGTCTGAGTGCGGGTCATGACGACGCTCTCCAATGACCGGCCTGATCGCCGCGAGCATCACCTTCCTCGCGCTCTGAGGTCCGGACCGAAGGTTGCTACCCGGCCCGAGCGGGAAGACGAGGATCAGCTGTAACGGTCCCAGGCCCGCAGAGCTGCGGTGGGCCTGAGGAAGGTGCCGCCCTGGTACCAGCCGGGAGCGGACCAGATCTCAAAGTGGAGGTGGCAGGCCGTGCTGCGGCCGGTGGTTCCAACCCGGCCGATCAACTGGCCGGTCTTGACCCGGGTGCCGACCTTGAGCGGCGAGCGGCGGGGCATGTGCATGTAGACATGGCTCTTGCCACCGGTTCCGATCGTGTTGATCACCAGGTAATTGCCTGCCCCGCTCGCCTGGTAGTCGTTGTAATAAACGACACCCGCCCGCGCGGCTCGCAGCGGGAGGCCACACCTGGCCAGAACGTCCTGGCCCTGGTGGCCGCGGCCGGCACCGATGCTGTCGCCGTATGAATGAGGGCCGCGGACCGGGAACATGAAGCCGTACATGCGGAAGCCGAACGGGTCGGTGGTCGTCTTGCCGCTGCGGGTCCGCGATGAACGAACGGCCTTGCGGCGTTCCCGCTTCAGCCGGGTCGAAAGTGAGGCGGTGGCTCCGTCGTTGCCACGGACGACGAAACGGTAGGCGCCGTTCGGGGCGGTCCGGTTCTTCCTCACGAGACCGCTCCAGCCGACCTTCTGGGTCGATCCGGTCGGTACGTTCGAAAGGAACCGGCTGCGAACGATGTCGCCGTTCGAATTGACTATGTCGACTCGCAGGTCGACCCTGGCGCTCGCGCCATTGACGATGAAGCTGAGAACCGGGCGGCGCGCGCCGTACTGGTAAGCCTTGAACGGGGTGGTGCTGGCGTCCGTCACGGTCAGCTTGCCCGTACGGGCGAAGGTCTGGTTGCCGATGGTCAGGATCTGCGTGGAGGGGCCGGAAACCGCATTCGTGTTCGACACGACCCGGACCCGCCCGCTGATCGCACCCTCAGGGACAGCCGCCTCGACCCGGGTGGCAGTGACCAGGTTCGGCTCGACCCGGATGTTCTTCTTCTTGCCGCGGAAAGCGACGAAAGAGACCGACTTCATCTCGGTCCCGGTCACCTGTACCGAGCCCCCGATCGAAACCTCTCGGACCTTGGAACAGCCGGTCAGGCAGATCACGTCCGAGACCTTCGGGGTGTCGGGGATCACCAGACCGCCTCCCGAACTGCCCGCTCCGGTGGCCTGCGAAATGAACGCGGCCGGAACCAGGCAGGCCAAAACCGCCACGAACGCGGCGAGCGAGAAGGGTTTTGATCGACTCGGCTTCAATCTCTTTCCAGCGCCTGCGGAGTTAGCTGGCGGGCTCGCGCTGAAAGAGTTGCGCTACGGAGCAGTGTTTGCCTCCGATTCGCCCCTGGGGAAACGTTCCCCGTTGGTTCCTCCGCCCCTTCCCGTGGAAGGAAAGGGTTCGGCTATAGCTGGCGCGAGTATAGGCAATCTTCAAGACACCGGATGTGACACCCGTCAATAACGGCCAGACCCCCGTCCACTGCGCGATGTAGCCCCCTCCTGACCGACGGTTACTTCAAGCAGGAGGGCGGGTTGAGAATGGAGGGCGGGTCGGACCCGCCCGACTGCAGATCTTTCCCGTCTTCCCTATTATTCGCAAGCCGTGTCGGCCTCCGCCGGAGGCTGCACTCACTTTTGCCATGAAGACTCACGTAGCCACTCCCACCAATCGCCAGAGAGACTGGTACATCGTTGACGCCGAAGGTCAAACCCTCGGCCGTCTCGCGACCCAGCTCGCAGACACGCTGCGCGGCAAGCGCAAGCCCGACTACACGCCGCATATCGATACCGGTGATTTCGTCGTGGTGGTCAATGCCGAGAAGATCAAGGTGACCGGAGACAAGCTGAACCAGAAGACCTACTGGCGTCACAGCGGCTTTCCGGGTGGAATCAAGTCCCGCACCCTCGGCGAGATGCTCGAGAAGCAGCCCGAAGAGGTGATCCGCAAGGCGGTCAAGGGAATGATGCCGCGCAACAAGCTCTCCCGGCAGCAGCTGCTGAAGCTGAAGGTCTGCGCCGGCCCCGAGCATCCTCATCAGGCCCAGCAGCCGAAGCCCTTGGAAATCCAGAACTGAGCTAGACAAACTTGAGCGAAGAAGAGAACACCGAAGACGTGACCCCCGAAGAGACCCCCGAGGCCGGCACGGAGGAGACTCCCGCCGCCGCGGAAGTGACCGAAGAGACGGTTGAGGTCGAAGCGGCCCCGGAGACCGAGGTCGTCGCTGAAGCCGAGGTCGAAGAGGTCGTCGAGGCCGAAGTCGAAGGTGCCGAGGGCACCGGTGAAGTCGACGTCGAAGAGGCCGCCACCGAGGCGGCCGAAGAGATCGTCACCGAGGAAGAGCGCAAGCCGAAGTCAGACCTGCCCCCGGGTGCCGATCTCGAGCCGCTGGCCGAGCCCGAACCCGAAGTCGAACTTAGCGCCGAAGAACTCGCCGCCCGTGAGGCCGAGGAAGAGGAGCGCGCCGCGCGCGAAGCGGAAGCCGACGACGAGGAAGCTCCGGTCGCCAAGCCGGCTCCCGTGGCCCTGGCCAAAGACGCCCGATTCATCGCCACCGGCAAGCGTAAGCGCTCGGTTGCCCGGGTCATCATCCTGCCGGGTGACGGCAAGGTCACGATCAACGATCGCGAGATTGACGAATACTTCCCCAGGGCCCGTCACCGCACAGTGGTCAACTCACCCCTGGTGGCAACCGGCTACGAGTCGAACGTCAACATCAAGATCCGCGTTCATGGCGGCGGCATCTCCGGTCAGGCCGGAGCGGTCCGTCACGGCATCGCCCGGGCCCTGACTGAAGTCGATCCCGAGCTTCGTCCCGAACTCAAGCGCCGAGGCTTCCTGACCCGTGACGCACGGGCCAAGGAACGTCGCAAGGCCGGCCTCAAGAAGGCCCGTAAGCGGCCGCAGTTCTCGAAGCGCTAATTCGAAGAGCGAGCGTGTCGACCCCGACCCGCACTCTCTTCGGCACCGACGGGGTCCGCGGACGGGTCGGGGACAAACTCACCGCGGAGCTGGCACTTGCGATCGGGCGGGCCGGCACCGAATCGCTGCGCCGTTCGAGAGGCATCGAACGTCCCCGCGTCCTGATCATTCGAGACACCCGGGAATCCGGTCCAATGCTCGAAGCCGCTCTTGCGGCCGGAATCGCCGAAGCTGGCGGCGAGGTCTATCTGGGCGGAGTTCTGCCGACCCCGGCGGCAGCCGTTCTTTCCAGGCATCTCGGCTTTGACATGGCGGCCGTCGTTTCCGCTTCGCACAACCCGTTCCACGACAACGGGATCAAGCTTTTCGGCGGCGATGGCGGCAAACTCGATGACCCGACCGAGGCCGGGATCGAAGCCCTGATTCACGAGCCTCCTTCGGCCGCCGCGGAGCCCGGTCGGATTCGCGAACTAGGGGGCGGCGAACAGGACTATCTACGCGGGCTGGCGAATCATTTTCGCCTGGATCTGAACGGTCTCCGGGTCGTGTTGGATTGTGCCAACGGCGCCACCTACCGGGTCGCCGGGGAGATCTTCGAACGGCTCGGAGCCGAGGTCGAACTGCTGGCCGCGGAGCCGGACGGCCGAAACATCAATCGCGGCTGCGGGTCGACCGACCTGACCCTGCTTTCCGAAAAGGTTGCCGCCTCGGAAGCGACGATCGGCTTTGCCTTTGACGGTGACGGCGACCGCGTGATGGCGGTCGACGGCGAAGGGATCGCCTTCGACGGTGACGAGATCATCGGCCTGGTCGCGGTCGCCCGTTCGGCTGCCGACCGACTGGGTGGCGGCGTCGCGGTGACCGTGATGAGTAACTACGGGTTTCATCAGGCGATGAAAAAGGCCGGGGTCGAGGTCGAGGTGACCGGGGTCGGCGACCGTTACGTCCTCGAAGCTCTGCGCGAGAAGAACTGGGTTCTCGGAGGCGAGCAGTCCGGTCACATCATTTCCACCGATTACGCGCCGACCGGGGACGGGATCGCCGCGGCGCTGATGTTGCTCGAGGCATTGGACGGCCGTGAACTGGCTGCGGCGAGGGTGATCGAGAAGCTTCCCCAGGTGCTGGTCAACGTCGAGGTCGCCGACCGGGAGGCGATTGCCGGTGCGCAACCGGTCTGGAGTGAAGTAGATCGATTGAACAGCGAGCTCGAAGGTCAGGGACGGGTTCTGCTTCGTCCCTCCGGGACCGAGCCGCTGGTCAGGGTGATGGCCGAAGCGCCGAGTCAGGCGCGGGCTGAGGAGATCTGCGAATCCCTGGCCGGCCTGGTCCGCCGCGAACTCGGTTGACCGGCCCCAGTACCCTTTAGCGCTCATGTGCGGAATCATCGGATACGTCGGCGGCCGGCCCGCTGAAGAGATTCTCGTTGCCGGGCTCCAGAAGCTTGAGTACCGCGGTTACGACTCGGCCGGCGTGGCGATCCTCGTGCCGGACGACGAAGTCAAGAACGTGCGGGCGGTCGGGAATCTTTCCGGCCTGCGAAGCGCGCTCGAGGAGACCGATCTCTCCGCCGCCGAAGAACCGGACCGCAACGGCAACTTCACCGGCATCGCTCACACCCGCTGGGCGACCCACGGACGGGTGACCGAAGCCAACGCCCACCCGCATGCCGACGAATCCGGCAAGGTCCAGATCGTCCTCAACGGCATCGTCGAGAACTACGTCAAGCTGAAGGAAGAGCTCGAGGATCGCGGTGTGAGATTCAGCTCGGAGACCGACGCCGAGGTGGTCGCTCACCTGATCGGCGAGTACTACACAGGTGATCTAACCGAAGCCGTCCGGAAAGCGTACGCCGACTTGCGCGGCCACTACTCGATCGTCGCCATGCACTCCGACGCTCCGGGCGTACTGGTCGGCGCCCGCAAGGAAACCCCGCTGATCGTCGGCGTCGGCGACGGCGAGAACTTCATCGCCTCGGCGATCCCCGCCTTCCTCAACGAGACCCGACTCGTGCTCACGATCGACAACGGCGAAATCGTCACGATCAATCCCGAGGGGGTGACGGTGACCGAGGCCGACGGGGCCCCGGTGGATCGGGAACCGGAAGAAGTCCAGTGGGACGAGGAGACCGCCGAAAAGGCCGGTTACGACACCTTCATGATGAAGGAGATCCACGAGCAGCCGGAAGCGATCGCCGAGACGATCCTCGACCGTCTCTCAGATGACGACAGCGTCGACCTTTCCGACATCGGCTTCGGTGACGACGTGCTCCGGAAGGCCTCGCGGATCGTGATCGTCGCCTGCGGCACCAGCTATCACGCCGGTCTGGTCGGCCGTTACGCGATCGAACGCTGGGCCCGGGTGCCGGTCGAGATGGACATCGCCTCCGAGTACCGCTACCGCGATCCGGTGATCGGTCAGAACGACCTGGTCATCGGCATCACCCAGTCCGGCGAAACGGCGGACACCCTGGCAGCGATGCGCCTGGCCCGCGACCGGGGCGCCAAGGTGCTGGCGATCACCAACATCATGGGCAGCCAGGCGACAAGGGATTCCGACGCGGTCCTCTTTACCCGGGCAGGCCTCGAGATTGGCGTCGCCGCGACCAAGACCTTCGTCGCTCAGGTTGCCGCCATGTACCTGGTCGCACTTCGGCTGGCCGAGATCCGCGGCACCCTCGGCTTCTCGGAGGTCAGCTATCTGATCAACGAACTGCGGGCGATCCCGGACAAGATGGAGGCGACGATCGACTCGGAGTCCGAGCGGATGCTGGAGATTGCCAAGCAGCATTACGACCAGAACTTCTTCCTCTACCTGGGTCGTCACATCGGTCTCCCGGTCTGTCTCGAAGGCGCTCTGAAGCTGAAAGAGGTTTCTTACATCCCGACCGATGCCTACGCGGCCGGCGAGATGAAGCACGGCCCGATCGCCCTGCTCGACGAATCGACCCCGGTGGTCTGCGTGGCGACCGACAGCCCGATTCTCGACAAGGTCCTGTCCAACATGGAAGAGGTCAAGGCCCGTGGCGCCGACGTAATCGCGGTCGCCACCGAGGGCGATGACCGCGTCTCGAAAGTCTTCGAGGAAACGATCGAGGTCCCCCGGACCGACTGGGTGCTCCAGCCCCTCCTCGCGATCATTCCACTCCAGCTTTTCGCCTACCACGTGGCCCGGCTCAACGGCCTGAACGTGGACCAGCCGAGAAACCTCGCCAAGACCGTAACCGTCGAGTAGCGCCCACCTGATCCTCGAATTTCCCCTTTGCGCCACATACCGGCACAAATGGGATCTCGTGAAAAAGGACGGGAGGAGGTTTCGCAAGAATTTCGCAAGGAGCGGCGCTAGGATCCTCGCCATGCCCAGTTCATTCTTGAAGTACTCAGTCCCGTCCATCCTTGCCGTTGGCCTTTCGGCCTTTGCGATCAGTGCCTGTGGAGGTGGCTCCGATGATTCCGGCGCCGACGCACTAGCCAAGTTCGCGCCAGCCGACACCCCGGTCTTCGTCGAAGGAGCCGTCCAGCCCGATAGCGACGTCGCCGCCAATGTCGACTCGATCACCGAGCAGCTCGCCGGCATCAACCTTGGCGACATGATCAAGGACCAGATCAACAACGGCGCCGACGGAGAAGTCGACTTCGACGCCGACGTCCAGCCCTGGCTCGGCGAGAACGCCGCCGCCTTCGTCCAGTTCGACCCGGCCTCGCTGGCTCCGGAAGCGACCAGTCAGGACTTCAACGACCTCGGCGCTGACGATGCAGCTGACGAAGAGAAGTTCGGGGTCGTCATAGAGACGACCGACGCCGACGCTGCCCAGTCCTTCATCGACAAGCAGTCCGAAAGCGAAGGTGGCTCGACCGACGGTGAGTACGAAGGTTTCTCCTACAAGGTAGAAGAGGGTGGTGGCGAGACGATCGGCATCGTCGATGACAATCTGGTCGCTGCTTCGTCCGAGGATCAGTTCAAGGCCGCGGTTGACGCTTCCAAGGGTGACAATCTGGCCGACACCGACGCCTTCAAGGATCTGTCCGATCACACCGCCGATGGCGCCCTGGTTTCCGTCTACACCTCCAACGACCCGTATCTCGACTCTCTGAAGCAAGAGGGCTTCGACCTCGGGGGCCTTTACTCGGCGCTCGGCATGGACCTCGACGGTTCCGGCACGGTCGCCAGCCTGGTTCCGGAAGCGAACGAGATCTCGATCAAGGGTTACTCGAGCGCCGGCTCGGACCTGACCAGCGGCGATCCCTCGGCTTTGATCGAAACCTTCCCGGCCAACTCGATCTTCGCCACCGGCACTGGTGACGTCGGCCCGAACGCGACAAAGATCATGGACGCCCTCAACGAGGAGGGCATCCCGGGGCTGCTGAAGCCCGGCCAGGTCGACAAGTTCGTCAAGGAGGCCTCCGGCCAGATCGACGTCAAGGGAATCGTCGAATCGCTTCAGACGGTCGCCTTCTTCGTGAACGGGACCAACCAGAGCAATCTCGGCGGCGCCCTGGTCGCGACCAGCTCGAACATCGAGCCGATCGAAAGCTCGCTGCGCGGCATCTCGTCGCTGATCGGGCTTGCCGGTGACGCCAGCGTCCGGCCTCTGCCCGGCGGAGTCGCCGGCTTCCGGGTCTTCACCGACGAGCTGCCGGGACGACCGGTCGTGATCGGCGTCCAGGACGATCGCATGGTGATCGGCGTCGGCATGAAGGCCTCGCTGAACGCGTTGACCGGTAGCGGCCAGACCCTGGCCGACTCGGATGCCTACAAGGCGGCCGACGCCTCGACCGAAGAGGCCGGTCTCGACATGTTTGCCGATCCGGCGAACATCGCGAAACTGATCGTCTCCGAAGGTGCCGGCCAGCCGGAAGCCAAAGAGATCGCCAACGTCGTCAGGAAGTTCCAGTACATGGCGGCCGGTTCGAGCGACAGCGAGGGCTCGTTCGAGTTCAACCTCGGCCTCCAGGAGTAACGGAAAGCCGGGGAAGACGGCATGACGGCCGGGGTCGGGATGGATCTGATCTAAGTGGCCCGCATCGAGCGGGCCCGCGATCGTCATCCCCGACTGGCCGACCGTCTCTTCACCGAATCAGAACAGCAGTACGCGGCCTCGAAGGGCCGGCCGGGCCGCCATCTGGCGGCCCGTTTCGCTGCAAAGGAGGCGGTCGTGAAGGCACTCCGGCTGCCACCCGGCACTACCCTCAGGGAAATCGAGATCATGGCCGGCGACGATGAGAACCCGGCGCCTGCGGTTCGGCTTTGGGGAAAGGTCGAAAGCGACGCCCGCTCCCGCGGGCTCACGGTCCAGGTCAGCCTGACCCATGCCCGGGAAATGGCCGGGGCGGTCGCGATCGCCGACCCGGCTGCCGGCCCCCCTGAAGTGGAGGGTTGAGTGGAGGACTGGCTCGATCCGGTCCACGACGCGGCTGGCATGGCGGCGACGGACCGCTGGGCAATCGAGCAAGCCGGGGTGCCTTCCCTGGAGCTGATGGAAGCCGCCGGCCGTGGGCTGGCCCGGGTGACCGCCGGTCTCGCAACCGAGGCAGAGATCGGGAACGGTCTGGTCACGGTGGTCTGCGGCAAGGGCAACAATGGCGGCGACGGCCTGGTCGCGGCCCGTTACCTGGCCGAGTCCGGTTTTCAGGTCGCGGTGATCATGCTCGGCGACCGGGACGAGCTGAGCCCCGATTCGCAAGCCAACTTGGACCGGCTCCCCGAGGGGCTGGCCGGCGTAATCGACGGCTCTCTTTCTGCTTCGTCGCTTCGCGGGGTCGTGATCGACGCGATGCTCGGAACCGGATTCGAAGGTGAGCCGCGCGAACCGGTCGCGTCCGCAATCGCCGCAATCAACGATTCCGGGCTGCCGGTGGTGGCCTGCGACGTGCCCTCTGGCGTCAACGCCTCGACCGGTGAAGCGGCCGGAACGGCGGTCCGCGCCGATCGCACGGCGACCTTTCACGCCCGCAAGCTCGGTCATCTGATCGCCCCCGGCAAGCATCTCTGCGGTCCGGTCGAGGTGATTCCGATCGGCATCCCTCCGGGTGCGCCTGCTCCACGGGCGGGCGGCGCGATCAGGGCCGGGGTTCTCGCTCTGCTGCCGCGGCGAGGCGCCGATTCGAACAAGTTCAGCTCGGGCCGGGTCTCGATCGTCGGCGGCTCGCGAGGGCTGACCGGCGCGGTTTGCCTGGCCGCAGAGGCCTCGATCAGGTCCGGCGCCGGTTACGCGACGGCCGCGGTTCCCGATGGGCTGGAAGCGATCTTCGAAGCGAAGCTGACCGAGGTGATGACGAAAGGATTCGGGGAAGGGGCCGAGCGGCTCGAACAGGAGCAGGCCGGAGAGATCCTCGACCATCTCGAAGGAGCAGCCGCGGTTATCGTCGGTTCCGGGGCCGGCCGGGAAGCCACCACCGCGGCTTTGACGGCGACGATCGTTGCCGACTGCAAGGCTCCACTGGTGCTCGACGCGGACGGTCTCTCCACCTTCGGGTCAGATCTGGCCCCGCTTGCCGGTCGAACGGCTGCGACCGTCCTGACCCCGCACGTCGGCGAAGCAGCCCGGCTGCTGAGCACGGATTCCACAGCCGTCTCGACTCACCGGCTCGAGACCGCCCGGGAGCTGGCCGGACGATCGCAGGCCGTTGTGGTCCTCAAAGGGGATGACACGATCGTCACCGACGGCGAGCGGGTCGCGGTCAACACACTGCCCGCGCCGGCTCTCGCCACCGCCGGAACCGGTGACGTTCTGGCCGGCATCGTTGGCGGTTTCCTGGCCCGGGGGCTCGGCGCCTTCGAAGCCGCCGCGGCCGCTGTTTTCGCCCATGCCGCCGCGGGTGAGATTGCCGCGCTCGAGGCCGGTAACCGGGATGGCGTGATCGCGACCGATGTGCTCCGGGCAATCCCGCGAGCGATGATTCCACCGACCGCCTAGCCGGCGAGGGCGGTGACCGCGGGTAATGGAATAATCTGCCCTCGATGCCGACCGTTGCCGAAATCATGGACCGAGAGCCCGTTTCCGTTTCCCCGGACGCTTCGATCCAGGACGTGATCGACCTCCTCCAGACCAACGACCTGCCCGGTGTGCCGGTCGTGGACGAGACGAAGAAGGTGCTCGGGATCATCACCGACTCGGACCTCGTCATCTCGAACGAGGATTCGGACTTTCACCTGCCGCATTACGTGAACATCATGGGCGGCATCGTCTTTCTCGAATCGACCAAGCACTGGGAAGAGCGGGCCCGGAAGGCATTCGCGGCCACCGCCGCCGACATGATGACCGCCGATCCGGTCACCGTAAGTCCCGAAGAGCCGGCCGAACACGCCGGCCGCTTGATCTCCGAGAGGAAGCACAATCGCCTGCCGGTAGTCGATGACGAGGGCCGACTGGTCGGCGTGGTCACCCGGGTTGACGTTCTGGCCGCCCTCACCGGGGCCTGATGTACGAGCGGGCGGAAGCCCGGATCGATCTCGGTGCGCTGCGGCACAACTGCCGCGAGCTGAAATCCCGCCTGGGCGAAGGGATCGAGCTCTGCCCGGTTCTCAAAGCCGACGCCTACGGTCACGGATCGCTCCACTGCGTGGCCGCGGTGGCCGAATCTGGGGCGGACCGGATCGCTTTCGCGACCGCCAGCGAAGCGGTGCTGGCCCGGTCGGTCACCCCGGACATCCCGTTGCTGGTGCTCGGTGCCCTGGCCCCGGCCGAGATCGAGATGGCGATATCCGCCCGGGCCGATGTCGCCGCCTGGGAGCCCGGCTTCATCGCCAGCCTGGCCGACCAGGCGGCGGCGGCCGGCCTCGTGGTCGGGGTCCACGTCAAGTACGACACCGGCATGGGCCGGCTCGGCACCACCGACCCGGAGCTCGTCCTCGACCTCGCTCGCACTGCTGACGCCCATCCCAACCTGCGGCTGGTCGCGATCTGGACCCATTTCGCCACCGCCGACGAGGCGGATCCGGCCTTCCGGAACCTCCAGCGCGACCGGCTAGCCGAGCTCGGGGAGCGAGTCCGGCGGGAGTTTCCCGAGGTCAAGCTCCACGCCGCAAACAGCGCCGCGATGATCGCCGATCCCGCCTGTCACTTTGATCTGGTGCGGCCCGGTGTGGCGGTCTACGGCATGGATCCGTTTGGCAATGACCCCGCCGACCACAACCTGAAGCCGGTCCTCTCGCTTCATTCCTGGGTTGCCTCGGTCAAGGACTTCGAACCGGGAAACAGTGCCGGCTACGGCCGGACCTGGCAGGCGGAGCGCCAGACCCGCGTGGCGGCGATTCCGATCGGATACGGCGACGGACTCCGACGGGGACTTTCGAACCGTGGCGAGGTGCTGATCGGCGGTGCGCGCTACCGGATCTCGGGCACCATCTCGATGGACAACATCACGGTGGACGTCGGTCCCGGTTCCGGAGTCCGGGTCGGTGACGAAGTGACCCTGATCGGCAGCCAGGGAGAGGAAACGATCCTTGCCGAGCGCGTCGCCGAGCCGCTCGACACGATCAATTACGAAGTGACCTGCGGCATCTCGCCCCGGGTTCCCCGCGTGAGCCGGGAAAGCTGAACCGGTGCGGGAGGTGCTGAGCCTGGACGATCTCGGTCCGGCGGTGCTGTCCGCACCCCGGGTGCGGGAGATTCGCGACGCGCTGGCGGGGACTCCGGCCTGGCTGGTCGGAGGTGCGGTGCGTGATGTCGCCCTGGGCCGTCCGGTCAACGATCTCGATCTCGCGGTACCCGGATCTCCCGAAGGCCCCGCCCGGTCGATAGCCAGGGCGCTGGGCGGGGTCGCCTTCGAACTTTCCGAGGAATTCCCCGCCTGGCGGGCCAAGGACCGTGAGGATGCCTGGCAGGTCGACGTCGCCGAATTGCGGGCGGAAACGATCGAAGGTGACCTGGCCCGGCGTGATTTCACCGTCGGCGCGGTAGCGGTAAGCCTTGATTCCGGTGAGGCGCTGGATCCGCTCGGTGGCCTGGTCGACCTCAGATCCGGGACGATCCGGGCCTGCGGGCCGACCTCGTTCAGCGACGATCCGCTGCGTTTGATGCGAGCGGCCCGTCTGGTCGCGCAGTTCGGCTGGGAGATCGAACCGGAAACCCTCGAGCTGGGTCGCGCCGTCTCGGCCCGGGCGGCTGATCCGGCGGGCGAGAGGACGCTCGCCGAGCTGCTGCTGATGATCGGGGCGCGCGATCCGCTCGAAGGGCTGACCGTTATGGACTGGCTGGGACTCTTCGACAGCTTGCTGCCGGAGATCGGCCGCCTCCACGGGGTGGTGCAGGGCCCGAACCACCACCTCGACGTATTCGGCCACACAATCGAGGTGGTCGAGGGAGTCCTGCGGATCGAATCGGACCTCGAGCGATTCACGGGGGAGCGGGCCGCGGAGGTCTCCGAGTTTCTTTCCCGTCCTCTGGCAGACGGGGTCAACCGCGCGGCCGCGCTCCGGCTGGGAGCACTCTTTCATGATTGCGCCAAACCGCAGACACGGAGTGAGGAGGGCGGCTTCGTTTCCTTTCGGGGCCACGATCAGGTTGGTGCCGACCAGATCACTTCCCGCTTCCGGAAGTTGAAGGCAAGCAGGAAGCTGATCAGTTACCTCGCCGATCTCGCCCGTCATCACCTCATCCTCGGCTTCATGGTCACGGCGATGCCGCTCGACAGGCGACAGATCTTTGCCTATCTCGATCGCACCGATCCGGTTTCAATCGATGTGACATTGCTCACGGTCGCGGATCGCCTTGCCGCCCGCGGCAAGGCGGAAATTGCCGGTCCGGGCATGGTCTCGGGTCACCTGGAACTGGCCTCCGAGATGGTCGGGCACGGACTCGATTGGGACCGCAGCGGCCCCCCAGAGCAGTTCTTGCCGGGCAACGAACTGGCGGCGAAGCTGGGAATCGAACCGGGGCCGGAACTGGGCAAGGTGATCAAAGAGCTGGCCGCAGCCCGGTATGCCGGCGAGATCAATGATGCAAACGAAGCTGTAGAGCACGCCCGGGGCTTCCTGAAAGCCGCTTGAGTAGTAGCCTCAGAGGCGAATGGCTAAAGAAGAAAAGATCGAGATGGAGGGTGAAATCACCGAAGCCCTCCCGAATACGATGTTCCGGGTCAAACTTGACAACGACCATGAGGTCCTTGGTCACATCTCCGGCAAGATGCGCCGCCACTACATCCGCATCCTGCCCGGGGACAGGGTCAAGATCGAGCTCTCACCCTACGACCTGACCCGCGGCCGCATCACCTACCGCTACAAGTAACCGTCATCGAGACCGGAGCCCGACCGGGCCCCGGAGCGCAACATTGAGGCACCCAACCGTGTTCCAGTATTCGATGCTTCGCTCTCCCCTCAACTCAAGCGCCCTCAGCGGCGCCCGTATTCTGACGCTCCTGATCGCCCTCGCCGCGCTCCTCACGGTCGCCTTCGCACCGCATGCGGAAGCCAAATCGTCCAAGCGGATCGAACTCGGCGCCAGGAACGTAAACACGCTCAAACCGAACTGTGGCCGTGACTTCAGTCGCGACTGTGCCTTCGAAGGCAAGGTGACCGCGTTCCAGTCCCTCTCGGCCCGCTACCCGGGCCGGAACTTCGTGGTGCCCTTCAAGGGCAAGCTGGTCGCCTGGTCGATCTCGCTGTCGAACCCGACGCGGGTTGAAGTAGACGGCAACGGAGCGCAGCTTCCCTTCGCGAACGCCATTTTCGGCTCGCCCTCCCGGGCCGGGATTTCGATCCTCCGGCAGGTCGAGAAGAGGAAGAAGGGCGGTCCCCGCTTCAAACTGGTCCGCCGCAGCCCGGTCCAGGTCCTCAATCCGTACTTCGGGACCAAGGTGACTTTCGCCCTGGATGTACCTCTCAACGTTTTCGAAGGCAATGTCGTCGCGCTGACGGTCCCGACCTGGGTTCCGGCGCTCTGGAAGCCCCGGGCCTGCAACGACACTTCGGTCGGCAAGCTCGATCCGGGCCGCTGCGAGCAGGCCGAAAAGAAGTACACCTGGCGCGGCAGTCGCGTGATGCGCGGCGAACCGGCCACTTGTGCCTTGAAGAACGTCCCCGAGGTGAACGAACAGCTCGAGAAGACCCGCCCGCAGACCGGGATTGATTCGGTTCGCCGGTACGGCTGCTACTACGGCGGCAACGTGCTGCTGTATTCCGCCCTGATCGTCGGCCGCTGAGGCCACCCGATCGGGCTTGCCCGGTGGCTTGAGGGGGGGCGGGAAGTATTTCCCGCCCGTGATCCTCGCTTGACCTTCCGCACCTCTGGCGTAGCCTCGGTGTTGCTTTTCTTATGACCGTTTCAAGTTCACATCTGAATGTGAGCCGCCCGGTCTTTCGCCCCGGCGCGCTCATCACCGCCATCCTGGGACTCGCCGCCTGCCTTGTGATCTCCGGGTTTCCCGACGCGGCTTCCGTGGCTGACGGCAAGAGCAACCGGCGCGCGGTGCTCGGAGCGACCAAGAACAAGGTGACGCCGAACTGCGGCCGGACGGTCGCGCGTGCCTGCGTGGCGGAGGGCAAGGTCACGGGGTTCCAGGTGTTCCAGAAGGGTGCGCGTGGAAAGAACTTCGTGGTGCCGTTCAACCGGGCGAAGGTGATCGCCTGGTCTATCCAGCTTGCGAATCCGACCGCGAAAACGAGTCGCCGGTACGGTGCGGCGCAGCGCCCTTACTTCAACCGGCTGTTTGGTTCACCATCGAAGGCGAGGATCTCGATCCTGCGCCAGGTGAAGGGCGGGGCCAAGTACCCGCCGCGCTACCGGTTGATCCGGGCCAGCGGAACCCAGACCTTGAACCGCTACTTCGGAACCGAGATCAAGTTCGCGATCAAGCCGCTCAACGTGATCCGGGGGGACATCGTCGCCCTGACCATCCCGACCTGGGCACCCGCCTTCTGGGTCCCGATGGCCTGCAGCCCCGGAATCAGGGGGAGGGCGAACCCGGCGACCTGTGCCCGCGCCCAGAAAGCCAACACCTGGCGGGGAAGTCGCGCCCCCGGGAAGTGCGGGATCGGAACCAACGCCCGGGACCGGCCCAATGACGCCCTGAGAAGGTCACACCCCCAGCAGAAAATCAACTCAACCAAGCGCTACGGCTGCTACTACGACGGCGGCCGCCTCCTCTACAAGGCCACAGTCGTCGCCCGGTAGCTGAGGTGCGCCGTGGGGTCGGGTGGGCGTCACCGGGAAGCGGTACATAAAGAGTCGGCGAGCTTCGTTTCGCCTTTGTCCCGGTGACCTTTGTGTAGCGCCGTGGAGTCGGGTAGGCGTTCCTGGGACGCGGCAAACACCTCGGTCGGCATTCAGCCTCCCTCCGCCTGAGTATCCCGG
>JAEYSQ010000052.1 GCA_023434465.1 Actinomycetes bacterium
CGACAGTTTCCCTCCCGGCCGGCTCTTACACCTTCTCGGCTCAGGCCTTCGCTTTCCAGCAGGGACCGAACGGGAGCGCCGATCAGGTCATGTGTTCGATCCGCACCGGAACGAACGTGATCGCTGCTCTGCCCACCCAGACGACCATTGAGCCGTCTTCCAACTTGGTCATCGTTGGTGCGGCAACGCTCGAGGCTCCGGCAACAGTCGACCTGAACTGCTCTCAGATCACTCCGCCTCCGGGCTACGCTGACACCCTGGGGATCGTCGGCGGCCGGCTGCTTGCAACCCGCGTCGGGAAACTGACCACCGACCCCTAGCAGCTCGACTACGCCTGAACCGCCATCTCGCGCACCCGGGGGAAGAGGATGTTGTTCTCCTCGTGGATGTGACGGTGTAGGTCGAGTTCGAACTCGCTCATCTCGTGGAGCAGGACCCGGTGAGTGGTGCAGTGGGCACTTTCCGGCCGGTAATCGTGGCTCAGGCTCCGCATCTGCTTGAGCGCCTCTCCGACCGACTGGTGATCGTCCCCGAGTGCGGTCAGCAGCCGGTCGTCCGGGTTCGCGCTGCCCTGGCCCGTCGCCACTTCCCGGCAGGCCGGGAAGAGAAACTCTTCCTCCCGCTGCATGTGAGTTTCGAGTTCGCTCCGGGTCCGCGTGAAGATTTCAGCCAGTTCGATCACTTCGGGATCTTCGGCGCCGTGGGCCCGGACCACCTTGGCCATCAACTCCGAGATTCGGGGCATCTCGTCGCGCAACGGTTCGTGGTGAGTCTTGACGATGTGATCGCAAAGTTCCTCGATCGATGCGTCGGAAAGGTCGTGGGCACCATCCTGGCCCTCGGTTGCCGGTCCGTCCAGGGCCGAGAGCAGTTTCGCGACGGTTTCGGGTTCGAGTCCGGCGGAGCGACAGGCATCCTCGAGGGTCTGCTGCCCGCCGCAACAGTAATCGAGCCCGAGTCGTTCGAAAACGGCGGCGGTCTGCGGTCGGTCGGCCACGATTCCACCGAGCGTATTGGCACCAGGACTGATCGGAAGTTGCTCTGACTGGCTCATGAATCTATTTTTACACAACCCCTGTGTAAAAAGAATGCCAATCGCATACGATGTGCCCAATGGCCGAATCGAGCGAGGAGCTGAGGCGGGAGTTCGAGGAGCTCGCGCAGGCGGAGGCGTCGCTGGATTCCGGTCTGGAGTCGGCGCCCCGGAAAAGCGTGCCCGGCTGGATCTACTGGGTCCTGATCGCCGACCTGATCATCATTGGCGCAGTCGTCATGATCGTGGTTGCGGACTGATGGCTGGCCACCGCATATACAGAATGAGCTTCGGGAGCGTCTATCCGCACTATGTCGCGAAGGCGGAAAAGAAAGACCG
The DNA here is from genome assembly GCA_023434465.1 of Actinomycetes bacterium. Classification (GTDB taxonomy): domain Bacteria; phylum Actinomycetota; class Thermoleophilia; order Solirubrobacterales; family 70-9; genus 67-14. The sequence goes on from JAEYSQ010000052.1 coordinate 1,373, forward strand.
GAGCAAAGAGGAGGTTGACCAGATCATCTGCTGGCTGACCGGTTACAGCGATAAACAACTAGCGACGAGAATCGATGACGGAACCGATCTCGAGAGTTTCTTCGACCAGGCGCCAAAACTGAACCCGGCCCGGAAGGAGATCACCGGGGTGATCTGTGGAATCCGGGTCGAGGAGATCGAAGAACCCCTGATGCAGGAGATCCGTTACCTCGACAAGCTCATCGACGAGCTGGCCAGGAACAAATCAATGGAGAAGATCCTCCGCCAGCCAGCCTAGTTCGCCGGTTCCAGGTCCCAGGTTCCAGGGGATTTGTTGGTGGCGGAACGGCTTGGCATTGGGCTGCAATCAGTACCGGGGGAGGGACTCGAACCCCCGACACGCGGATTATGATTCCGCTGCTCTAACCAGCTGAGCTACCCCGGCGGGGACGGAGAGTCTAGATGATGAAGGGTCGAATTCGTTGGGCGGTTGACGGGCTCGGATTGACCGGCGGTGAACGGGTGCTCGAGGTCGGGCCGGGCCACGGAGTGGCGCTCGACTACTGCGCCGAAGAACTTCCGGACGGACTGATGGTTGGCCTGGATCGCTCGGCCAAGATGCTCGCTGCGGCAGCCAAACGAAACCAGAGCCACATCGAAGCGGGGCGGATCGAACTGATCGAGGGAACGCCCGACACGGTCGTTGATGAGCTGGCGAGGCTCGGGCCGTTCGACCGGATTCTCGCCCTGCGTGTGCGCGACTTTCTCGACCAGCCGACGAGGACCCTGGCCCCGATCGTCCCGCTGCTAGCCGAGGATGCAGAGGTCCATTTCGTTTTTGATTCGCCGGGCGGTGCCGATCTGGGAGAAATGGCCGCACGGATGGAAGCTCGATTCACCGAGTACGGGCTCCGGCCCGGTCGGATCGAAGCGGGCAGCGGCGACAAGTTCACCGCGGTAAGGGTTACCGGCCTCGCGCCGGGAACTCAGAAGTAGTCCGAGTCCGGACCCAGGCGACGTTCGATCAGGATGCTGATCGGGAAGTTGATCAGGATCCAGGCGGCGAGGGCGAGGGTGGAGGAAGTCATCAGGCCGACCGGGATCGCGAGCCCGAATACGAGCACCGGCGCCAGGGCGACGGTCAGCCCGTAACGGACCGCGCGGGGTGACGGGTCGCCCTTCAGCAGCCGGCGATGGTGCGCCCAGATGAACAGAGCCACCTCAAGAAGGCTGATCAGCAGCAGCGTCACCAGGTAGACGACCACCGTGATCGGCTCGGATGAGTAACGATCGAGCAGAGCCGTCGGGAGCGGCAAGAACGCGACAACCGCCAGGTAGACCACGTTGATGCCGGTGTAAACCGGATCCATTGCCTTCAGGTGCCGGACGAAACGGTGGTTCGAGAGCCAGTAATAGGCCAGTACGGCAATCGAGATCAGGTAAGTGAGCAGTTCTCCGTCGATCGATTTGAGCTCTTCACCGAGACCCTCCGGTTCGACCCGGGGGATCCCGATGGTCAGGACCAGCAGGGTCATCGCGATCGCGTAGATCCCGTCGGTCAGTGCGACCACCCGGTTGAACTCGGTCGATTCCCGCGGGTACGCGATCCGGTTCTCTCCTGGATCCCCGCTGGAAGGTCCCTTGCCGGTCCCGGACATCAGGCGAGGTCCCTTCTCCGCCAGAGCGCGAGCCCAGCCGCGGTGAAAGCGAGCGACAGCAGCGTCATGATCAGCAGCGGTGCCAGATCGACCGGAACGGCCGGGACCGCCGGAGTGTGGGAGAAGGGGGAGAGGTCGACGATCCATCGCGGTAGGTCACCAAACGATGCGAGGGTCCAGATCAGGATGAAGGCCGCAAAGAGTCCCCAGGCGAGAGGTCCGAGCCGGGAGGAGATTCCGAAAAGCAGCAATGCCAGGCCGCCGGTTACCCACATCGCCGGCACCTGGGCGAAACCGGAGGCGAACAGTTCGCTGGTCCGGCTGAAATCGCCGCTCGCGAAGCCGAGCCCGATGCCCAGCCCGAGACCGGTAAGGCTGATCATCAAGGCGCTGGCCAGATACGCGATCAGCACGTGACTTGCGGCCCAGCGCACCTTCCCGAGCGGCGCCGAAAGTAGCAGCGAGGCCCGGTCGTGCCTTTCCTCGCTGTGGGGGCGCAGCACCGCGCTGACCGTGAACCCCGCCCCGAGAACCGCGATCACGGTCAGGATCGAGGCGAAGAACGAGTCCAGCAGGTCGGTGCCGGCCGATGCGAACGCCTCGGTTACCGCCGCGCTCGATTTGAGGATGTCCTCGATGTTGTTGCTGATCGCGCCGATCGCTACCGCGTAGACGAGCAGCATGGCCGTCCAGGCGATGACCGACCCCCGGTGCAGGCGGAATGAAAACCCGAGCGGATGGAGGATCGACGGCGAGGCGTGATCCGGCCCGGGACGAGGCTGGATCAGTCCGCCCCCGATGTCGCGACGGGCAAGCAGCCAGAAGGACAGCAGAACGGCGAGCGCGCTCGCCGTCAACGGCAACAGAAGCGGCCCCCAGAGGTTGTCCCAGAAAGGTCTGGTCTGCTGGGCCCAGCCCAACGGCGAGAACCAGGTGAGCACCCCGTTGCCCGTATCGCCGATCGCCCTGAGCAGCCAGGCGACGCCGATCACGATCCCGACCAGTCCGCGCGCGGCCCGGGCCTTCTGGGTGATCTGGGCGAAAACTGCGGTCGTGCCGGTGATGACTAGGCCGAAACCGAGCACGGCCGATGCGAGCAGGATCGACGGTCCGATCCCGTAGCCACCGATCGCCAGGACCGCGACGTACCCGGCAGCGGCGACCGTGAGAGTGGCCGAGGTGACGGCCAGTGCGGCGGTGAGCGGCGCAAGCCGGCCGGATCCCGACGTCAAGAGCAGCTCGGTACGGCCGTCCTCTTCCTCGGCCCGGCTGTGCCTGATCACGCTGAACATCGCAAAGACACCGCTGATGATCGAAATCGCCGGCACGCTTTCCCAGGCGGTGGTGCCGCCCAGGGTGCCGAGGCCACCAGTGGGCCCATGAATAGCGATCAGGGCCGGATTGCCGGCGACACTCTGTTTGAGCGCATCAAGTTCAGCCTGGGTTCCGTAGAGACTTACGTAACTGATCACGTAGACCACCATCCAGCCGACCAGGCCGACCAGAGAAAACGGAATGATCAGCCGATCGCGACGCAGGGCGAACCTGATCGCCTCCCCGGTCCCGGCGAATCGGTTCATTTGTTCGCGTACACGCCGAGGAACAGATCCTCAAGCGAAAGTGCGCCGGAATCCCGGCCTGCGGCGGCCGCAAGGCGGCGCAGGTCATCGAGCGTGCCGGTCTCCACGGTCTTGCCCGACCGGATGATCGTAAACGTGTCGGCGACGTGCTCGAGTTGACCGAGAATGTGACTGGAAAGAAGGATGGTGTTGCCGCGCGCCGTGATCTCCTTTACGCACTCCTGGAAGACCGCTTCCTTCAGCGGGTCAAGGCCGGAGGTCGGTTCGTCGAACACGAACAGTTCCGCGTCGGTAGCCAGGGCAGCGATCAGTGCCACCTTCTGACGGTTGCCCTTCGAGTAGGCCTGCGCCTTCTTGGTCAGGTCCAGCTCGAATCGTTCGACCAGCTCCTTGCGTCGCCGCGGATCGATTCCGCCTCGCAGCGACCCGAGCATGTCGATCGTTTCACCGCCGGTCAGGTTCGGCCAGAGGTTGACGTCGCCCGGTACATAGGCGAGCCGCCGGTGAAGGTCGACCGCATTCCGCCAGGGATCGCTGCCAAAGAGCCGGGCGCTCCCGGCGCTCGCCTTGATCAGGCCGAGCAGGATCCGGATCGCGGTTGACTTTCCCGAACCGTTCGGCCCCAGCAAGCCGTGCACCTGTCCCGGCTCGACGGTGAGATCGAGCCCGTCGAGAGCCCGGGTGCTGCCGAAGTTCTTGACCAGACCGTCGAGTTCGATCACCGGCTTCATGTTCGCAACCTAGCGAAGGTCGACGTGGTGGAAGGCGGGCAGCAACCGTTCGCGCAACTGTTCCGCTGCCACGGATTCCGGCTCATCCCGGGTGAGCAGGAACACCTCGGTCGCGTCAAAGGTGGCGAGCTGGTCATCAACCGCCTGGACCAGGTCCTCGTCACCGACCCGGGCCGAGGCATCGACGCCGGCCAGGGTGAGCGAGGCGACCGAGACGACGAGGTCGCGCTGGGCTCGGTCGCGGGCCCGTTCGAGGTCGGTCGCCCAGCGCCGCAGAAAGGTGTTCGCGGCCGGGGTGAGGATCCGGATCTCGGCGTCGTTTTCGTCGAAGCCGAGCCGGACCTCGTCGGCGATCCGCTGAATCGCGCGGTCGTCCTCGATCGGAAAGGTGGTGACGATCAGCAGCCGGCGGGCAAGTTCCGGATGTGGCTTGCGGCCGATCGGATCACGCGGGATGACGAGCATCGCGATGACCGCCAGCGCGACGAGCGAGAGTCCGGCGATCGAGATTCCCAGTCCGGGACCGCCGAGTGCGAAACCGATCGCGGCCGGGACGATGATCGCGAGCAGGATCAGGGGAGGATGCCAGGACTTCACACCCTGACCGTACCCGCCCGGAGGGATCAGACCGGGCGGGGACTTTCGCGCTCAGCCGGCCAGGGCGAATGTGTTGCCGTCGGGGTCGGTGAACCAGGCGACCCGCTCGTCACCCATGTCGAGTACGCCGCTTTCGTCCTGATCGAAACCTTCGTACTTTTCGAAAGCCACGCCTCGATCCCGGAGAGTCTTCATTTCCGCTCCGAGGTCCTGGACTTCCCAGCAGGCGACCGTGGCGGATCCGGTCCCCGCGTTGGTCGGCGAGCAATAGACCATCAGCCCGGTCCCTTCGCCACAGCGGTAGACGACCTCATCGCCACTCGCCCCGGAGTCAACCGGGGAAAGACCAAGCGAGCCCTCGTAGAACTCCCGGGCCCGGTCGAGGTCCGCGACCGCCGCGACCGCTGCGATTCTGCATTCGTTCAGGCTCATCGTTATCTCCTTTGACTGGTGATTTGCCCGTGATTTCAGACTAGCCGCGACGCTTTCATCCGGCCAGCTTTTCTCCCGTCGCAAGGCGAGGAAGGCCACTGGGTAGATTCCCCCCATGAGCAATGAACTCGATCGGGCGGTTCAGACCGTGGTCAGGGACTGCCTCGGGGTGAAGGCCGGCGAGCAGGTTCTGGTCGTCTGCAACCCGGCCACACGTGAGCTCGGGGACGCCCTCAGGACCGAGGCCGAGACTGCCGGGGCCGAGGCGGTACTCGCGGTCATGACCGAACGGGAATCGCATGCGGGCGAACCACCGGCCACGATTGCCGAAGCGATGATCGCCGCCGACGTGCTGCTCGCTCCGACCGTCCAGTCGCTCTCCCACACCGGCTCGCGAAAACGGGCGACCGAGTCCGGCACCCGGACCGCCACCCTGCCCGGAGCCACGGTCGAAATGCTGGCCCGGGTGATGAGCGATGACATGGGAAACCTCCGGCGCCGCGGGGGACGGGTCGCCGAACTGCTTGACCGGGGAACCGAAGCCAGGATCACCTGCGATCACGGCAGCGACCTTCGGCTCGGACTCGAAGGCCGCAAGGCGATTCCTGACGCCGGTGAGCTGACCGCCACCGGCGCCTTCGGCAACCTGCCCTGCGGAGAAGGATTCATCAGCCCGGCCACGGCCGAAGGCACCCTGATCGTTGACGGATCGATCGCCGGGGTCGGCCTGGTTTCCGAGCCGGTCAGGTTGACCGTCGAGGACGGCCACCTGGTCGGCGCGACCGGGAAGGAAGGCGAGAAGCTTATGGAACTCCTGACCGTCCACGGGCCGGACGGGACGAACGTGGCCGAGCTCGGCATCGGCACCAACGAAAAAGCGATCCTGACCGGCAACATCCTCGAGGACGAAAAGATCCTCGGGACCGCCCACGTGGCATTCGGCGCGTCGGCGGCAATCGGCGGCGAGGTGCAGGTGCCGGTCCACCTCGACGTGGTGTCGATGCGCCCGGAGGTGACGATCGACGATACGCCGGTGGTGCTTGAGGGCCGGCTGCTCGTCTGACGGGCCCCAGCTCGCATGAGTCTGCTCGCCGTTCCGAACGTTTCCGAGGGTCGCGACTTCGCCCGGCTCGACCGGCTCGAGGCAGCCCTCGGCGCCGAAGTCACGCTGCTCGACCGTCACACCGACCTCGACCATCACCGCGCGGTGTTCACCCTTGCCGGGCCGGCCGAAACCCTGGCCGGGGCGCTTCGCGGACTGGCCGGAACCGCGGTGACCGAGATCGACATGACCGCCTGGGAGGGTCTTCACCCGGCGATCGGGGCGCTCGACGTCTGCCCGGTGGTGTGGTTGAGCGAGGGCCGGCGCGAGACCGCGGCCGAGGTCGCGACCGAAGTGGCCGAGGCGATCGGAAGAATGGGAGTACCGGTCTTCCTTTACGGCGATCTGGCCAGCGACACCGGCCGGCGTGAGCGGGCTTACTTCCGGGCGGGCGGGCTGGACTCGCTCTGGCAGCGGATGACTTCCGGCTCGCTCACGCCCGATTTCGGGCCGGCCCAGCCTCATCCCACGGCCGGAGCGACCCTGGTCACCGCCCGCGCACCGCTGGCCGCGTTCAACCTCGAACTGGCCACCGATGACCTCGGCGTGGCCCGTGAAATCGCCGCCACCATCCGGGAAAGTCCGGAGGACGGGATCCCGGGAGTGAGGGCCCTCGGTCTTGCGCTTTCGACCGGCCGGGTTCAGATCTCGACCAACGTGCACGATCCGATCGAGACTCCATTGGTCGAGATCGTGGAGGCGGTACAGGAGCAGGCGACACTGAGGGGAATCGGCGTTCTCGAGGCCGAGCTGATCGGCCTGATCCCGGAGGCGGCCCTGGAGGATTATCCGGAGGACGTGCCGATACGCGATTTCGACCCCGCCTTCCACATCATCGAGCGTCGTCTGAAGCAGTCCAACCGGTAAGTTTGGGCGCGTGGCACAGACCAAGAAGAAGCGCACCAGGAAGAAGCGCGGCACCCAGGCCGGCAAAGTCGACAGCTCAAAGCGATCGAGGCCCCGTACCCGGGCTGAGGCGCGGAATCAGGCCAAATCCGGGGGCCGCAACAGATCGATGCAAAAGGGCGACAATCCACCGACCTGGAAAGGCGCTTCGGTTCGGGGTCTGATCGCCGCCGGGGTCTTCGTGATCCTGCTGATCCTGATCTTCGGACGGCCCCTGGGGTCGTCGCTGATCATCGGCCTGCTGATGCTCGTCTTCTACATTCCGGCCGGCTACTACATGGACCTGACTCTCTGGCGGCGTCGCGAACGCCAGCGAATCCGCGCCCGGAGCAAGAGCTGAGCGTGTCCGAGCTCGAGGTAATCGGAACCACGGTAGGGCCGGTCGCCGAGAACTCGTACCTGATCTTCAAGGAGGAAACCGGCAAGGCGCTGCTGGTCGACCCTGGTGACGAGGCCGACCGCCTGATGGCACCGCTGGCCGAACGTGACCTCGAGCTGGAAGCGATCCTGCTCACCCACTGTCACTTCGATCACATCGGTGCCGTGGCCCCGATCGCGAAAGCGACCGGTGCGCCGGTCTACTGCCCGCTGCTCGAGGTTCCGATCCTGGCTGACGTGATGGCCTACGTGCCCTGGCCGGGAATCGGACCTTTCGAAAGCTACGACGCCGACCACACCGTGGAGGGGGGAGAGCACCTCGCTCTGGCCGGGCTTGAGATCGACGTGCTTTTCACCCCCGGGCATAGCCCCGGCCACGTCACCTACTCGATCCCGGAGGCACAGCTGCTGCTTTCCGGCGACGTGCTGTTCCAGGGTTCGGTCGGCCGGGTCGACCTGCCCGGCGGCGACTGGGACACCCTGCTCGAGTCGATTCGCATGCTGGTCACGAGCTTTCCCGAGGAAACCCGTGTCCTGCCCGGCCACATGGGAGTGACCACGCTCGGAGCGGAGCTGGCGAGCAACCCCTTCCTGACCGAGATCCCGAGGTAAAGGACCGGTGGCCGAAAAGTTCAAGGCGCCGCGCGGCACCTTCGACGTGCTGCCCGACCAGGCAGCACAGCGCGAAAGGTTGCTTCAGGCGGCCCGGGAGATCTTCGGACTGGCCGGCTACCGGCTGATCGTCACCCCGGCATTCGAGGACACAGCTCTCTTCGAGCGGGGGGTCGGCAAGTCGACCGACATCGTCCGCAAGGAGATGTTCACCTTCGAGGACAAGGGAGAACGTTCGCTGACCCTGCGGCCGGAAGGCACCGCCTCGATCTGCCGGGCCTACGTCGAGCACGGCATGCACAAGCTGCCCCAGCCGGTCAAGCTCTGTTACTCCGGCCCGTTCTTCCGGCATGAGCGTCCCCAGGCCGGCCGCTACCGGCAGTTCAACCAGATCGGCGCCGAGGCGATCGGATCGGATTCGCCGCTGGCCGACGTCGAGGTGATCTCCCTGATCAGCGACCTGATCGAGGAGCTCGGCGTGCCCGGAGTCGAGCTGAAGCTCGGCAGCCTCGGTTCGCTCGACGCCCGGGCGACCTATCTCGAGGAACTGAAATCTCACCTGCGCTCGAGGGACAGCGAGCTCTCAGAGGACGTGCGGGACCGGATCGAGATCAACCCCCTCCGAGCCTTCGACTCCGACCACGAAGGTACCCGGTCGGTAATGGCCGACGCACCGGTCCTGCTCGATTTCCTCTCCGAAGCGGACGCCGAACACTTCGAGCAGGTCAAGTCGCTGCTCGGCGCGGCCTCGGTCGAGTTCACGATCGACCCGACTCTGGTCCGCGGTCTCGACTACTACACGCGGACCATTTTCTCCTTCGTCTGCGACCGGCTCGGTGCCCAGTCCGAGATCGGCGGCGGGGGGCGCTACGACGGTCTGATCGAACAGCTCGGCGGGCCGGCGACCCCGGCGGTTGGCTGGGCTGCCGGCATCGAACGGATCCTGCTCGCGCTCGACGAGGAAGTCACCTCCGCCGGCATGGATCTCTTCGTAGTGGTCCCCGATCCGGACCTGACCACCAAGGCGGTCGCGCTGGTCTCCGAACTGCGTCACCTGGGACTGGCGGTCGAGATGGACCTGGCCGGCCGGAGCGTCAAGGGCCAGTTCAAACAGGCCGACCGGGTCGGTGCCGCGCACACCCTGATCCTCGAGCCGGGGGCCACCGCGTCGCTCAAGAACATGGAAACCGGCGACCAGCAGACGGTCGACCCGAAGGACGTCGCCAACCTGATTCGCCCTTGACCGGGCCCCGCGGCCCGCATACGATTCCCCCAGTGGGCCAATCTGGGGCGGCCCGTTCAAACTGGAGGTTTCGGGATGAGGGCGTTTCTGGCAGGGGCTTTTGCGGTGGCGGCAATGATGGTCGCTCCGGGCGTCGCCGGTGCGGCGACGATCAGCGTCAACACGACCGCGGACGAGTACTCGAGCGGGCCGGACTGCTCGCTGCGGGAAGCCATCACGGCGGCTCAGACCAACGCTGCCTTCGGCGGCTGCAGCGCCGGTTCCGGCACTGACTCGATCCTTCTCCCCGGTGGCGACTATGTGATCACCCGGGCCGGCGCCGACGAGGACGCCAACGTAACCGGCGACTTCGACGTGACCGGTGCAAACAATCTGGAGATCCGGCCGTCCGCGCCGACCGACCGGGTTACGATCGACGGCAACTCGCTGGATCGCGTCTTCGACAAGGGTGGCGTCGGGACTCTCTCGATCAAAGCGGTTCGGGTCCTCGGCGGCAAGCTCACCCTGATCGAGGATGGTGGCGGGATCCGGGTCCTGACCGGTCTGGCAGAACTTGAGAACGTCACGATCGACGGCAACGAAACCGCATACCAGGGCGGCGGGGTCGCTGTATACGACGCATTTTCGATGATCAACAGCACGGTCTCCGGCAACAAGGCGGGAGGTCACGGCGGTGGCCTTTACGGCGCCGGCGGCTCGACCATGAGCGCCCGTTCCTCGACCATCGTCAGCAACCAGGCCGATTCCGACGGGGACACGAACGGTTACGGCGGCGGGTTCGCCGAATCCGGGGCGACCAGCGTCAACTTCGTGAACGTCTTGAACGGGGGCAACTCGGCCGCCACTCCACCCGCTCCGGCCAAGGCAAACGACTGTTACAGCGGGCCCTTCTTCTTCCCGCGCTACACGCTGCAGACCCAGACGATCGGCCCGAACTTCTGCCTGGTCGGCTTCAACCCGGGCAACAACGTCGTGACCGAGGACGCGATGTACGGGCCGCTCGGCTACCACGGCGGGCAGACTCCGACCCACAACCTGCTCGAAGGCTCCCCGGCGATCGGAGCCGGTGGCACCGCTCCCCCCGACGAGTGCCCGGGTATCGACCAGAACGGGATCGGCCGTCTCGCCGGCAGCTGCGACATCGGGTCGACGACCTACATCCCTGTGCCGAAGGTCGCCAAGCTGAAAATCACCAAGGTGCTGCCGAAGAAGAAGGTGATCAGGCGAAAGAAGGCGAAACCGATCACGGTCGTAGTCCGGAACACCGGGACCGCCGCCGCAACCGGGGCCAGGGTTTGCCTGAAGCTGAACAAGGCGGCACGAAAGGGTCTGAAGATCAAGGGCAAAGCCTGCAAGAAGCCGGGCGGTATCGCGGTCGGGGCGGTCAAACGGGTGAAGATCAGGCTCGCCGCCAAACCGAAGGCGAAAAAGAAGGCCTACCCCGTGGTGGTCACCGCCAAGGCTGCCAACCTCAAACTGCTCAAGCGCAAGTTCAAGGTTCGCGTCAAGTAGCGGAGTCGCGGTTTCCGGTCCGGACCGGCGGCGGACGGCCCGGACCGGATGCTCCTGCCGATTCCTGAAAGACTGGCGCCTCGATGAACGACGCGCCACAGCTGAATCCGAATTCCTATCGAGACACCTGGTGTGGGCAGGTCCTGGGTGACCGGGTCGGCAGTGAGGTGCGGCTCTCGGGCTGGGTTCACCGTCGCCGAGACCACGGCGGCCTGATCTTCATCGACCTTCGCGACCGGACTGGCCTGGTTCAGCTCGTCTTCAATCCTGACCAGGCCGGCGGTGCTCATGACCTCGGGCACACGCTCCGCTCCGAATACGTGATCAGTGTTACGGGCGAAGTGGTGACCCGCTCCGAGGAGACGGTCAATCCGGAAATGCCGACCGGCGAGTTCGAGGTTCGGGTGAAGGAGGCCGAAGTCCTGGCTCAGTCGGAAACCCCTCCTTTCGAAATCGAAGGATTCCACGGCGAAGTCGGCGAGGAGACACGCCTCCGGCATCGCTACCTCGACCTGCGCCGGGAACAGATGCAGGAAGCGATCAAGCTGCGCCACCGTCTCACCACCGCGATGCGGCGCTTCCTCGACGGGGAAGGCTTCCTCGAGATCGAAACTCCGATCCTCACGCTTTCCACCCCGGAAGGTGCCCGCGACTTCCTGGTGCCGGCCCGGCTCCAGCGCGGATCCTTTTACGCGCTGCCGCAGTCGCCGCAGCTTTTCAAGCAGCTGCTGATGGTCTCCGGCTTCGAACGGTACTTCCAGATCGCCCGCTGCTTCCGCGACGAGGACCTGCGGGCCGACCGCCAGCCCGACTTCACCCAGCTCGACATCGAGATGAGTTTCGTCGACGGCGAGGACGTGATCGGGGTCAACGAGCGCCTGATCCAGCATGTGCTGGCCGAGATGGGGGTCGAGGTCGAGATCCCCTTCCAGCGCATGCCTTACGACGAGGCGATCGGCCGCTTCGGCTCCGACAAGCCCGACCTCCGCTACGGGTACGAACTGACCGACCTGACCGAGATCCTGCGCGGTACTGGTTTCAAGGCCTTCGGGGGAGTGATCGAAGCCGGGGGACAGGTCAAGGGCATCAACTTCGGCCAGCGCGACCTCTCCCGCGCTCAGCTCGACGGTCTGATCGACGACGCCAAGGAACTGGGAGCCAAAGGGCTCGTCTGGGCCTTCCGCGAAGCCGACGGCTGGCGGGCACCGATCGCCAAGTTCCTCTCGGAAGACGAGCTGAAGAACCTGAACGAGGCCATGCGAGCCGAGGAGGGCGACCTGATGCTGGTCGCTGCCGACCAGCCCGCCATGGTCGCCACCATCCTCGGCGGGCTGCGCACCCGTCTGGCCGAGCGTTGGGACCTGATCCCGGCTGACGCCGGCAACCGGTTCTGCTGGATCGTCGACTGGCCGCTTTTCGAATGG
>JAEYSQ010000078.1 GCA_023434465.1 Actinomycetes bacterium
CCCCCCGCGTGGGGGGGCCGGGGGGGGGGGGCGGGGGGCCCCCCCGAAGCCACCTCCGCCGCCGAAGAAGGCGCTGAACAGGTCATCGATCGAGCCGAAGCCCTGGGCCCGCGATTCGTAGCCTCCGGAGCGCAGACCATCGTGGCCGTACTGGTCGTAAGTGCGCCGGCGTTCCTCGTCGGAAAGCACCTCGTAAGCCTCGGCCGCCTCTTTGAACTTCTCTTCCGCGTCCGGATCGTGATCGTTCACATCCGGGTGGAGTTCACGAGCGACCTGCCGGAACGCCTTCTTGATCTCCTGGTCGCCCGCCTCGCGGGAAACCCCGAGGATCTCGTAGTAATCGCGTTTGTCACTCATGCGTCGTAGACGAACTCGAAGTAGCGCGAAAGCTCGTTGGCCGCTTCGCTAACGCTGGCGATCGCCTGTTCGTAATCCATCCGGGTCGGGCCGACCACGCCGACCGAGCCGAGGTTGCGGTGGGCGAGACCGTAATTGGCACCGATCACCGTCACGTCCTGGAGTTCGGGCTGCGGGTTTTCGGCCCCGATCCAGAGGAAGACGGAGTGCTCGTCAATCGCCGAGCGCATCATCCGGAGCACCGTCGCCTTCTCCTCGAGCGTGTTCATCAGGCGGTCGATCCGGGGGAGGTCCGCGGATCGGCGCTGGTCGAGCAGGCGCGACGCGCCTTCGACGTAGAGCGTCCCTTCGGGGTTCTGCTCGAGGTCGACCAGAGCCGGTGAAAGCTGCTGGATGAAGGCCGCCTCGACTGGCGGGAGTGTGGGGTCGCTCAGCTTCGAGGCGATCCGGCGGGCGCCGAGGTCGATCCCGGTCAGGGATTCGTTCAGGTAACTGGACGTCCACTCGACCAGGCCCGGGTCGACCTGCGAGGCGAAGGTGAACGCACGCCGGGTGACGTCACCGGCGGAAGTGATCACGATCACCATGACCACGTCAGGCTGGAGCAGGAGCGCCTCGACCCGGTGGATCTTCGCGGTCCCGAGCGGCGGGGCAACGACCAGGGCAAGCAGATCCGTCATGTGAGCGAGGGCGGCGGTGGCCTGCTGCATCGCTTCGTCGACCTCGCGACGAAGATCGGTTAGGTCAAGGGCGCCGGAGGACCCTGCGGACCTGGCCACGGCCCGTGACTTCAGCGACTCCACGAACTGTCGGTAGCCGAGGTCGGTCGGAACCCGGCCGGCCGAGGTGTGGGGATGGGTCAGGTAACCGCCGGCCTCGAGCGCCGCCAGTTCCGCCCTGACAGTGGACGCCCCCCACTCGAGCCGGGCATCTTCGGCGATCGTCTTGGATCCAACGGGGCGTCCCGTTTCGCGGTAGGCGTCGACCACCAGGCCGAGGATCAACTCTTGGCGCTCGGAAAGCATGAGTGAAGGATTGTATGAAGCCCCGCCCGCGGGCGGGTTTGGCGCTAAGGCCGGCGGTTCATCCGTGGCTGATATCAGCGCTTGCGTTGCGGATCACCTGGTTGCCGGCCTGGGCGGCGATCAGGTCGAAAGTGACGTCAGTGCCTTCGGCTTCGATCACTTCGCCGGTGACCTCGATCTCCTGTTCGGGGTAGCTCATGCCACGGAACTGCACCGAGAGGCGCTTGAGCGCTCGCGGATCTCCCCCGGCTTCGTCGGTAGCGGCCCTGGCAACCAGGCCCATGACGTACAGGCCGTGCAGGATCGTGGAAGGCAGCCCGACCATCTGCGCGAACTCCTTGTCGAGGTGGATCGGGTTGAAATCACCTGAGGCCCCGGCGTAACGGTGCGGCAGGTACTTGTCGGGGGTGACTTTCAGGCTGGCGATCTTCTCGCCCTTTTCCTTCGCGCTCATTCCTCGATCCCCCTGACGATGTTGGTCCAGGTGCCCTTGCAAACGAGGTCACCGTTCTGGTTCTTCGATTCGGTCTCGAATACGTAGAAGCCCTTGCCGTCCTTTGGGTAGATCTCCCGGCAGGTAGCCGTGGTGGAGATCAAGTCCCCGGAAATCACCGGCTCGCCCCATTCGAATTCCTGGCCGCCGTGAACCATCGCGGCGAAGTTCATCGCGACGTCCGGATCAAACAGCACCGGCCCCATTGCCCCGGCGGCATAGACGACCACGAACATCGGTGGCGCGACGATCCCGCGGTAGCCAGCCTCTTTCGCTGCCGCATCGTCGAAGTAGACGGGGTTCTCGAACCCGACCACCTGGGCGTACTCGCGGATCTTTTCCCGTCCCACTTCGTACTCGTGGGCGGGCCAGCTCTTGCCAACGGCATCGGTCTTCAAGGCCATGCCGGAAACCTACTAGTCGAGACTCAGTCGTCGAGCTCGAGGACCGCGAGGAAGGCCTCCTGCGGGACTTCGACCCGGCCGACGTTCTTCATCCGCTTCTTGCCCTTTTTCTGTTTGTCGAGCAGCTTGTTCTTGCGGGTGATGTCACCGCCATAGAGCTTCGCGGTTACGTCCTTGCGAACCGCCTTGACGGTTTCCCGGGCCAGGATGTTCGCCCCGATCGCGGCCTGGACCGGGATGTCAAACTGCTGCCGCGGGATCGTCTTGCGGAGGCGGGCGACCAGATCCTTGCCCTGGCCGTAGGCGAATTCCTTGTGAGTGATGACCGAGAGTGCGTCCACCCTGTCCCCGGCCAGCAGCACGTCGACCTTGACCAGGTCCGAGGCGCGCAGCCCGATCGGCTCGTAGTCGAGTGAGGCGTAGCCCCTGGTCGATGACTTGAGCACGTCGAAGAAGTCGAGGACGATCTCGCCGAGTGGCAGGTCGTAGCGAATCTGGACCCGGGTCGGGCTGAGGTAGTCCATGTCCACATGGGTCCCGCGACGGGACTGGCAGAGCTCCATCACCGGCCCGACGAACTCGGTCGGGGTGATTACGGTGGCCCGGATGTACGGTTCTTCGATCCGCTCGATCGAGCCGGGGTCGGGCATCTGGTTCGGACTCGATATCTCGGTCGATTCACCGGTGACCAGGTGGACTTCGTACCGCACCGTGGGGCTCGTGGCCATCAGTTCGAGGCCGTACTCGCGCTCCAGCCGCTCTCGCACGATCTCCATGTGGAGCAGACCGAGAAAGCCGCAGCGGAAGCCGAAGCCAAGCGCCTCGGAGGTTTCCGGCTCCCAGGAGAGGGCTGCGTCGTTGAGGCCCATCTTGTCGAGGGCATCGCGCAGATCCTCGTAGCGGTCGGTATCGATCGGGAAGAGACCGCAGAAGACCATCGGCTTGACCTCGCGGTAGCCGGCCAGCGCTTCACCCGCGGGATTCTCGAGATTCGTGAGCGTGTCACCGACCCGCAGCTTCGACACGTCCTTGATGCCGGTGATCACGTATCCGACCTCACCGGTGTCGATACCTTCGACCGGGGTCATCACGGGACGGAAAAAACCTATGTCGTCGAGTTCGGCCTCGGTCCCGTTCTGCATCGCGAGCACCTTGCCGTGCTTCCTGAACTTGCCGTCGACCATCCGCACGTAGGCGATCACGCCGCGGTACTGATCGAACTCGGAGTCGAATATCAGGGCCCGGGCCGGAGCGTCCGGTTCGCCTTCGGGCGGCGGAATCCGGTCGACCACGGCTTCGAGCACGTCGATCACTCCCTCACCTGTCTTGGCGGAGATGCGCAGGATATCGTCGGGATCGACCCCGATCAGGTCCGAGACCTCGGCTGCGACGCGCTCCGGCTCGGCGCCGGGCAGGTCGACCTTGTTCAGGACCGGAATCAGCTCTAGCCCGTTCTCGATTGCCAGGTAGGTGTTGGCCACGGTCTGCGCCTCGACCCCCTGGGCGGCGTCGACAACGAGTAGGGCGCCTTCGCAAGCGGCCAGCGAACGGGAGACCTCGTAGGAGAAATCGACGTGACCCGGGGTGTCGATCAGATGAAGGTGGTAGGTGATGCCGTCCGAGGCGGTGAACTCGACCCGTACCGCCTGGGCCTTGATCGTGATTCCGCGCTCGCGTTCGAGATCCATCGAGTCCAACACCTGGGCCTGCATCTTGAGCGGGTCCACGGCCTTGGTCAGCTCGAGGATGCGGTCGGCCAGCGTCGACTTGCCGTGGTCGATGTGAGCGATGATCGAGAAGTTGCGAGTGGTGTCCATCGGGGAAAGAGCAGTATGCCGGGGCGGGAGCGCCAGGGTCAGCCCGCGCAAGTGGAAGCACTGAGCGGGCCGTTCAGCTCGAGGACTCCCCCGCCTTCGATGAGACTTGTGTCGCCGATCGCGGGGTCTTTGCGGATCCAGCTCAGTTCGCGGGGATCGGTCAGTTTCTGGCCTTCGCGGTCGAGCGTCAGGACCAGGTACTGGTAGTCACCGTGGTTGACCGCCTCGATGAACTCCTCGCAGGATTCCGCTTCGACGAAACCTCCGTGGGGGCGCTCCAGGCCGATGAACTGGACCTCGTTGTCGAGATCCTCGCCGAAGAGCGGATACTGGCGGGTCGCGTTGGTGCCGATCTCGAGGTCCGACTCGCCACTTGCCCAGACAAAAGCCTCGGCCAGCGCCGGAATCGTGAAATCAGGCGACTCGTAACGGTTCTCGAAGTAGTACTTCTGAACCCCCTGGCCGCAGAGGATCAGGAAGGCGAGCGCTATCCCGGCTGACCAGGCCATCACCTTGCGGCGCGACCGGTCGGTTGGCCGGCCCGGTCTGGCCCGGACCCGCCAGAGCCCGAGCGCAGTCAGGCAGGCCAACCAGAACATCCCGGCCGCGAAGGCGGCGAGCAGCCAATGTTTGACGTCCCACCCCTCCCCGAAGGCGACGGTCACGGGGGCCAGAATCAGCAACAGGCCGGTCACCAGCCACCGGGCCCGGCTGCCGCGCTGACCGACACCGGGTCCCAGCAGTGCGAAGCAGACCGCAAGCGCCGGGGCCAGGTAGCGGAGACCGGAAATGAAACCGGTCGGTTCTCCGGCCGGGCCGGAAGCCGAGGTCGGGGCGATGAGCCAGGCGAAAACGAGGGCGATGCCGACCGCCGCCCCGGTCCGTCGGGCGGGTCCGGAGTTGCGGTCGAGACAGAGAACCAGGGCGGCGATTGCGAGAACGCCAAGCAGGATCCAGCCGGACCCGAAACCATCACCGAAGCCGGGCAGAAACCAGTCGCGAATCACGTCGGTGTCGGTCAGGTAGCCCCAGACCGAGCCCGCGTCGCGGCCGCCAACCTCCTGGTCGGGCCCGGGAAGCTGGAGCGGACCGATGTGGTTGATCCAGGGAAGCGGATTGCCGCCGTGCGCCAGGTTGCGCAGATACCAGTAACCGCCGCCAAGCAGGACCGCTCCGCAACCGGCCAGCCCGTTGCGGAGTCGCCGGGATGGATCGGTCAGAACCACCGTGCCCGCGAGCAGGACCAGCGCCGCCGGGATGAAGTTGATCTTGGTCCCCGCCGCCAAGCCGGCGGCGAGAGTGACGACCAGGGCGGGACCGAGAGTGATGCGGCGGCCACCGGCGGCGGCGTTGACCATGACCGCGAGGGCAGCGAGTAGAAAGAAGGTGCCGACGATGTCGTTGCGGGCCTCCCCGGCCTGGTCGGCCATCGCGGTAGAGCCGACCACCAGGGCCACACCGGCCAGCGAGACCGGCGCCGCGCCATAGGGCCTGCCTATGCACCAGGCAGCCAACAGGCAGGCGACGAACCAGCCGAGGTTGATGAAGATCGAAAGCAGGTCGGTCCCGAAGGCCAGCATGCCGAGTGAATGGAGCACTTCCGAGTTCTGGGGGTAGAACCAACTAAGGAACTGAGGTGCGAGGAGGTGAAGCGACCAGGTGTCACCGCTCTGGGCGATGCCGGCCGCGAAGGGACCGTGGTACCAGGTCGAGTCGAAGCCGGTCATGCCGGTTCCCAGCCGCATCGAGGTACCGGCCACGAAGGCGCCGAAGGCACCGGCGGCGATCGCCGTTCCAATCATGGTCAGACCCGGGGAAGCAGGGACCGAGACCAGGACCGGACGCGCTCTGGCCCGGGGCAGTCTCTCCTGCCACCGCCAGGCCGCTGCCGCCAGAGCGAGCACGAGGAGGAGCCAGCTCCAGGCGGCAAGGACCCCGAAAGTGCCGAGAATCAGGGCCGGTCCGATCGCTGCGCCGACGGCGAGCAATCCGGTCGCGACCCAGGCCACCGGGCCATTCCAGCCCGGCAAGAGCCGCCCTCGCAACACGATCCCGATCGCCAGTACGGCCCCCAGTCCCGCCAGCAGACCGAGGCAACCGAGCAGGTACGCCCCGAAGCTCACGAGGAGCGCCGCCGGACCAGCGCCGCGATCTGATCCAGCTCGGGCACCCGGAGCAGCTGGCAGACCGCCACGTAGGCGATGCCACCCAGACCGAGGCCGGCGCCGAGGGAGATGATCTGGCCGGCGAGGCCGCGACCGAGCGCGTGGTCGAGCAGGTCCCAGACCTCATACGAGACCCCGGCCAGCACGGCCGAGGCGACCGCGATCCGGCCGCATGAATAAAGGAACCGACCGAACTCGATTCCCTCCAGCCGGCTCCGCAACATCACCGTCTGGATCACCACCGATACTGCGGTGGCGAGCGCGGTGGCAGCCACGATTCCGGCCACCCCGTACGGCTTGTAGAGGAGCAGCGAACCGACCGCGGTCAGGGCCAGGTTGGCCCCGGCGATCCAGGTCGGAATCCAGGGCTTCTGCAGGCCGAAGAAAGTCCGGCTGAGCAACAGGTACATGCCGTTGGTCGGCAGCGAGAACGCGAACCAGAACAGCGCCGTCGCCACCACCGTCGTTTCCGCGGAGTTGAACTCCCCTCGCTGGTAGACGAGCCGGATCATCGGTTCGGCCAGGACGAGGATTGCCGCGCTGGCCGGGATCAGCACGAAGATGATCTGCCGCATGCCCTTGGCCAGAGTCGTCCTCAGGGAATCGAAATCCCGGCGGCTGGCGAACGGGGCGAGGGTAGGAAAGAGCACGGTGGCGATCGCCACCGAGAAGATGCCCTGGGGCAGCTGGTAGATCCGGAAGGCCTTGTCGATTGCGGCCGGAGCTTCGTCGTTGACCAGCGACCCGAAGAAGCTGTTGACCAGGAGGTTGAAGTTGATCAGGCCGAGACTGAGGGTGACCGGGATCATCAGCAGCAGCACCCTCCTCACGTTCGGGTCCCGGAAGTTGACCTTGAATGTGAACCTGAATGGGGTGTTGCGCAGGTCCCAGGTGGGAATCAGAAGCTGGACCACGGTGCCGGCGACGACCCCGATCGCGTAGGCGTAGATCTGCTTTTCCTCGGGAAAGAGCGGGACGGTGGCGACGACCACGGCGATGATCGTCAGGTTCCAGAAGAGCGGGGAAATCGCAAACGCGCCGAAGCGGTCGTAACTGTTGAGGATGCCGACCACGACCCCGGTCACCCCCAGCAGGATCAGGATCGGGAAGAGGATCTGCGAGAGCACGATCATCAGGTCCTCCGTCGCCCCGGAGAAGCCGGGAGCAAACAGCGGCATGACCAGCCCCGCGGCGAGGATGAAGAAGGCGGTTATCGCGCCGAGCACCATGGTCACGAGGAGCAGCAAGGTCGAGGCCATGCGGAAGGCTTCGCGGTACTTGCCCTTCTCGATCTGCTCGGTGAATATCGGAACGAACGCGGGCTGAAGTGCAGCGTCGGCGAACAGGGCGCGGATCAGGTTTGGAACCTGGAAGGCGACGGTGAAGGCAGACATCGGCCCGGTGATACCGAAGTAGCCGGCGGCGACGACCTCACGGGCCAGCCCGGCCACCCGGGAAGCGGCGGTGGCGATCGAAAAGAACGCGGTCGAGCGGGCCAGCCTGCCCGGTTTGGAGGATGAGGTGGCCCTGGCGCCCGCCGCGGGCCTGTCTTCACCGGCTGTCTCCCGCAGGACGGATTCCAATACCGGGCCTTCGCTCCGGATCGGAACCGGCGCGATCGCGCCGCCCTCCTCGGAGAGGCTGGTCGCTGTTTCGACCAGGGCCTCTTCCCGGTCGGCCACCGGCTCGGGCTCCCGAACCGGCTTGCTGATCACCTTTTCGGCCTTCTTCGAGGTCGAACGGATCGCCTGCTCGGCGGCACGGGCGGCCGCTTCGAAGGGGTCGAGATTGGGGTCAGAGGGCGAGTTCAAGCTGGCAACGGTATAGTCGCTGGCCGCTCGTCGGCGGCAGTTCCTCCGCGAGCACACCAAAAATCATGGCCAACATAGCCTCACAGAAAAAGAGAATCCTTCGCACCGAGCGTGAGCGCGCCGAAAACCGGCGCCTGACCTCCGCGATCAAGACTTACTTCAACCGCCTCGAGAAGGCCGCCGACGAAGGCGATGCCGATTCGGTCAAGGCCGAGCATCGCGCTCTGGTCTCCCGCATCGACAAGGCGGTCCAGAAGGGCGCCATCCATCGCAACAACGGCGCCCGGAAGAAAGCTCGTGCTGCCCGCGTAGCGGCCAGCCCTCGCGCATCCTAAGTCGGCGCCGGCTACGCCGGGCCTCCCAGTCGAACCCGCCGTCCCAGTGAAGCAAGTGATGGTTGGGCCGGCTCCGCATCGCGGCACCGCCGAGATCACCCGGTAGCTGCCAGCAGGGCCAGGTCGAGCGCCAGTTCGTCCGGGTACTCGGCGCCTCCGCGGGTCCATAGTTCCAGGTCGGCCATTGCCACCGCTGCTTCCCGCATTGCCTCTACCGTCGTGCCGGAAAGCGAATTGATCAGCCGACGGGCGACGAAGGGCGGAACCCCCAGCTGCCGTTCGAGCTGTGAAGGGTCAACTCCCTCTTCGAGCTTGACCAGGGCCTTGTGGGCCCGGCGGATCGAGGTCGTGGTCGTGTAGACCGTGCTCCCGGCGGTCGCGCCCTGACCGAGCAGGCGCTCGGCAACGGTGATCACCTGCCGGCGGTCTCCGGAGATCAGTGCGTCACCGAGGGCGAAGTTGCTGGTCTCGGACGTGTCGGCCACCATCTCCTGGAGGTCCTCCACGTCGACCGCACCGTTCGGGCCAGCCCAGAGGGCCAGACGGTCGAGTTCGGCTCCGAGCCGCGGCAGGCTCTCTCCCATCCGGCCGATCATGAACCGGGCCGCCTCGGGAGTCAGCTCGAATCCCCGAGCGCGAGCGCTCTCGATCAAATGGACCGGCAGCCGCGCCCCCTCGGGAGCGTCGTAGCTGAGGTCTTCCCCGCCGACCTTTTTCACAGCGGCGGCGACGGGGGCAGGAACCTTGCCCCTGGCGATCAGCACGACTGTGGTCTCTTCCGGAGCGGCGATCAACGCGTCAGCCACCGTCGCGGCCTGTTTCTTGCCCCACTTCTCGATCCGATCTGCGAGCAGGTAGCGCCGGCCGGGAATCAGCGAAAGAGCACCGACCGAGGCCGCCAGGGCATCCGCGTCCGGACTGCCTTTGCCATCGGCGGGTTCGAAGACCTCCAGTCCGCCGGCGCCGCTCTCCTTCTCGGCCCGCCGCCGAAGCCGGGTGCGGGCTTGATCGATCTTGGCGCTGTCGCTCCCGTGGATCAGATAGGCGGGCTTCACTCCTCCATTGTCCCGGATCGACCGGCGCCAGGAGCCGGGACCCTTCCGTTCCGGCTACTTGCCGGTCTCCACCTGGAATCCGTGGTTCGGGGAAAGGACGATGGAAACGGTCCCTTCCTGGTCGGTCCTCAAGGTCGGAATGCGATTCGCGGAAAGCTCGGCCAAGACTTCCGGAACCGGGTGGCCGTAACTGTTGCCGGAACCGACCGGGATCACCGCGAGCCGAGGCATCGTTTCGTCGAGCAGGACCGGCAGCCCGGCGTCGGCACTACCGTGGTGAGAAACCTTGAGCACGTCGATCGGTCCCGGGTGCATGGGGACGGATTCGGCTTCGGCATCGCCGGTCAGGAGCATCCGGAATCCTCGCCAGCCGAGCACCACGACGATCGAGCGGGAATTACTCCCGGCATCGTCACCGGTGACGGGGACTCCCGCAGCATCTGCCGGCGGCCAGAGGACCTCCAGCCGGAGGTTCCCTTCGAATACGAGCTCGCCCTGGCTCACCCTGACCGGAATCGCTCCGGAGTCCGTCGCCAGGGCGGTCAACTCCGGCGGCGAGCGATCGAAGAGGAAGCGGTCGACCGGGATCAGGCCGAACATTTCGAGCAGTCCGCCGTAATGGTCGAGGTCCGGGTGGGTGAGGAGAACGGCCGCGAGTCGGTCGACCCCCGCCGAGTCCAGTGCCCCGGCCAGGTCACCCCCCGGCGGGCCTCCGTCGATCAGAAGCGGATCCTCCCCGGCGGGTCGGATCAGGATCGCGTCTCCCTGGCCGACGTCGAGGATTTCCACCCTGGCTCCACCCGCCGGGGGCGGATTCAGCTGCCGGCGGTCTTCCTCGAGCAGTCCGGGCAGGACCGGGATCAGGGCGAGCAGAACGAGCAGCGGCAACCACCGGGACGGCCCCGAGCGACCCTTGCCGGGTTGCCAGAAACGAACGAGCATCCAGCTCGCCAGACCAAGAACTCCGGCAAGCGCGGCCAGCTGCAGCGGCCCGAGGTTGATCTCGATCACGGCCCACCCGGGCCGCCCGAACCACTCGGCGACCTGGGCGATCCAGCCGAGAAAGACCGAGCCAGCCAGGTTGAACGGAGCGGCCAGGCCGGCACCTGCCTGGCCGACGGCGATCCCGATCATCCCCAGCCACATCGCCGGTGCCACGGCCGGCATCGCGAACAGGTTCGCCAGCAACGTGGCGACCGGCAGCCTTTCGAAATGAAAGGCGCCGAGTGGCGCCGTAGCGATCGTCGCTGCGAGGGTTATCGCGATTCCCTCACAAAGCGCTCGGCGCCATCCGTGATCTCCGATCAGGACTTCGAGCCTGACCTGAAACGGCCGGGCCAGCAACATGATCCCGACCACCGCCGCGAAGCTGAGCTGCCACCCGATGTCTCCGGATGCCCGCGGGTTGAGGAGAAGCGTGACCAGCGCCGCGCTCGCCAGCGCGTAGAGGCGCGACGGGGCCCGGGTGGCGGCGACCGCGACGAGACCGGCCAGGCCCATCACCCCGGCCCGCTGAATGGAAGGGCCGCCGCCGGCCAGAGGGATGTAGACAAGGATCAAGAGCGCGATCGCGGCCAGTCGGGCCCGCGGGCCGATCCCGAAGAGTGAAAGGAAAGGCACCGCCAGCAGGGCGAGCAGAACGATGTTCTGGCCCGACACGGCGAGCAGATGCCCGAGCCCCGAGCTTCGGAAGTCCTCGGTGGTACGACGATCGATCTCACTGTCGTCGCCGAGCACGAAGCCGCGGGAAAGGGCGGCCTCGCGGTCGGGCACCGCTACCGCCAGCGCGGCCAGGGCCCGTTCTCGTAGGCGGTCAACCCAGCCGGTTATCCCGCTGCGGTATTCGCCGTCCGGCTCGACCCGGTCCGCACGCAGCACCATGCTGATTCCGCGTCGTTCGAGGTCGGCCCGCATCCACCCCGCCGCGGGTCCCAGGTCCCCGCTGACCTCGAGGCCGCTTCCCGGCGTCACTTCGGCGACTTGACCGGCAGCGGTTTCGACCAGGACCCTGCCGCGGTTCGAATCGAAGCCGAAGCGGGCGGTTCCCCGAGAATCGGAAGGAGCCTCGGTCGCAAAGCCGTGGAGGACGACCGGCCCGGGCGGTTCGTTCAGGGCACCGCCATCGATTGACGCGATTCGCGCCCCGCCCACCGTCAGTCCGGTACTGACGGCGGACACTCCGACCAGGACCATCGCCAGGGCTCGCAGCTGGCTGCGTCTGGCGAAGAGCGCGGCGACGAGGACCAGGACAAGCAGTGGCCTCAGCCAGTCGCCGGCGGGCGCCCAGAAGGGGGAAACAGCGAGGCCGGCGGTTCCGCCGATCGCCGCCACCAGCCGCCAGTCGGCGGCCAGGCTCACGGCGTGAGGGCCGCCCGCAGCGACTCCATCGTGACCGGACCGACGCCGCTGATCTGATCCAGGTCGTCGACCGATCCGAGTCCGCCTTTCGAATCGCGGAACTCGAGGATCTTCCGGGCGGTGACCGGCCCGATCCCGTCGATCTCCTCGAGCTGCCCCTGGGTGGCGGTGCCGAGGCTCACCGGAGCCGGGGCGGCTGCAGTCTCCGGGGAGGCCAATCCGGTCGGGCCACCGCCGGGAGCGGCGGAAGGTACGACCACCTGCTGCCCATCGGTCAGGGTCGCGGCCCGGTTGATCGAGCCGAGCAGAGCCCGCCGGGTGGCTCCACCGGCCCGGCCTATCGCGTCGATCACCCGGGCTCCGTGGCTGAACCTGTAGACGCCTGGCCGACGCACCGCCCCGGCGACGTCGACGGTCAGTTTCCGGCTGCCGCCGCTGATCCTGATGCCGTCCTGATCGCTCTCATTCCCGGTCGCGGCTCCCCCGGCACCGCCCGTGGGGAAGGCGGCCGGTTCCGGTTCGCTTCGGATCGAGTTCAGGCCGACCAGCAGGATGACGGCACCGACGACGAGATAGACGAGCAGTTGTCCATTGAGTCGTGGCATGCCCCGAAGCTGCCACGAAAACGCTCACAGGTGGCTCGACGGGTGCAACGATTGTGTGACCTCCGGAACGAATCCGGAGCAGGTTGACCTTCAGCCCGGTTTGACCACCAGGTTGACCAGCTTGCCCGGCACGACGATCTCCTTGACGATCGTCATCCCTTCGAGGTGGCGGACCACGTTTTCGGCGGTCTTTGCGGCAGCGAGGATTTCCTCATCGGGGGCACCGTCTGCCACCTCGATCCGGTCCCGGACCTTGCCGCCGACCTGGACCACGATCGTCACGGTCTCGGATTTCAACATCTCCGGGTCGGCTTCGGGCCAGGCAACCTCCCAGACCCGCTCGCCGGTCACCTTTTCGAAGACCTCGGCTGCCAGGTGCGGAGCGAACGGCTGGATCAGCGAGGCGGCGGTCGCGACCGAGAAGCGGACCGCTTCAACCCCGTCGCCGCCGGCCGCGATCAGTTCGTCTTTCACCCGGTAAACCTCGTTTACGAGTTCCATCACAGCGGCGATCACCGTGTTGAACTGGAAGCCGCGTTCGAAATCTCCGGTCGCCTTGTCGATCGCCCAGTGCGCCTTGGCGGCTACGTCGCGAGCCTCGCCTTCGAGCCCCCCGGGAAGAGCCGGGGGAGCCGCCGTGCCGGTACCCGCGAGCTCCTCTCCCACTCTCCAGAGCCGGGCCAGAAAACGATGGACGCCCTCCACCCCTTCGTCGGTCCAGTCGCCGGAGCGTTCCGGTGGGCCCATGAAGCAGACGTAGGTCCGGGCGGCATCGGCACCGTGCCGGGCGACGATCTCGGACGGGCTGACCGTGTTGCCCTTCGACTTCGACATCTTCGCTCCGTCGCGGGTGATCATGCCCTGGGTGAAGAGATTGGCGAACGGCTCGACCACACCGAGGTGACCCATTTCCTTCAGCGCCTTGGTGAAAAACCTCGCGTAGAGCAGGTGGAGGATCGCGTGCTCGACACCGCCGATGTACTGGTCGACCGGCATCCAGTGATCGGCCGCGGTCCGCTCCCAGGCAGCCCCGGAGTTCTGCGCGTCGAGATACCTCAGGAAGTACCAGGACGAGTCGACGAAGGTGTCCATCGTGTCGGTTTCACGCTCTGCCGCCGCACCACAGCTCGGGCAGTTCGTCTCGACCCACTCGGTGGCTGCCGCCAGCGGGCTCTTGCCCTTCGGGGCGTAATCGTCGATCTCAGGCAGACGGACGGGAAGCTGGTCCTCGGGCACCGGCACCATGCCGCAGTCGTCGCAGTAGACGATCGGGATCGGAGCGCCCCAGTAGCGCTGCCTCGAAACCAGCCAGTCACGGAGCCGGAAATTGACCGAGGCATCGCCGCGGCCTTCGAGCTTCAGCCACTCGATGATCTCCTGATAGGCCTCACGGTTGTTCATGCCGTCGAAACGGCCCGAACCGGTCATCGGTCC
The DNA here is from genome assembly GCA_023434465.1 of Actinomycetes bacterium. Classification (GTDB taxonomy): domain Bacteria; phylum Actinomycetota; class Thermoleophilia; order Solirubrobacterales; family 70-9; genus 67-14. The sequence goes on from JAEYSQ010000078.1 coordinate 13,860, forward strand.
ATCTCCCGCGTAGGGCAGACCGGCCTCATCTCCCCCTTCTTCCGGCTCGCCTTCGATCACCCGCCTGACCGGCAGGTCGAAGACCCGTGCGAACTCGTAGTCACGCTGGTCGTGGCCGGGTACCGCCATGATCGCGCCGGTGCCGTAGTCCATCAACACGTAATCGGCGACGAACATCGGAATCTCCTCGCCGTTGACCGGATTGGTCACGGTTCTTCCTAGCGGAACGCCGGTCTTCGCACGACCCTCGTCGCCACGCTCGGCGACCGACTCGCGAGCGACCGAGTTGACGTACTCGCGGACTTCTTCCTCGACTTCGGTGCCGTCGATCAGACGATCGAGCTCCGGGTGTTCTGGCGCAATGACGAAGAAGGTCGCTCCGAAAAGCGTGTCGGGACGGGTCGTGAAAACCGGAAAGTCGAGGTTGGCCGAATCGCAGCGGAAGGTCACTTCGGCTCCTTCGGAGCGGCCGATCCAGTTCTTCTGCATCGTGATCACATGCGGCGGCCAGGATTCGAGCTCCTCGAAATCGTCGAGCAACTGCTGCGCGTACTCGGTCGTCTTGAAGAACCATTGCCGCAGGTTGCGAGTCTCGACTTCGGTGCCGCAGCGTTCGCAGCGGCCGTCGACCACCTGTTCGTTGGCCAGCACCGTCGCGTCCTTGGGGCACCACTGGACCGGCGCCTGGGTGCGGTAGGCCAGCCCCTTCTCGTACAGCTGCAGGAAGATCCACTGGGTCCAGCGGTAGTACTCGGGGGTGTGAGTCGCCAGCTCGCGGGACCAGTCGATCGAAACGCCCCAGTCGGCGAACTGACGACGAAAGGACGCGATCGAGCGTTCGGTCGCAACCAGGGGCGCTTCCCCGGTCTTGATCGCGTTGTTCTCGGCCGGCAACCCGAACGAGTCGAAGCCCATCGGGTGGATGACTTCGAAGCCGTTGCGTCGCCGGAAATGGGCGATCGCGTCCCCGAGCGAGTAGCACTTGAGATGCCCGACGTGAGGCTCGCCCGAGGGATATGGCAGCATCTCGAGCACGTAGCTCTTCGGCTTCTCGGGATCGAAACCCTCCTGACCCGGGTTCGGCACCTCCCAGGTGCCTTCGTCCGACCAGACCTGCTGCCATTTGCCCTCGATCACGCGAGGCTCGTAGCGACTCATGGCGCCGAGTCTATTTCGCCGGACGCCGAGCGGGACTACCGCCCCTCAAGCCCGTCCGGATGCCGCGAGGTTGAAGTCAGGACGGCTATGCGGCGCTAACTTCAACCTCGCGGAATCTCGTGAAACCTCGTGGAATCTCGGGAAACCTCGCGGGATCTCGGGAAACCTCGCGGGATCTCGGGAAACCTCGCGGAATCTCGGGATATCTCGGGATATCTCGCGGGAGCTCGGTCGGTTGCTGGTCAGCCGGTCGCGGGGCGCCACTGGGTGACGTCCGGGATCGGGCGGAGGTTCGGTTCGACCTGCTCGCGCACCGATTCGAAGTCGGGCGGCAGCGAGAGCCGTTCTCCGAGGTGTTCCGGATCCTCGTCGGTAGCGAAGCCGGGACCGATCGTCGCCAGTTCGAAGAGGATGCCGCCGGGCTCGCGGAAGTAGAGCGCCTTGAAGTAGAACCGGTCGATCACGGGCGTGATGTAGAGCCCGGTCACCGCGACCTTCTCCCGCCACTCCGAATGCTGATCGATCGGCGAGGCCCAGGCGATGTGGTGGACGGTGCCGGCCCCGGGAATTGCCCGGTCCTCTGGCGGCTCGTCGAGCAGGTAGTAACCGTTGCGGGCTTCGAAACCGTCCCCGGCGGCGCCGGCCAGGTGCCAGTGATCTCCCCCCTGGTCGGTGAATCCGAGCACCATCTCGAGCACTTGACGGGTGACTTCGGGATTCCCGGAAAAGGCCCGGGCACCATGGAAGCCCTGGAGCGCGTGCTCGGCCGGAACCTCGGTATGAGCCGGGATCAGCGGCGTGTCGGGACCGTCGTAGACGAGGATCTCGTGAGCCAAACCTTCGGGGTCCTGGAAGAGCAGCGTGTCGCCCTCGCCGGTCGGCCCCACCCCATGGAACCCGGCATCCTGATCGGACGAACGGACGGTCGCGACTCCTGCGGCGCCGAGACGGTCGGCCCAGTAATCCAGCGAATCGGATGAACCGACCCGCCAGAGGATGCGGTGGATCATGCCGGCGCCGGCGCGGCCTTCCCGGGAGCCCGGGTACTCGAAGAAGGTCAGGTCGAAACCGGCGCTGCCCTTCTCGTCCCCGTAAAAGAGGTGATACACCGACGGGTCGTCCTGGTTGACGGTCTTCTTGACCAGCCGCATGCCCAGCAGTCCCGCGTAGAACTCGACGTTTCCGGGGGCATCACCGGTTATGCAGCTGATGTGATGAACACCGTTGAGGTTCAGATCGGTCATGGATTCACGATACCCGGGTGACATCGCCGGTCCCGGATAGCATCCCTGACATGGGAATCCTTGAAGCTTCACGCACCGTTGAGATTCACGCCGACAAGTCGACTTGCTACGCGATCATCTCCGACCTTCCCTCGACGCCAGAGTGGCAGGAGTCGATGATCGCCATCGACGTTCTCGAGACGCATCCCGACGGCCTCGCGTCGCTGGTCGAAATCAGGTCCGACGGCAAAGTCAAGGAGATCACCTCCCGCATCTCGTTCGAGTACCAGCCAGAGGACGGAATGACCTGGGAACAGAAGAAGGGCGACCTGAAGTGGCTCACCGGGAGTTGGGCCCTGGAGGAGCTCGAGAACGGGTTGACCAAGGCGACCTACGCCCTCAAGGCCGACACCGGACGCATGCTCGGTCTGTTGGTCAAGGGACCCGTCCAGGACAAGCTGAAGGAATGGCTGACCAAGGATGCCGCCGAGGGCCTCAAGGCCCGCGCCGAAAGCTGAACCTCACAGGGCCGGGATCTGCTGCGTAATGCAGTGGATGCCGCCGCCTCCTAGGGCAAGCGTCCGTCCGTCGATTCCGACCGCTTCGCGCCCCGGATAGAGCCGGCCGAGTAGTTCCAGGGCCTGGGCGTCCATGTCCGGATCGATGCCGCTCACCGGCACGATCAGGGCGCCGTTGGCGATGTAATAGTTCGTATACGGGACGACGATCGGCTCGCCGTCCCGCTCGATCCGCGGCAGCAGGTCGAGTGCGACCACTTCGAGACCGGCCGCCGAAAGCAGTTCCAGGTTCTCCTGGGCGTTCTCGAAGTTGGGGTCGCCTTCCGGCGCGGTCTGAAGCAGGACCTTGCCGGGCTCGATGAAGGCGCAGATGTTGTCGACGTGTCCGTCGGTGTCCCCGTCTTCGACCAGTCCGCGGTCGAGCCAGACGAGATCACTCACACCAAGCCTGGCCGAGAGCTCGGCCGCGATCGCTTCCCGGTCGAGCGCCGGGTTGCGGGTCGGGTCTAGCAGGCACTGTTCGGTGGTGATCAGTGTCCCTTCTCCGTTGACCGCGATCGATCCGCCCTCGAGAACGATGTCGGAAGAGATCCGCTCGATGCCGAGATGTTCGAGAATGCGGGCGGCGACGGCCGCGTCCTTGTCGTACGGATGGAAGGCTTCACCCCAGCCGTTGAAGACAAAGTCCACGCCCGCCCGCTCGCCGTCTCCGGTCACGATGACCGGTCCCGAGTCCCGCAGCCACGAATCGTCGATCGGGGCTTCGAAGATCTCGACGTTCGCGTCCGGTACCCGGCTCCGCGCGCTGGCCGCGTGCTCGGGGGAAACGACCAGCAGGACCGGTTCGAACTCGGCGATCGCGGCGACGACTTCGGCGTGGCTGTCGCGGGCTTCGTCGATCGTGGTTCCACGCCAGGCCTCGTCCCGCTGGGGCCAGGCAACCATGGTCATCTCGTGGGGCGCCCATTCCGCGGGCATTCGGAGCTCGCTCATTGGGCGAGTGTACCCCGGTCGCTTGAATCGCCAGAAGGCTGCGGATAGTCTCGCGGAACCACTTCTCGAATCGACCGCCAGGGAGAGCTGCATGGAGACCATCACTTCACGTCCGTCGCGCCTGTTCGCAACTTTGCTCGCCGCCTGCCTGCTGGCGGTCGCGCTGCTCGCCGGGCCGGGTGAGCTGGTGCCGGACGCACCTGCCGCGAAGGCCAAGTCGGGCGTGCTGAAAGGCTGGCCGAACAAGCAACGCATGGCGACCGAGTTCCTGCGCCTGCTGAAGAACGAAGACAAGCCAGGCCTCAGGCGGTTTCTCGATCCGGCCTTCCTCCTCCAGCGCGGTGACGGTTCATACCTGGACAAGTCCGGGTACCTGAAGAATCCGTCCGAAGTCGCGGCCTTCAAGGTGAAGAACATCGTCGCCACCCACCACGGTGACGTCAGGGTCTTCCGATTCGAAGCGAAGACCGACCAGATGGTCAACGGAAACAAGGTGCCCGGCGTCTGGATCCCCCGCCTGTCCACCTTCGAGAAGACCGGCAAGGTCTGGCGCCTGATCTCCCACGCCAACTTCCTGCCTCCACCCAGGGATTGACGACCTGTGACAGTTACGCCTGGGGCCGGCGAGTCTTCCCCAGCGCAAGAGAAGCCAAGCTGAAGGTGGCTTCGGCCTTCTCCGGTCGAGCCAAAAAGAAAAGACCCCGCCGGAGCGAGGTCATTCCTAAGTGGAGCTGAGGGGGATCGAACCCCTGACCTCCGCCATGCCATGGCGGCGCTCTTCCAGCTGAGCTACAGCCCCGAAGGGACGAGGAATCTTACCGGGATCAGGCGGCTGAGGCCGACTTGTCCGGTGCCTGGTCGAGACCCAGTTCGAGATGCGGAGCTTCGTGCCAGAGGTCTTCGAGGTCGTAACGCTCGCGAGCTTCCTCGGTGAAGATGTGGAGCACGCAGTCGAGGTAGTCGAGCACGGTCCAGCCGACGTCGCTTGAACGGTCCGGGTTGACGGGCAGAAGCGAGTCGTCGTGCTTGAGGCGCAGGTGGACTTCCTCGGAGATCGCCTCGGCCTGCCGTTCGTTGCGAGCCGTCGTGATTACGAGGTAATCGGTGTAGGTGACAAGTTCCCGCATGTCGAGGCAGACGATGTCCTCACCGAGCTTGTCGTGCACCAGCCGGGCGATCTCCCGGCTCAGGTCTTCACTGCTTTTCGCCATACACGCCTTCATTTTCGATCATTTCCGCCACCTCGCGCGGTACCAGGTGTTTCCAGGGGTCTCCTGCCTTGATCCGCTGCCTGACCATGGTCGAGGAAATCCCGACCTCAGGCATCTCGAAGAACTCGAGCCGGTCGCCCGCCCCGAGCTTCTCGAAGGTCTCCTTCACCGCGTCGCGGGATGTCCCGGAGCGTGGTGCGACTCCGAATCGGGCCAGTTCCAGCACCCGTTCGGGACGGTGCCAACTCCCGATCCCGAGAGCGGCATCAGCGCCCGAGAGAAAGAGGATCTGGCTGTCCGGATTCAGAGACTGGATCTCTTCAAGGGTCTCACATGTGAAGGACGGACCGCTCCGGGCCACTTCGGTACCGGAGATCGCAATTCCCTCTGAGTCCCCGAAGGCAGCCTCGGCAAGCGCCTGCCGGACAGCGCCGGCCGGAGCACCGTCGGTTTCCTTATGCCATGCCTCGCCGGTCGGCACGGCGATTACGCGGTCGAGGTCAAGTCGCCAGCGGGCCTCGCCCAGGAGGACGAGATGACCAAGGGTCGGCGGGTTGAAAGAGGAGCCGAAGACCCCGAGACGGGTCACGTCAGCCGCGCACCTGGCCGTCGCCGCGAACCACGTACTTGATTGTGGTCAGCTCCCGCAAGCCAACCGGACCGCGAGCGTGCAGCTTCTGCGTCGAGACGCCGATCTCGGCACCCATCCCGAACTCGAAACCGTCGGTGAAACGGGTCGAGGCATTGACGTAGACAGCCGCTGAATCCACGCCCTGGGCGAAAAGATCCGCGGCCTGGGAATTGTCGGTGATGATCGAGTCGGAATGGCCGCTGCCGTGGAGGTTGATGTGCTCGATCGCTTCGTCGAGCCCGTCGACAACCCTCACCGCGAGTTTCAGGTCCAGGTACTCGGTGTCCCAGTCCTCGGCTGTCGCCTTGCCGACCGTCGTCTCCCCGGCGTTTTCGCGAGTTGCGTCATCCCCGACCAGCTCGACCCCGCCCCCGGACAGCTCGGCGAGCGCGGGCGGCAGGAAGGCGGCGGCGACCTCGGAGTCCACCAGCAGGGTCTCGGCCGCGTTGCAGACGCCTGGTCGCTGGATCTTCGCGTTGTAGGCGACCGCGCGGGCCATTTCGAGATTGGCGTCCGAGTGAACGTAAACGTGACAGATACCGGCCGCAGCGAAGATCACAGGGACCGTGGCGACCTCTTCGAGCGTCTTCTTCAGACCTTCGCCACCCCGGGGGATCAGCAGGTCGACGACTCCATCCTGGGTCGCCAGGTCAGCGATCGAGGAGCGGCCCCCGCCGACCGACATCACCACCGCATCGGGCGGCAGCCCGGCTTCGAGCAGACCCGACCGGACCACCTCGGCCAGCGCGGTGTTGGTCCGCTCGGCGTAACTGGAGCCTTTGAGCAAAATCGAGTTCCCTGACTTGATGGTCAGCGCCGCACAATCGATCGTCACGTTCGGCCGGGCCTCGTAAACCACGGCGACCACTCCGAGTGGCACCCGCACCTTGTTCATCTCGAGGCCGTTCTCGAGGGTGGTCGTTTCGAGCACTTCACCGACCGGGTCGGCCAGCCCCGCAACCTCGCGCACGCCGGCCGCCATCGCCTCGACCCTTTCCGGGGTCAGGGTCAGACGGTCGGTCAGCGCCACGCTCAGGTTCTGGGCCCGCTCGTCGGCGAGATCAACCTGATTGGCCTCCAGGATCGCGTCGACCGACTCGCCGAGCCCGCGGGCGATCGCCTCCAGGGCACGGTTCTTGACCTCGGTCGGCGCCGCCGCCATCGCCCGGGCAGCGGACTTGGCGGTGAGGGTGTCGGCGGCAATGTCGGTGGCGGTCGCATCCATGCCTGAAGGGTACCGGCTCGCCTCCGGCTACTTGACCGTCAACCCGGTCGGCGTTAGCTTGAAAGAGAACTGCGGCTACGGGGGAAGCATGCAAGTTTCGGCAAGGAGTTTCAAAGCGGTTCCAGTACTCGTCTCGCTATTGACCGTGACCTTGCTGGCCTGCGCCCCCTCAACCGCCTCCGCGGCGCTGGAACCCAGGCTGGGACTTGATCTCGCCTCCGGCCCCAGCGGGTCTTTTCCTTACGAGATCACGGCGCTCGACGAGCAGCTGGTTTTCCCGGCCACAATCGACCGCGGGGCCGAGCTTTACGGAACCGACGGCAAGACCGGGAACCTGATCGGAGACCTGCTCCCCGGCGAGCCCGAGAGCTCACCCGGAAGCCTGATCCGGTACGGCGATCACGTTTACTTCACCGCCTACCGGGACAACGTCGATTTCGACTACGAGCTCTGGCGAACTGACGGAACGACTGCGGGCCTGTTCGCTGACCTGAATCCCGGCCCGGAGAGCTCCAACCTCGACGAGCTGACCGTCGCCGGTGGGTTGCTCTACTTCACCGCCAGGACGGCAACGGCGGGCTACGAGCTCTGGAGGACCGACGGAACCAACATCTCGATGGTCGAGGATCTGGTCCCGGGCATGGCGGATTCGGATCCGGAGAACCTGACCCCTTTCAACGGCGAGCTCTATTTCACCGCCGAAACCCCCGCGACCGGCACCGAGCTCTATCGCACCGACGGGACCGGAATTTCTCTGGCCGCCGATATCTGGGCCGGAGCGGGTGGCAGTTCTCCGGATGACCTCGAGGTGATGGGCTCCCACCTTTATCTGAGCGCCTACAACCCTGTCCCGGCCCGCGAGTTGTGGCGGAGCGACGGCACGACAACCAACCTCGTAAGTGACGTCTATCCCGGAGCCGGTTACGGATCCCCGGACGACCTTGTCGCCTCGGGCGACCGGGTCTACTTCACTGCCACCAACGGGATCAACGGCGACGAGCCGTTCTCGACCGACGGGACCACCACCGCGATGGTCACCGATATCGTCCCCGGCCCGGCATCGTCGAATCCTGACGAGATGGCACCGTTCGGAAACGGTCGCGTGGTCTTCGAGGCCGACGACCAGGTTCACGGGGATGAACCCTGGGTCGCCACTGCGACTTCGGCGAGCCTGCTCGCGGACATCTGGCCAGGCACAGGCAACTCCTCTCCCGGAGATTTTTACGAAACAGGCGGAATCAGCTACTTCACGGCCACCGACCAGGTCCACGGAAGGGAGCTATGGCAAACCGATGGATCGGTAGCGACCCTGACCGAAGACATCCTTCCCGGCACCGACGGCTCCAGCCCGAGGGAGTTCACTCCCTTCCTAGGTGAAACCTGGTTCGTGGCTGACGACGGACAGCGAGGTCGCGAGCTCTGGAAACTGGCCCCGCCCGACACGACGGTGAGCGTCACCCTGGCCCGCAAATTGAGGTTTCGCCGGAGCGGCCGGGCCGAACTGAAACTGAAATGCCCGGCCAGCGAGGAGTCCGGTCCCTGTTCCGGCAGCTGGCGGCTTCGGACCAGCGCAAAGGTCCGGTTCCGCGGCAAAAAGAAACCGGTCTTACTGGCGAGCGGAAAGTTCAGCGCCGAACCGGGCCGGAGCGCGACAGGTCGGGTCCGGCCCGGCAAGGCAAAAATTCGACTCCTGCGCCGGACCCGGGCCGCGAGGAAGCTGTTGCTCGTGGTGCCGGTCAGTGATCAGGCCGGGAATTCCAGAACCGTCAAAGTGAAGATCAGGGCGGTGATGCCGAAATGAAGCGGATTCTCGGGATCCTGGCCGCCGGGTTCGCGGTTCTCGTCATCGCTGCCTCCCCCGCCCGGGCCGTCCTGCCACAGGCGGATCTTGTCCAGGATCTGAATCCCGGCCCAAGTGGCTCCCACCCGGGTGAGCTCATTCCCTTTGGCGACAAGTTATGGATCGCGGCCAGATCGGATACCTCCGGATACGAACCCTGGCTGCTTTCCACCGGCGGCTTGGATCTGATCGCCGACATCCGGCCCGGGCTCGATCCGTCCGATCCTTCCGAGCCGGTCGTACTCGGCGATCGGCTCTACTTCGTGGCTACTGACGCCGACCACGGCCGGGAGGTATGGCGTTCGGACGGAGTCAGCGCCGAACTCGTGACCGACATCAATCCCGGACCCTCGGGCTCCGCGCCCGAGGGACTGACGGTCGCCGGCGGCCGGGTCTTCTTCTCGGCCTACGAACCGGTCAACGGGCGGGAGCTCTGGCAGGCCGGACCGGCCGGAGCGACCTTGGTGGCCGACATCTATCCCCTTTCGTCTTCGAACCCCGACGATCTCGCCGCGCTCGGGGACCGGGTGTATTTTGCCGCCGAGTCACCAGGCATCGGCGAGGAGCTCTGGACCAGTGACGGCACCACGACCACCCTGGTAACCGATCTCAATCCGGGCTTCGCCGATTCTTCACCCTTCCAGCTCACGGTCGCCGGTGGAACCCTCTTTCTGGGCGCCAACAGCGCCACGATCGGATCGGAACTGTTCAAGGTGGCCGGCGGTATCGTGACGCCTGTGGCCGACATCGAACCCGGGGCCGGATCCTCCTCGCCCGGTTCCCTCGCGGCGGTCGGCGCCCGAATCGCCTTCCGGGCATCCACGATGGTTTCCGGAAGCGAACCGTGGATTTCTGATGGAACCACGGCAAGCATGATCAGTGACCTTGAACCCGGAGCGGAGTCATCCTTCCCCACCGGCTTTGTCGGTATGGGGGGCGATGTCTACTTCTCGGCCTTCACCCGGACCGACGGGTACGAGCTATACCGGTCCGACGGGTTAGCCACGGGACTGGCCGCCGGAAAGATTCCGGGAGCGAGCCAAACCTCCCCCACGGAAGTGATCGAGATCGACGGCGGGATCTATTTCACGCCGTCCACCCCTCGGACCGGACGCGAGCCCTGGTTGTTCGATGAAACCGGGCTGCACATGATCCGCGACGTACTGCCCGGACCCGAGGGCTCGGACTCGAATGGTTTTGTGAAGCTCGGTGAATCGATCTTCTTCGGCGCCGACGACGGGACCCACGGCCCGGAAACCTGGCACCTTCACCCTGACCGGGAAATCAACCTGAAGCTGCTCGGATCGAAAGCCGGAGTGTCCAGAAAGGGCTTCGCGGCACTCAGGCTCACCTGTCCCGGCGACGAGGCGAACGGACCCTGCGCCTCGAAAATTACGGTGTCCACGCGACGCAAGGTCCGGTTCGGCAAGAAGCGTCGCAAGGTGGTTCTGTCGAAGAAGACGATCAACGTGCTTCCCGGCCGGACCGGTACCGCGAGAATCACTTTCAGCAAGAAGAAGATCCGGCTGCTGCGCACCAAGGCCGCCGCCCGCAAGGTGCTGATCACTGTGAAGGCGTCCGACGGCGCCGGAAACGAGAAGGTGATCCGCCGCCGGTTTGCCTTCAGGCGTCCGGCCTAGAATCAGGCTCCGGGTCTCAGGCCAGGACGAAGTAATCGCGGTGGATCAGTTCCTCCGCGGCCTGGGGCATCAGTTCGAGCACCTCGGCGCTCTTCAGGCCCTTGATCCGGTCCGCCTCGGCGGCCGAGTAGTTGGCGATGCCCTTTCCGATCAGGACGCCACCGGCAATGACCTCAACCGCGTCGCCGGCCTCAAAGGCACCTTCGATCGCGGTCACCCCGACCGGCAGCAGGCTTGAACCGCTCGTCTTGAGCACCCGGGCCGCACCGTCGTCGACCATGATCCGGCCGGCTGCCGGCTTCGCGTACCGCAGCCACTGTTTGAAGGCCGGCGCGGCGCTTCGCAGGGCCCGGAACTCGGTTCCACAGGTTTCACCCGCGGCGGCCCTCGCCAGCGTCCCGTCCACGGTCCCGTTGCAGATCCGGACTTCGATGCCGGAACCGCTGGCCATGCCTGCTGCGGCGACCTTGCTCCGCATTCCGCCGGTCCCGAATGCCGAGGTCCGGTCGCCGATCTGCATCGCTTCGAGCTGGGCCGGGTCGCTCACTTCTTCGATCAGGCTCGCTTCCGGATCGTGCACGGGATCGGCCGTGTAGACGCCGTCAGTGTTGGTCAGCAGAACCAGCAGGCGTGCTTCGAGCATGATCGCTACCTGCGCCGCGAGAAAGTCGTTGTCACCAAAGGTGATCTCGTCGGTGGCGGTGGTGTCGTTCTCGTTGATCACCGGAACCACCCCCCAGTCGAGCAAACGGCGCAGGGTCTGGCGGGCGTTGACGTAGGTGGTCCGGTTGGCGACGTCGGTGGCGGTCAGCAGAACCTGGGCGGCAGCCGCCTGGCCCGCCTCCAGCCGTGACTCGTACTCACGGAACAGCGAGCCCTGACCGACCGCCGATGCGGCCTGCAGTTCATCGATTGCCCGCGGCCTCGCTTCCAGCCCGAGCAACCGGATGCCCCGGGCGATCGAGCCCGAGGTGACCATGACCAGGGGTTCCCCGGCGCGCCGGAGCGCCGCCGCCTGCGCGCAGACGGAGTCGAGCACCTCGGCACGGAGGCTTCCGTCGTCGGCCGAGACGATCGACGAACCGAGTTTCACCACAAGTGTCATCAGACGACAAGCCTAGTTCGTGAGGGTGTCCCACGGAGCTCCGTCAATACAGTTCGAACTCGTACTCGCCGACCCTGATCTCGTCTCCGGACTGGAACCCGGCCCGTTTCAGTTCGGCCATCACTCCGATTTCGGTGAGCCGGGTTTCGAGGTAGGCGAGGGCCTCGTCGTTGCTGGTGTCGAATCGTTCGAAGAGCACCTCGATGCCGTGACCGTGGATCCGGAAGGCCCCCTCCTCCTCTTCGGTGACCGAATACCCGCCCTCTCCCTTGGGGCGGTAGGTGAGGTGTTCCGCTTCGAAGTCGACCTCCACGCCGTCGGCACCGGTCACGGTCGGCATCTCGACGTGATCGGGGACGAACCGCACGATCGCCTCTTTCAGCTTTTCCAGACCGGCCCCCGTGGCGGAGGAGACCGGAATGATTCCCAGCACGGATTTCCCCAGTTCGCGGTCCCAGTCTTCGACCTGATCGGCGATGTCGGCGTCGGTCCAGAGGTCGGACTTGGAAAGGACCAATAGCTCCGGCAGGGCCGCGAGCCCGGTGCTGTGGGCGGCAAGCTCGGTCCTGACAGCCCGGTAGTTGTCCAGCGGCTCGCCGTCCGAAGGGGCCAGTTCGACCACGTGGATCAGCATCGCGCAGCGCTCGACGTGGGCGAGGAACTCGTGGCCGAGCCCCGCCCCGTCGGCGGCACCTTCGATCAGGCCGGGAATGTCAGCCAGCACCACCTGACGGTCTGCGGTCTCGATTGTGCCGAGTATCGGCTCGAGGGTGGTGAAAGGGTAGTCGGCGACTTTCGGATCGGCCCGGGTCAGGCGGGAGAGCAGCGAGGACTTGCCGGCGTTGGGCAGGCCGATCAGGCCGGCGTCGGCCAGCAGTTTCAGTCGTAGCTCGACCCAGCCGGATTCACCGGAGGTACCGTTCTCGGCGAACCTCGGTGCCTGCCTGACCGAGGTGGAGAAGCGCTTGTTGCCGTGGCCGCCGCGGCCACCCTTGGCGAGCACCGCGGTCTGGCCCGGTTCGGTGAGGTCGATCAGGGCGCCATCGACCGAGGTCGCCTGGGTGCCGGGCGGCACCGGGATCACGAGATCCTCGCCGCGGGCTCCCTGCTTGTTGGATCCTTCGCCGTGGTGGCCGCGTTCGGCCCGGAAGTGCTTCGACCTCAGGGCACCGAGGTCACGCCGGGAGGCGTCACACTCGAGCAGCACGCCGCCGCCGTGGCCTCCGTCGCCGCCGTCGGGTCCGCCGCGCGGGACGTGCGCTTCCCGCCGGAAGGAGATCGCGCCGTTACCGCCGCCGCCACCCTCAACGTAAATTTTCGCTTTGTCGTACAGCACCGAACAAGACTATGGCCACCGGCACTCAGCCGGGCAGGCCGCGCCGCAGAGGGGCGGCGATCCCGGTACCCGTGAAAAGAAAAGGACCCGCAAGGCGGGCCCTTCCCTGAAATCGTGTCGCTGGTCCCTACTCGGCCGGGTTGACCGTGATGGTCCTGCCGCGGCGGCCGGGCTTGAACTCGACCGTGCCCGGGCGAGTCGCGAAGATCGTGTGGTCACGGCCGAGACCGGTGCCGTCGCCGGGCCAGAACCTGGTTCCGCGCTGACGGACGATGATCTCGCCACCGGATACTTCCTGGCCGGCGAAGACCTTCACCCCGAGCATCTTGGGGTTCGAGTCACGCCCGTTCCTTGAGGATCCGAGTCCTTTCTTATGCGCCATCGGTGTCCTCCTTCTCCGCCGCCGGTTTCTTCGGAGCGGGCTTCTTGGCGGCCGGCTTCTTCGCGGCAGCCTTCGTTTCAGTCTTGCTCTCGGCCTTGGCCGCGGGCTTCTTCGCCGCCGGCTTCTTCTCAGCCGGCTTCTTCGCCGCGGGCTTCTTCGCCGCCGGCTTCTTGGCCGGTGCCTTCTTCTCGGCGGTTTCCGCCTTGGCTTCCGCCTTCGGCTTCTCTTCGGCCTTTGGCTTGTCGGCAGCAGCCTTCTTCGGGGCCGCCTTCTTCTTGCTGCCGCCGAGCGAGGTGACTTCCAGCTTCGTCAGCTCGGCCCGGTGACCGGCCCGGCGGCTGTAGCCCTTCTTCGCCTTGTACTTGAAAACCTTGATCTTGTCGCCTCGAAGGTGCTCGGTGACCGTCGCCTCGATCTTGACCTTCTCGAGAGCCTTGGCATCGACCACGAGTTCGTCGCCGCTGACCATGACCGGACGGAGCGCGACCTTGTCGCCTTCCTCAGCCTTGAGGCGATCGACGACCAGCACCGAGCCTTCCTCGACCCGGTACTGCTTGCCACCACTTTCAATTACCGCGTACATGTCTTAACTCGAATCCTTGTCTGGTCTTCTCAGCCACGAATCGGCGGGACTGAGGATCAACTGCCGGCATCTGCCTTCTTGCGAGATCGCCTGCGTCGTCCGCGCCTCAGGCCGAACGGTCCAGATTTTACCGATTTGTCCTCCTGCTCACCTTCCCCGTCTTTACTGGACGAAGATTTGGCTTCGGAGGCGGGTTCGCCGCTGTTTTTCGAATCACTCGCGGCGCGGCCCTCGCCGTTCTTCTGCCGGTTTCCCGGTTTTGAGTCGCTTCGGCGCTTGGCCGATTCACCGTTGCCGCCGGTCCGGCCAGAGCCGCCACGGTTGCCACCGGACTTGCTCTGGGACTGACTTTCCTTCTTCGGACGGGCGCCCTTCTTCGCCTCGTCGGGCTGCGCCTCGTCGGGCAGCAGATCGGCCACCGCGGAGGCCCGCTCAACCGACTCGATCCGCACCATCTTACGTTCTCCGACCACTCCTGCGGCGCCGGTGATGCTGATGATGTACGAGTCGATCCGGGCGATCGCGTCATCCGCGTTGTACATGTGCGGCTCCTCGACCTTGACGAATACCTCTTCCCCGGGGCGGAACGGCAGCGCCCGTTCCTCGATCGCCGATTTGTTTCCGGATTCGATCAGTTCGAAGTTGTCGATCGCGAGGGCTTCCCCGCCTTCGAAGTGGAACTGCTTGCCGGTTTCCTCCTCGAGCTCGAGCAGGCCGGAGTCGTTGTCGTTGAGCAGTGCCGCGACCTTCGGGTGGACCCGCACGAGGAAGGCTTCGTCCTGCGGGTGGTCGGCCGCGATCTCCTTCATCTTGCGCAGACCTTCCAGGGCCACCGTCTCGGCCGAGAGCACGACGCCGTCGCCTTCGCAGGTCGGGCACTTGATGGTCAGGATCTCCCGGACCCCGTCGGTGATGTTCTGACGGGTCATCTCGACCAGGCCGAGTGGCGAGATCTCGACCAGGTAACTCTTCGACTTGTCTGCGTCGAGAGCCTCACGCAGCGTGCCCAGCACCTTGTCGCGGTTCTTGCCCTTGGCCATGTCAATGAAGTCGATGACGATGATGCCGCCGATGTCGCGGAGCCTGAGCTGACGCACGACCTCGGTTGCGGCTTCGGTGTTGACCTTGGTGATGGTCTCTTCAAGCCCACCCTTGCCACGACCGGTGAACGAGCCGGAGTTGACGTCGATCACGGTCAGTGCCTCGGTGTAGTCGATGATCAGGTAGCCACCAGAAGGCAGGTCGATCCGACGGCCAAGGGTCGACTGGATCGCCTTCTCGATCTCCCATTTCTCGAAGAGGGGCTTCTTGTTCTTGTAGTGCTCGACGCCTTCGACCAGTTCGGGAGCGGTGCGCTGAAAGAAGCTGGTGACCCGATCGAACTGCTTTTGGTCGTCGATGATCGCCTTGTCGAACTCATTGAGGAAGACGTCGCGGAGCACCCGGACCGGAAGATCCTGTTCCTGGAAGACCAGCGAAGGGGCTTTGACTCCTTCCTGGCGCTTGTCGAGTACGTCGTTCAGCCGGTGGAGGTAGGCGATCTCGCGGGTGAAGTCGGCCTTCTTGGCGCCGTGGGCGGCGGTGCGCACGATCAGTCCGCCCGGTCCGTCGTAGGTTCGGCTGACCATGCGGCGCAGACGGTCACGCTCCTTGTCGGCGAGGCGGCGACTCACGCCAACTCCGGAACCGTTCGGCGCGTAGACGAGATACCGACCGGCGATCGTCACGTTCATCGAAAGGCGGGCGCCCTTCGACTTGATCGGGTCCTTGATGACCTGGACCAGGATCTCCTGCTTCGGCTTGATCAGTTCGTCGATCCGGCGACCCTGGCCGCGACCGCGGCGAGGTGCCTGCTGGCCGTCGGGCAGCAGAATCTCGTCGACATGCAGGAAGCCGTTGCGCTCCAGGCCGATGTCGACGAATGCCGCTTCCATCCCGGGCAGGACATTGTCGACCTTGCCCAGATAGATGTTTCCGACCAGGGAGCGGCCACCCCGGCGTTCGATGTAGACCTCGGCGACCTCACGCTTTGACTTGACGGTCTTGGCCTCGAGTACGGCCACACGGGTCTCACCGCGATCGGCCGATACAACAATGGTTTTTTTCATTTGGAAGTCGTTTTCCGTTCAGATTCGTTGCCCTCTGGATTCTCAGTCGATCCAGGGGCTCCTCTGTCCGGCGTGCGACTCGATGTGAATGCTCTGCAGGACCCCGATCATCAGGAAGGTCGCGATGATCGCCGACCCCCCGTAGCTCATCAGCGGCAAGGGTATGCCGGTGATCGGCATGATGCCGAGGTTCATTCCCACGTTTACGAAGACCTGGAAGATGATCGCGGCGGCGATTCCGGCCGCGACCAGGGTTCCGTAGAAATTCTTCGAGAGCGTCATCAGACGCAGCGCCCGCCAGAAGAGCAGGGCGAAAAGGGATAAGACCAGCGCCGCGCCAACGAATCCGTAACGCTCGGCGACCACGGCGAAAATGAAGTCCGTGTGCCGCTCGGGTACGAATCCGAAGCGGGACTGGGTGGCCTGGTCGCCTCGGCCGGTGGTACCACCGGCTCCGATTCCGACCTTGGCCTGGTTTTGCTGGTAGCCCGCGTCACCGATATCGGATGACGGGCTGAGAAATGAAGTGAGCCGTTCCTGCTGATACTCCTTGAGTACCGGGGTCCCGGCCGCCGGGAGGGCGACCAGCACGAAGCCGATGAAGGCGATGAGGATGACTCCGATCGCGGCAAGGTGAGACCAGCGCACGCCGGCCGCGACCATGATCGCGAAGGTGATAGCCGCGAACACGAGCGACGTGCCCAGGTCCTGAAGGAGGACCAGGCCAGTCGGCACGAGGCCGAGGCAGAGGATGCGAATCGTCCGTTGACCCTCGGAGCCCTTCCGGGCCCCGTCGATGACGAATCCGGCAAGCGCGAGGATGAGCAGCAATTTGCCCAGTTCGGCCGGCTGGAATGTGAAGAATGGAAGTTCAAGTGAGTTCGTCGATCCACGGGCGGCTACACCGAAGCTGAACACCGCGAAGATCGAGGCGCAAAGGAACGTGTAGATACCGACTCGAAGTTCCCGGAAACGGGAATAATCGATGCGGGAAACGGCAATCATTCCGATGATTCCCACCAAACCATAGAGAGCCTGCCTCTGGACGTACTGCTCGGGCGCACCGACGATGTTGCCGGCCGAGGCTTCGTAGAGCGTGAAGAGCGAGCAGACCAGCAGTCCCAAAGCCGAAAAAGCGAGCCAGCCGTCCATCCCGGCGAGCCCCACCCTTTCGAGCAGGTTGAGGCGTGGCTCCGGGGTTCGGCGCGGCAGTCGCGAGGATTCCATCACTCGACGCTCCCGGTTCCGCCGGAGACCGCCTTGGCTTCCTTGCCGAAGTAGGCCTGCAGGATCTGGAGGGCGACAGGCGCTGCGGTGTCGGCGCCGAAACCGCCTTCCTCGACGGTCACGACGACCGCGATTTCCGGGTCCTGGTAGGGCGCGAGGATCGCGTACCAGGCCTGGTCGGCTTCATCGGTGCGTTCGGCCGTACCGGTCTTGCCTGCCACCTTTACCGGGAAGCCACCGAATACCTGGTAGGAAGTTCCCTCCGGTGCCTGGGCCGCGTCATGAAGACCTTCCATGATCACCTCGCGGTCGGCCGGATCCATAGGCACGGTTCCCGTCACCTCCGGTTCGGCCTCCGACTTGACCCGGCCGGCCGCATCTTCGGTCTGAAGTTGAAGTTGCGGCTTGAGCAGCGTGCCGCCGTTGCCCAGGGCTGCGTAGGCAACGGCAAGTTGAAGCGGACTCGCCTGCAGGTAGCCCTGGCCGATCGCCAGCTGGATGTTCTGGCCGATCACCCAGGGGTCGTAGTACTCCGGCTGCTCCTGGTGAGCTTCGTTGAGCCATTTCGGGGTCGGCACGAGGCCCTCCGATTCGCCCGGAATGTCGATCCCGGTCGCCTTGCCAAAACCGAAGTGACCGGCCCAGTCCTGAAGTTGGCGGGACCCGTTCATGTCGGCACCGAGCAGGTAGTAGTAGACGTCGGAAGAGACCTCCAGCGAACGTCGCAGGTCGACGCTTCCGTGAGGCTGTTTGCCGGCGTTGTCGAACTCCTGGTCGGCGATCGTGATGGTTCCGGCGTCGTTGATCACCTTTTCCGGCGTGATGAATCCGCCGTCGAGGGCGGCGAGAGCCGTAAAGGGCTTGAAGGTCGAGCCGACCGCGTACTGGCCGCCGATCGCCCGGTCAAACAGCGGGGCGCCGTTGTCTTCGTCATAGAGGGAATCGACCTGGTTCTGCGAAAGCGGCCGCGTGAACATGTCGGGGTCGAAGGTCGGGTTCGAAGCCAGCCCGAGGACCTGGCCGCTGTTGACGTCGAGGGCGACGAAGGCGCCGTTCAGACCGATGCTCTGGAGCGAGGACTCCCCCGCCACCTGGACCTTCTCGTCGATCGAGAGCCGGACGCTGTCGCCCGGTTCGGGCATCGTCGACGGAAGCTGGCTGATGATGCGCCCGGTCGAGTCGACCTGGAGCCGGGTTTCACCGGGACTGCCCCGAAGAATGTCGTCGTAGGTCTGCTCGATGCCGGTCTTGCCGAGGGTGTCGCCGGCGGCGAGATCCTTGTCGGGGTTGGCTTCCAGATCTTCAGCCGTCACCTCGCCGATCGAACCGAGGATGTGAGCAGCCAGCAGCCCCTGGGGATACTTGCGAACGAAGATCCGGTTGACCTGGACCTCCGGAAATTCCGCCTGGTGCTCCTGCAGGTAGTAGACGATGTCATCGTCGACATCCTGGTCAAGGGTGATCGGGCTGCCCGGCGGGTCGTTCTTGACCGAATCGAGGTACTTGCGGCGAACCCAGTCCGCGTCGTGACCGAGCACCTTTCCGACTCTCGCGAAGAGTTCCCGTCGCTCGGCCGGTTCGGTCGGGATCTCGATCGGATCGAGCTGCAGCGCCATGCTGGTCCGGTTGTCGACCAGGACGTTGCCATCGCGATCGAGGATCCGGCCCCGGGGCGCAGGCACGCGGACTTCCCGGGTCCGGTTCTGGTTGGCCTCGGCGAGGTACTTGTCGCCGGTCACGATCTGTAGCGACCAGAGGCGAAAGAACAGGATCCCCAGCAGAACCAGCCCGGCCGCGCCGATCACGACGAAGCGACGCGAGGGAAGACTTCGCTTGCTTCTTGGCTTGGGGACTACGGGTTCAATTCTCATGAGAAAGCCTCGGGGCGGTCCTCGGGCCTGCGGCGGGTAGCTGGTTCGCGAATCAGCGCTGGTCTGAGAACACGGTGGATCAGGGCGTAGAGCGGAATCGCCAGAAGAACACCATAGAAAGTCTGGAGGATCAGGTCGGGAACCAGGGACGGACTGAGCGTCGAGTCGAAGCCGACCACCACGGTGTAGAAGCCGAGCGCCAGGTTCGAACCGAGGGTGGCCAGCGCACAGGCGACCAGGACGGTCGGCCGGTCGACGAAATCACCCCGTTCGCGGTAGGTGCCGGCCAGATAGCCGACCGCCATGAAGATCAGGCAGGAGCTTCCGAGCGGCCCGTCGGTCATCGCGTCTCCCAGAAATCCGAAGGCGAATCCGACCGTCGCCCCGATCAGGCTGCCACCGAAGAGTCCGAAGATCGCCGCGCAGGCGGGCAGGATCCACATCGACGTGCCGAACAGCTCGATCTGGGAGAAGAAGGCCACCTGGAGAATCGCGAGGAGCAGGATCAGTCCGACGATCCTGGCTGCCGATCGGGTCGTGATGATCATCCCCGGTTACCTCCGGTCAGGATCTGGAGGATGTCCAGGTTGCGCAGGTCGGCGAACGGTTTGAGCTCGACCGACTGGATCGCTTCCCGCTCGTCGATCGGAGCCCGGGTGATCTCGCCGATCGGCAGACCCCGGGGATAGAGCGACGAAAGCCCTTCGCCCCGCCATCCCGAAGTGACCACGCTCATGCCCGTCGTCACATTCCTGGTTTCGTCGAGGAACTCGAGGACGAGAGTGCCGGGATCGCCGACTTTGGCCCGGACCACGCCCTGGGCGCCTCCCGGCAGGATCATCGCGCTGACCGCGCTGGAACTGTCGGAAATCAGGCTCACCACCGACCCGGACCGGCTGACCGAACTGATCCGCCCGACCAGACCGTCGCCGCTGATCACCGGGTCGTTCTCGGTAACTCCGTCGGCGGAACCGGCGTTTACCCTGACCGTGGTGAACCACACGGTCGGCGAGCGGCCGGTCACGTTGACGGTTACCGGGTCGTAGGCGTCGGGGATCTTCCCCTGCTCCTTCAGGTTCACAAGCTTGCGGAGCTGCTCGTTGTCCTCGAGGGCGACCTGACCGGCGATCGCCTGGCCACGGGCTTCCTCGAGTTCGCGCTGCAGCCGTTCTCTCTCGCCTCGGGCTTCCATCGTTTCGTCGAACCAGTTGACCAGGTCGCGGGCCGGTTTCAGGATCCGGGAAGCTCCGTTGCTGATCGGGTCGAGCAGCGTGCCGACCGCACCGCCAGCCCCACCGGAGCCGCTGCCGAAGGTGAAAGTGAGCAGCACGAAGCCCAGCACGATCAGGCCGATCAGAACGGCTCGACGACGTCGGACTTGCTTGCGGTACATGGTGGGTTCGGGTCGGTTCGGAGGAAAGGCGCGGCGCGGTTTCCGGAGCGGAATCGCCCCGGACAGGCGACTTTCTCACCTCGGCGGGAAAGCCGTACATCCGGACAGGTAGCTGCGGGAAGGATTGCAGCGGCATGGAGCCTACCGCGACCGGTTCAGCGGTTCATAAATCCAGTTCTGGAGCCAGATCCAGCAACAATCCGACCGGTAGTCCGATCACGTTGGAGATCTCGCCTTCAACGCCGGCCACCAGGGCCGACCCGCGCCCCTGGATCGCGTACCCGCCGGCCCTCCCCCGCCACTCGCCACTGGCCAGGTAGCGCTCCAGCTCGCCGTCCCCGAGTTCGCGGAAGCGTACGACCGATTCAGCGAGGCCGGATCGAACCTGTTCCGGCGCCGGACCGAGCAGCGCCAAGCCGCTGAGAACCCGATGGTCCCGGCCGGAAAGGCGATACAGGTACTCGCGCGCCGTCCGCTCGTCTTCGGGCTTGCCGATGATCTTCCCTTCGAGCACCACATCCGTGTCGCAGCCGATGACCAGACAGCCCGGCGCGGATTCGGCGACCGCACGGGCCTTGAGGAGGGCGTTGGCCAGCACCGCCTCGGCCGGATCGCCATCGACGATCTCCTCGACCCCGGAGATCCGGACCTCGAACTCGATCCCGATCCGCGCCAGGATTTCCCTCCGCTGCGGCGAGCCGGAGGCCAGGATGACTTCGGGCGAACTCACCTGGCTGAATCCGTGGCCCGGACCAATGTCGCCATCGCCCGGACCGCCCGGTCGATTTCAGGCTCGGAGCGAACCGCGATGTTGACCCACTCGTAGGCCATGCCGATCTGGATGAGAACGTCAGCGAGCTCGGCCGCCTCTTCGCCGGCCCATTCGGGGCGGGTCCGCTCGATCTCGGCCTGCAGGGCCGCCGTGATCGCGGAGGAGACTTCCGAACCGGGTGCGAGCATCACCCGCAGGCCGAGTTCCGGTTCGGTCTGGATCAAGTGACGCAGCGGTGAGAATCCGGCGGTGGTGACCATGAAGCGGCGCATCCCGTCGATGACCCGTTCCATCCCTTCCCCTTCGGCCTCGTCGATCGCGGCCCGGATCACTTCGACCACCATCCCCGAGAGCATCTCGGAGATCAGTTTGTCGCGGTCTCCAACCCAGCGATAGAGCGTGGTTCGGCCAATTCCGAGTTCGGACGCCAGCGACTGCATGTCGATCCTCTCGCCGGCCAGGTAGTGGCGGCGAGCGAGCAGGATTGCGTCTTCTCGACCGACCTTTTCGGAAACACCCACGCTCCAATCCTAGACTTGGGTGCCGGTGGACGAACTGATCGAACAACTTCGGGCGGCGGGATCCGTGTTCGCAGAGGACGAAGCCCGGGTGCTGAGCGAATCTGCGGCTTCGCCCGCCGAGCTGGACTCGATGGTGAACCGCCGGGTCGGGGGTGAGCCGATCCAGCAGATCGTCGGCTGGGCCGAGTTCTGCGGACTGAGGATCCAGCTGGAACCGGGCGTCTTCGTACCCCGGCCCCGTTCCGAGTTTCTGGTCCGGAAGGCGATCCGGCTTGGCCGGTCCGGTTGCACGGTGCTTGACGTCTGTTGCGGAACCGGGGCCCTCGGCGTGGCGACGGCGGCCGGTCTCGGCCGGGTTGACCTTCATGCCACCGACGTCGATCGGGCCGCGGTCCGCTGCGCCGCGATCAACGTGAGCGAGGCGGGTGGCCGGGTCTACCAGGGCGATCTGTTCCACCCCCTGCCTCGCTCGCTCAAGGGTCGAGCCGACCTGCTGCTCGTCAATGCCCCGTACGTGCCTACCGGGGAGATGCCACTGATGCCCCGTGAAGCGAGGCTCTACGAGGAGACGATCACCCTCGACGGCGGTGAGGACGGGCTCGACGTCCAGCGACGCGCGATCCTCGAGGCTCCGGCCTGGCTCGCCCCGGAAGGGCACCTGCTGGTCGAGACCAGCGACCTCCAGGCCGAATCGACGATGAGACTGATGAAAGACACCGGACTCGCACCTACCCTCGCCACCTCAGCCGAATGGGGCGCCACCGTAATCATCGGTCGCAAGTAAACGAGATGCCCTGGGACACCCGTCGCAGCTCCGATCCCGGGCGACGGTGACGCAGGTCTTGACCGGATGCGGTGCAAGACCTGCGTCACCGGCCCTCAACCGGTGAAATCCGAGGTGAAGCGAGGTTGGCTAGATGCCTTCCGGGAACCAGATCGCGATCTCACGAGCGGCCGACTCGTCGGAGTCGGAGCCGTGGACCATGTTGAAGGTCACTTCGAGCGCGAAGTCACCCCGGATCGACCCGGGAGCGGCCTCGACAGGATTGGTGGCGCCGATCAGCTGACGGGCAGCGACCACGGCCTCCGGGCCTTCGAGAACGGCGGCCACGAGAGGTCCGCCGGTGATGAAGTCGACCAGCTCGCCGAAGAAGGGCTTCTCCTTGTGCTCGGCGTAATGCTCGTTGGCGATCTGCTCGGTGGCGGTCAGCTTCTTGAGAGCCGCGATGCGAAGGCCCTTGCGTTCGAAACGGGCGAGGACCTCGCCGGTGAGGGCGCGTTCAAAGGCGTCGGGCTTGACCAGGATGAGGGTCTGGGACATGTGGTGATACTCCGTGTGGTTGGGGTTGGTTCAGGCCAGGGTCAGCGAACGGACCCGGCCGGGTTCAGTTGTCGCCGCGGTTGATCGGCTCGGAAGGTTCTTCGCCTTCGACCGTGACCTTGCGCCGGGCCGAACGCGGAGCGCGCGGCTTATCGGCGGAATCGTCACTGGACGAGCGCGAAACGCGGCGGGTCGGTTCTTCGGCACGGCTTCCCTTGGAGGCGGCTTCGGCGCGGCTTCCCTTCGAGGCGGTGCGGCCCTGCTTGGAAGATGAACTGCTTTCCGTGGCCGAGGCCTCGGCCGGAGTCTTGCTCGAACGGCGCCGCCGATCGTCCTTATTTTCCGTCCGCTCGGAGCGTCCGGAGCGCGAGGATTCGCCCTTTACGCGTCTGGAGCCGCCTTTCGAGCTGCCGCTCCGGGATGAACGCTTCGGCGCGATCAGGGTCGCCTCGCAGTAAGGGCAGACCTTCCAGTTCAGGCCGACCGGCTTCGAACAGGTCGGGCAGGGCTCCTTGAGCCGGGTTCGGCAGGCCGGGCAGCGAATGAAGTCGCTCTCGACCGGCGAGCTGCATTTATGGCAGGAGTTGTGCTTGAGATGCCGCAGGCGCACCTCGGATTCCTGGATCTCGGTCTCGCGCTCACGGATGTCATCGAGGAACTCCGGCGGACGGAGGATCGTGTAGACCAGGGTGCCGACGAAAGGGAAGAACGATGCGGCAGTGGCGCAGCCGACCAGGAAGGGGTCGGCGATGCGGCGGCGGGCGTCGGTGAAGGTGAACACGATCATGGCGATCCAGATCGCGACCAGCATCAGGATGACCAGGGTGACGGCCAGGTTCAGGGCGGTATTTTCGATTCCGAAGATGGCGAGAGGCATGGCGTGCTAGAGGAACATCCTTCCGAATAGGTACCCGATGCCGAAGAAGACGAGGATCACGATCGCCACGACCGCAGCGACCAGCGCCATCATCGACAGCAATTGGGAGCCAGTCTGACGATTCACCGGCTAATCGTGACATAACCAGCGGAAACCACACCCGCCGGTGCCGGAAATGGGAACCCCTTCCCGGTCTTCGGCCGGAACCGGGGTGAAAAAATCAGCTGTCCGGCTCGCCGTTCCGGGCCGGAGCAAAGAGGAAGTGGGACCCGGTGATGACCACCGCCGCCCCGCTTTCGGTGGCGATTTCACGCGCCTTTTCCACCGCCGCAGCCGGGGAGCTTTCGGTGGTGGATTCCAGCTTCAGTCCGCTGGCGATCCGGTTCAGTTCTTCCGGGTCCCAGGCCCGGGCTCCGGGCCTCCCCCATGCCGCCAGAGCTTCCTCGGGCAGGCCGGTGAAGATGATCCGCTCAAGCGAACCGGCCAACTCCGCCAGCATGCCGGGCGCGTCCTTGTCCGCGAGTACGCCGATCACCGCGATCACCGGTCGGGAACCGGTCACTTCGGGTAGGGAAGCGGCCAGCGCCCGGGCTCCGGCCGGGTTGTGAGCCACATCAGCCAGCACCAGCGGGTTCTCGCCAAGTTTCTCGAGCCGCCCGGGGATGACCAGCGAGTTGACCGCCTGCTCGGCCTTGAGGCGCGAGACCTCGCCCAGATAACAGGCGGCCGCGGCCTCGGCCACCGCAAAGTTGGTCTTCTGGAATCCGCCGAGTCCCCGGGTCACGCTCCCGTCGCCTGGCGCTCCGACTTCCCGCAGTTCGCAGTTGCGTTCGCGAGCGGTTCTCCGGGCCAGCTCCCGCACCTCGTCCGCAACCGGACCGAGAACCAGAACGCTTCCCGGCCGCAGCACGGCGAGCTTCTCGCCGGCGATCTCGAGTTCTGTCGCACCCAGGTACTCGGTGTGGTCGAGTCCGATCGAGGTCAGCACCGTAGCCAGCGAATTGATCGAATTGGTCGCGTCGAGCCGGCCCCCGAGCCCGGCTTCGATCGCCGCGACCTGGACCCCCGCTTCAGCCAGAGTGAGGAAAGCTGCCGCGGTGGCAAGTTCGAACTGGGTCACTTCTTCCCCGTCGAGACGTGCGTTGACCGCAGCCGCAGCTTCGGCACTCCGGCGCACCGAGGCCGCGAAGAGATCCGGCGCCTCCCGGCCCGAGACGACGACCCGTTCCGACCAACGCGCCAGGTGCGGTGAAAGTGACGCACCAGCCCTGTATCCGTGCGCTTCACAGATCGCGCTGATCATTCTCGAGACCGACGATTTTCCGTTGGTCCCGACTACGTGGATTGTCGCGAAGCTGTCCTGGGGCCGCCCCAGTTCTTCGCTGAGCAGCTCCATCCGTTCCAGCCCCAGCTTCCAACCGATCGGCTCGAGGGAGTTGAGGAAAGCCTCGGAGTTGAAGTCGGGTCCGGACATCGGACCGGGCTCAGCCCAGTTCGGCCAGCTCGAGCCGGAGCCGTTCGGCTTTTCCGCGCTCCTCGGCGACGATGTCGGCCGGCGCATTCTCGACGAAGCGCTGGTTTTCGAGCTTGCCTTCGATTTTCTTCAGCTCGGCCTCGACCTTGCTTCTGCGAGCCTCGATCCTGGCGCTCACCGCCTCCATGTCGAGTTCGTCCGTCGCGCGGATCCCGAAGCCGGAAACTGTCGCCACGATTTCGCCCTCACCGGGGCCGATCTCGATTCGACCAAGTCGGGAAACGAACTCAGGGACGGTTGACGCTTCGCCCTCCGCGCCAAGCACGATTTTCGGCGGCACACCGGCCATGTCCCGCCAGCCGCGGAATTGGCGGGTCAGTCCGATCGCGGCACCGACCTCGGATTCGACGGTTTCGCTGATTCGCGATGAATCGGATTCCGGGAAGGGATGCACGACGAGGTGCCCATCGCGGTACGGGTGGTACTCCCAGATCGCTTCGGTCACGAACGGCATCACGGGGTGGGCCAGGGAAAGTGTCCGTTCGAGGGTGTGGAGCAGAACCTGGGCGACCTCGGGGTCCCCGTCATAGATCCGTGGCTTGGCGATCTCCAGATACCAGTCGCATAGATCGGAGAAAACGAACGAGTAGAGCTCCTGGGCGGCGTGGGCGAAGTCGTACTCCCTGACCAGCCGGGTGTAGGTCTCGATGGTCGATTCGAGACGGGACAGGATCCAGCGGTCCTCGAGGGCGATCGGATCGGCCGGGACCGTCCGGTCCTCGGGCGCCTCGGTGTTGAGCAGGATCAGCCGCGAGGCGTTCCAGAGCTTGGTCGCGAGGTCACGGCCCTGCTGGACCTTGGCATCCGAGTAGCGCACGTCCTGGGTCGAGGACATCGCGAGCAGACCGAAGCGGAGCGCGTCGGCGCCGTGTTCGTCGATCTCCTGAAGTGGATCGATGCCGGTACCGAGGCTCTTCGACATGCGGCGGCCGTCCCTCGCCTGGATCACCGAGTGGACGTAGACATCCTTGAAGGGCACGTCATCGGCGAACTCGATGCCGGTCATGATCATCCGGGCGACCCAGAGGAAGAGGATCTCCCGGGCCGTGGTCAGGAAGTCGGTCGGGTAGAAGGCCTTGAGTTCCGCCGTGTCCTCGGGCCAGCCGAGAGTCGCGAAGGGCCAGATCGCCGAAGAGAACCAGGTGTCGAGGACGTCCTCTTCCTGGACCCAGCCCTCACCTTCGGGTTCGGTCTCGCCGACGTAGGTCTCCTCGCCGCGATACCAGACCGGAATCCGGTGGCCCCACCAGAGCTGGCGCGAAACGCACCAGGGCCGGATCTCGTTCATCCAGTTGAGATAAACCCGGGTCCACTGCTCGGGGGCGATGTTGACCCGGCCTTCCTCGACCGCCTTGATCGCGGGCTTGGCCAACTCGTCCATCTGGCAGAACCACTGCAGCGAGATCAGCGGTTCGATCCGCTCGCCCGAACGCTCGGAGAAGGGAACCGAGTGCACGTACTCCTCCTCGCCGCTCAGGGCACCCTCTTCCTTCAAAGCCTTTACGACCTCGACCTGCGCCTCGGAGACGGTCATCCCCTCGAAGCGCTCGCCCGCCATCGCGGTCATGCGCCCGTCCTCGCCGATCACCGAGATCTCCTCCAGTCCGTGCCGGCGGCCGATTTCGAAGTCGTTGACGTCATGGCCGGGGGTGATCTTCAGGGCGCCGGTCCCGAACTCGACGTCGACGTGATCGTCGGCGATGATCGGCAGTCGCCGACCGACCAGGGGCAGGATGCAGTGGCCGCCGATCAGGTCCCTGTAACGCTCGTCGTCCGGGTTCACCGCGACCGCGGTGTCGGCCATCATGGTCTCCGGCCGGACCGTGGCGACGGTCAGGACCCGCTCGCTGTCCTCGACCGGATAGTCGACCGAGTAAAGAGTGTCGGTCCGCTCTTCGTTCACTACCTCCAGGTCGGAGATCGCCGACTGCGAGCCGGGATCCCAGTTGACCATGTAGTTGTCGCGGTAGATGTAGCCCTTTTCGTACAGGGCGGTGAAGACCTTGCGGACCGCGCGGGCGTATCCGTCGTCGAGCGTGAACCGTTCACGTTCGTAGTCGACCGAGGCGCCGAGCCGCTGGTACTGCTCGCGGATCGAGCCGCCGTACTGCTCTTTCCACTCCCAGACCTTCTCGGTGAAGGCTTCGCGACCGATTTCGTGACGGCTGATGCCCTCTGATTTCAGCTTCTTCTCGACCACGGTCTGGGTGGCGATGCCGGCGTGGTCCATGCCGAGAATCCAGAGCGTGTTCCTGCCGCTCATCCGGTTCATGCGGATCAGCGCGTCCTGCATCGAGCCGTTGAGGGCGTGACCCATGTGGAGGACGCCGGTCACGTTCGGCGGCGGGATCGCGATCGAGTAATTCTCTTCCGCCGTACCGGTCGCCTCGGGGTGAAAGTAGCCGCCCTCCATCCACTCGGCGAAAAGCCGCGCTTCGGTCTCGGCGGGTTCCCACCGGGTGGTCTCTTCCAGCTTCTTTCGGGCCGCTTCGTCCAAGGTCCGCCGATCTTATTGAGGGTGCCCAGCCGAACGCTTCGCTGGCAGCCAGATACCTGACATTGGGCACATGGCAACCGCCCTCTCTGAGAGAGTTCGGCCGATGGAGGGACTGAACCGGCCGCAGACGCACCGCCGCCCGTGGCGGCTGACCTGGCGCGTCCTTGCGGTGGTCCTGGTCGATGCCCTGGCGTTGCTGTTGATCGAGGCTGCGCTTCCCGGTTTCGACATGCACGGCGACTTTGCGGCCCTGCCGACCGCGCTCGGGGTCGGTCTGGTCAACGCGTTGATCTGGCCGGTCCTCTCCCGTTTCACCCTGAAGTTGAGCGTCTTGACGTTGGGGCTTTGGGGGCTCTTCCTGAACGCGCTGCTGGTCGGTCTCGCCCTCGTCGCGATGCCCTGGGTACGGATCGACGGGATCGGCGAAGGGGTCGCGATCTCCTTCGCGCTGGCGATCCTTACCTCGCTCTTCTCCTCGCTTTTTGCGATCGACGAGGACAGCACCTGGTACTACAACGTGGTCAGGTCCCAGTTGAAGCGTCGGGGGCAGGTGATCGAGAGTGACGTGCCCGGGATCGTCTTTCTCGAGATCGACGGACTCGCACACGATGTACTCAGGCGGGCGATGACCAACGGCAGCGCTCCGGCAATGGCTTCCTGGATCCGCGAGGGGAGCCACTGTCTGCAAAGCTGGGAAACAGACTGGTCCTCGCAGACCGGGGCCTGCCAGGCCGGGATCCTTCACGGCAACAATCACGACATGCCGGCCTTTCGCTGGTGGGAGAAGGAGACCGGCCGGGCGCTGGTCACCAATCACCCGAAAGACGCCGCCGAGATGGAAGCCCGGCAGTCCGACGGTCAGGGACTGCTCAGTGCCGACGGGGCCAGCCGGGCCAACATTCTCTCCGGTGATGCGCCGCACTCGTTGTTGACGATGAGCACGGTGATGAAGCCCCGGGGCAAGATCGGCCAGGATTACGCCGCCTACTTCGCTCGTCCCTACGGGGTGATCAAGACCGCGATCAACTCGATCGCCGAGATCGCTCGTGAGCGACGGGACAACCAACGCCAGGAGAGGACCGGGATCGAACCGAAGATCGGTCGTTCCCGGGTCTATGCGGTGATGCGGGCCTGGGCAACGGTGATTCAGCTCGACCTTCAGGTCGCGGCCGTAGTCGGGGACATCCTCGCCGGCCGGCCCTCGATCTACACGACTTTTCTCGCCTACGACGAAGTTGCCCACCACTCCGGCATCGAGCGTCCGGAGTCGCTTTTTGCGCTGAGCAAGGTCGACCGGGAGATCGACCGGATCCGGCGGGTGGTGGCCGACGCACCCCGTCCCTACCACCTGGTCGTGCTTTCCGATCACGGCCAGTCCCAGGGCGCCACGTTCCTCCAGCGCTACGGAGTGACCCTCGAGCAGGTCGTCGAAGAGGCCACCGGCAAGCAGGCGGTCACGATCGGGGAAGAAGGGGAGCAGAACCCCCGGGCCTACATTTCGGCCAGCGCCGAGGAAGCCAGCCACGAAGACGGCGCGGTCGGCAGTGCCGCCACCGCAATCGCAAAGCGAGACACGAATCGCGACGACATCGGTCTCCACGGCGACCCGGATCGACCCCGAAACGGCAGCAACGGCACCCCGGTCCCCGAGCTCTCCGTCATGGCATCCGGCTGCCTCGGACTGATCACCTTCCCCCGCGAGCCGGGACGGCTGACCCTTGAGCGGATCGACCAGCTCTATCCGGAACTGCTCGACGCCCTACGCAACCACCCCGGGATCGGTTTTCTGATGGTCGACTCCGAACGAGGCGGTGTCGCCCTCGGCGCCGATGGCGCCCACTGGATCGAAACCGGCGAGATCGAAGGAATCGACCCCCTGGCGCCCTTCGGTCCGAATGCGGCGACCCACGTGCTGAGGACCCATCGCTTTTCGAACTGTCCGGACATCATGGTCAACAGCACCTGGTGGCAGGCGATGGACGAGGTGGCGGCCTTCGAGGAACTGGTCGGCTCCCATGGAGGCATGGGCGGCCCCCAGTCTTTTCCCTTCGTGCTTCACCCGGCCGCCCTGCGGGGGCCCGACGACCCGGTGGGCGGGGCCGAAGAGGTACACCGGGTGCTCAAGAGCTGGCTGCCGGACCAGACGGCAGGCTCAGGGATTCACCCGGCCTGAGCACCATCGAGTCGAGTCCCGGTGCGATCTCGATCATCTGCCGGTCGAAGGCGATTACCGGTTTTTCCAGCAGCCGTCCGCGAATGCCCTTCATCCCGATCGGAAAGTAGGTGCCCCAATGGATCGGCACGGTCAGGGCCGGCTGCAGCATCGCCGCAGCCTCGGCCGCACCGCGCGGATCCATGTGGCCCGGACCGAGCTTGTGTCCCCAGCCCCAGATCGGAAGCAGGGCGATCTCGAGCCGCCCGGCCTGCTCGGTGACTTCCGGCAACCCGGAATGGACGTCGGTGTCGCCGGCGAAGTAGACCTTCCGGCTGCCGGCGATCACATACCCGAGCGCATCGGCCTCGGCGCCGAGCGGATGCCGGCGGCCATCATGCTCGGCGTTCACGGCCAGCACCTTCACCCCGCCGACCCCGGTTTCCTCGCCGGCCCGCATTTCGACCACGTTGCCGAAGCCGGCCCGGCGGATCATCGCCCCTCCCCCGGCGGGGACGATCACCTTTGTGTTCGGGTCGTAGCGCTTCAGGGTCGGCAGGTCGAGGTGGTCGAAATGAAGATGCGAAATCAGGATCGCGTCGATCCCGTTGACGAAGTCCTGACCGGGGTCCGGAACGTGCCGCCGGAGATGGACCACCCGGTTCCGGAGAACCGGGTCGGTCACTATCCGCACTCCGTCCAGCTCGATCAGGACCGTCGCGTGGCCGCCCCAGGCCACACGGAGTCCCTGCGCTTCCTTGTCGAGCAGCGGGATTGCCACGAGGACATTATCCCGCCGACGGAAACCTGCCCCTAGGCGGTCTGCTCGTCGCCGAAGACGTCTTCGTCGTGAGGGTCGGCCGCGAGACTGGGACCGGTGACCAGCATCGGTGCCTGGCCCTTCTCGATCGACTCCCGCGTGACGACGCACTTGCTCACGTCTTCGCGCGAAGGGAGTTCGAACTGAACGTCGAGCAGAGAGTCCTCGATGATCGAGCGAAGCCCCCGGGCCCCGGTCTGGCGGGCCAGCGCCTTGTCGGCGATCGCTTCGAGCGAGTCCTCGGCGAAGACCAGCTCGATGTCGTCGAACTCGAAGAAACGCTGGAACTGCCGGGTCAAGGCGTGCTTGGGTTCGGTCAGGATGCGGACCAGGTCGGCCTGATCAAGTTGATGGAGTGCGGCTACTACCGGGAGTCGCCCGATGAACTCCGGGATCAGGCCGTACTCGACCAGGTCTTCCGGCAGCACCTGCTCGAAGAGCTCGCCCGGATCTTCGTGGCCTTCCTCGCTGACCACGGCGCCGAAACCGATCCCCTTGTTGTCGACCCGGCGTTCGATCACCTTCTCCAGCTCGGCAAATGAGCCGCCGCAGATGAAGAGGATGTTGGTCGTGTCGATGGTCAGGAATTCCTGGTGCGGATGCTTGCGGCCGCCCTGCGGCGGGACCGAAGCGGTCGTTCCCTCGAGGATCTTGAGCAGGGCCTGCTGGACACCCTCGCCGGAGACGTCACGGGTCAGCGAGGGGTTGTCTGCTTTGCGGGTGATCTTGTCGATCTCGTCGATGTAGATGATTCCGGTCTCGGCCTTGGCGACGTCATAGTCGGCGGCCTGGATCAGCTTGAGCAGGATGTTCTCGACGTCCTCGCCGACGTAGCCGGCCTCGGTCAACGCGGTCGCGTCAGCGATCGCGAAGGGGACGTTGAGGATGCGAGCCAGGGTCTGGGCGAGCAGTGTCTTGCCGCAGCCGGTCGGGCCGAGCAACATGATGTTCGACTTCTGGAGCTCGACCTCACCGTCGCCATCTTCGGCCATGCGGACCCGCTTGTAGTGGTTGTAGACGGCGACCGCAAGGGCGCGCTTGGCGGTTTCCTGGCCGACCACGTACTCGTCGAGCACCGAGTTGATCTCCTGCGGGCGGGGCAGTCGGTCGAGGTCGAGCCCGGCCGGGGCCGCCGCGGAAACCGACTCCTCGTCGATGATCTCGTTGCAGAGATCGATGCACTCGTCGCAGATGTAGACGCCCGGGCCGGCGATCAGCTTCTTCACCTGGCGCTGCGATTTCCCGCAGAAGCTGCAGAGAAGTTGCTCGTTGCTGTCGGTCGGACCGGCCATCTACCCTCCGGGGTCGTGAATGGGCTCGCCTTGTCCCACTCTAGAAGAAGCGCCGCCGCGGCCGCAACACTCCGGACGCAGACGACGTTGACCCTTCCTACTCCGACCCGGGCCCCACCCCTTCAAAGGCAATAACGCCTGCAGGTAGGTTAGATCCATGACCGAGATCAGGCCAGTGACCAGAGACGAGTTCCCGCTTTTCGAGCCGCTGTTCGTGCTCTACCAGGAGTTCTACGAGGTCGAGGAGATCGACCCCGAGCGGAACCGTGATTTCTTCTCTCGTTTTGTCGGGACCCGGGACGTCGCTGGTACCGCGGATGGGTGGCTGCTCGGAGCCTTCGACGGTGAGGATCCGGTCGGCTTCGGCTGTTTTTATCGCCACAAGAGTTCGCTGACAGCGACCGACATCGTGCTGATGAACGACCTTTACGTGACCGAGGCCACCCGCGGCCAGGGCACCGGCCGCGCCCTGATCGACGCCGGGGTCGAGCTTGCCCGCCGTTGGGGCGCTTCCCACCTCTCCTGGGCGACCGCGCCGGATAACCACACCGCGCAGCGTCTCTACGACTCGACCGGCGCCCACAAGTCCACCTGGCTCGAGTACGAGATCGAGGTCTGAGAAAGGCAAAAAAACGGCCCCCGTCCGGGCGCCAGGTCCGGCCGGGGGGCG
>JAEYSQ010000087.1 GCA_023434465.1 Actinomycetes bacterium
CATCACCCTCCAGAAATCCGCCTCGTTGACGCTGCTCCGGGCGGTTGGGGCGCAGTCGGGCCTGCTGGTCCGCTCGTTGTTGTTCCAGGTGGTGCTGGTGATCGGCGGTGGACTCGCGGTAGGTATCGCGCTCTACACGCCGCTATCGCAGGCGCAGCTCGGCGAGGTCCAACTGGGATTCGACCCGGCCGCCGTGGTTACCTGGTCGGTGATCCTGCTCGTGCTGGGCCTGCTGAGCGCGCTGGTCGCCGCCCGGCGGGTGCTGGCCATCGACCCGATCGAAGCGACGACCGGGGAGGGCGGGCGGTGAGTCTCGCGCTGAAGGAACTTCGACGTCGTCCCGGCCGATTCGGGGTGGCCACCGTGATCCTCACGCTGATTGCGATCCTGCTGATGTTCCTCGGCGGTCTGCTGGACGGTTTGACCGCTGGCAACACCGGAGCGATCCGGGCCCAGCAGGCTGACCTGATCGTTTACTCCGCGACCTCCCAGGACTCACTGGTCCGCAGCCGGATCGAACCCGACCAGCGCCGCAAGGTCGAGCAGGTCGAAGGCGTCGAGACGGTCGGTGAACTAGGCAGCGTTCAGCTCGGCGGCCGGATCGAAGGGAAAGGTCCCCGCGACCTGGTTCCGGTGGTTCTGTTCGGCTACGAAGCAGCATCGGCCGGTCTCCCTGAAACGCCGACCAGGTTCGGTGAAGCCTGGGCTGATGACACGTTGAAAGCCGAAGGGGTCGAGGAAGGTGACGTGATCCGGGTCGGTCCGGCCCGCAGCCCGATCAAGGTGACCGGCTTCGTGAGCGACACCCGGTACGCCGGACAAAGTTCACTCTGGGCGTCGCTTGAGACCTGGCGAAAGGTCCAGAACGAGAACCGTCCCGATGCGATAGTCGCGCCAGGGGTCAGCCAGGCGCTGGTCATCCAGACGGCCGGGGCGAGCGCAGCCGATCTAGCTGGCCGCGTCGACGAGGCGACCGGCGAGAGCACCTCGAGCCTGACCGAGGACGAAGCGATCAAGGCCCTGCCCGGAGTCGAGTCGCAAGAACGCGTCTTCAACCAGATAATTGGCCTCACGGTTCTAATCGCAATCATCGTGGTGGCCCTCTTCTTCGCCCTGATCACGGTCGAGCGGATCGGCCTCTACGGCGTTCTCAAAGCGCTGGGGGCGAAATCGCGGACACTTTTCGCCGGGGTGCTGTTGCAGGCGGTGATCGTCACCCTGATCGCCTCGGCGATCGGCGGGATCGCCGCCCTGGCTCTCGCGGCGGTAATCCCGGAGGGTTCGATCCCGTTCATCGCCACCGGGGGAAGAATTGCCGGGAGCACGTTCTTTCTCCTGTTTGCCGCGGTGATCGGCTGCGGGTTCTCGCTCCGCCGGGTGCTCAAGGTTGATCCCGCCCAGGCGATCGGCGGCGGCCAGTGAAACTTCTTTTGACCGACAATCCGGAGGAACGATGACCGAACCAAGAACAGACGAAGATTCCGCATCCGGCGCGGTCGACACAGAATCAACCCCGGCCCTGGTGATGGAGGGAGTGCGGAAGGTTTACGAAGTCGCCGACGAAGAGGTCGTGGCGCTCGACCACGCCGAGCTGACCGTCGCCGCCGATGAGATCATCGCCCTGGTGGGACCGTCCGGTTCCGGCAAGACCACGCTTTGCTCGATCGCCGGCGGGATCCTCTCCCCGACCGAAGGCAAGGTCGTGGTCGGTGGAAAGGACATCTCGGATTACTCCGCCAAGGAATTGACAGCGTTCCGGCGGGACTCGGTCGGGTTCGTCTTCCAGACGGTCAACCTGATCCCGTTCCTTACCGCCCGGGAGAACCTGCTGGTGGTCGACGAAATCAGCTCGCGAGATCGCAAGCAAGCCAACCAGCGAGCCGACCAGCTGCTTGAGGAACTCGGTCTCGAGGACCGGGCGGGCAACCTGCCCTCGCAGCTTTCCGGCGGCCAGAAACAGAGGGTCGCGATCGGCCGATCGCTGATGAATGATCCGGCCCTCGTCCTTTTCGACGAACCGACTTCCGCTCTGGACACAAAGCTAGGTGAACAGATGGTCGAACTGATCCGGGAAGAAATGAAGTCGCGTGGCACCGCGGCGATCATCGTCACCCACGATGACCGCATCACCAAGTACGCGGACCGCACCGTGCACATCACCGACGGTCGCCTGGAGGCCTGACCGGCGGGCGGCAGTGCCGGGCCGCTAGCCAGGGTTTCGAGCGGAGACCATCCAGACGGATCCACGACCTACCACGGTGCCGTCGTCCTGCTGCCAGTCCGACATGTGCTCGGCGAGGGCCGCGGCGATCTCGGGTCGTTTGCTTTCACCGTGGTCACCGTTGATCCGGACCAGTTCGGCCGCCGGACCGATCGCCAGCAGTCCGTCGATCGCCTCGTCAAGGTCCCGGCCGAGGTGGTAATCGAAGTCCCGGGCCGTCAGTTCGATGTCTTCGAAGCCGGCAGCTTCGAGGATGCCTCGACAGGTATCCGGATTGCCGAGTGAGAACGGACCGGGGCCGCAGGTGTCGAAATCGTGCTCTTCCGGGCGGGATAGGAAACGCTCGGCTATGCGTTCGGTTTCGATGAAGATCGGGCTTTCGTCCTTGCGACGCCAGCAGATCTTGTTCAGTTCACCGCCCGGCTTGAGAGCAGAACGGATCGCCCGCATGGCTGGAACCGGAGCGATGAAGAATTGAGTCCCCATCCGCGAGAACGCGTAGTCGTAGATCGGGTCCCACTCCGCCACCTGGGTATCGATCACCTCGAACTCGATGTTTCGAATCCCGGCCTCGGCCGCCTCACGCCGGGCGTCGGCAATGAAATGGGGTGACGAATCCGTGCCCAGGGCGAACCCTTCTTCTCCGACAAGTTCGGCCATCCGCTGCGTGGTGTCTCCGAATCCGCAACCGATGTCGATGCAGCGTCCGCCCGCCGGGGGCGGTGCCTGCTCGAAGAGTTCGTCGGAGACCTGTTGGAGGCTGGTGACATAGATCGAGCGGTTTCGTTTCCACCGCTCGTACAGGACCGTGTCCCATGCCCGTACGGCCTCTTCGTTTCCAGCTGCGACCGGAGGCTTGATCTCTGCCTCGCTCATGATTCGACACTAACCGCTTCGGCCACGATCGACAAACCGGGACCATTCCCGCTCTATGCTCGGGGGCATGAACAACGGGAGCGGCGTTGATGATCCGGGACCACTGACGGAAAACCGTGAGATCGGTCGCCGCGTCCTGGAAGAAATGTGGGGTCAGGGACGACTCGAGCTGGCCGACCAGCTGTACGCCCCCGACTACGTGGATCACGCTTCGCGAGGTCCGGAACCGGGCACCGTGGTCGGGCCGCAAGGGATCCGGGACGCCGTCGCAAGCTTCCGGGCTGCCTTCCCCGACCTTCGTTACGAGGTTGAGGAAGTGATGGCCGAACGGGATCTGGTCATGACCCGCTTCTCGGCCCGCGGCACCCATCGCGGACGGTTCCTCGGGGTCGAGCCGAGCGGTCGGGAGATCAGCTACACGGGAACCGACATCAACCGGATCAGCGGCGGGAAGATCGTCGAATCATGGGTCCACTACGACGCCCTCGGCCTGCTCGAGCAGCTCGGCCTGATTCCGCCGATCGAAGGAATGTGACCCCTTCGGACCGGTCCGTGCCGAAGCTGCTCCTCAACTTCCTGCCGCCGCTGGCGCTGATGGCGGTGATCTTCGCCCTTTCCGCGCAGCCCGACCTTTCGACCGGCCTCGGGTTCTGGGACCTGGTCCTGCGGAAGCTCGCCCACCTGAGTGCCTACGGACTGTTGACGCTTCTGTGGTGGCGGGCCCTTGCACCGGTGAGTGGCCGGCCACTGGCTCTGGCCGCCGTGATCTCGTTTCTTTTCGCGGTCAGCGACGAGTACCACCAGTCCTTCGTCGAAGGACGCCACGGCAGTCCGGTCGACGTGGCGATCGACTCGCTCGGAATCGGTGCCGCCGTCCTGCTCGCCCGCACGGCCTGGTTTCGCCGGACGGTGGCGAGGCGTTTCGCGGCGACTGGACCTGCCCGCGGCCGGCGCGAAGTTGAGTAAAGGGCAGCAAAAAGGCCCCGCCGGAGCGGGGCCTTTTTGCTTACCTGCGGACTTCGCCTAGGCGAGGTCGAAGCGGTCCGCGTTCATCACCTTGGTCCAGGCGGCGATGAAGTCGGAAACGAACTTTTCCTTGCCGTCACTTGAGGCGTAGACCTCGGCGAGAGCGCGGAGTTCCGAGTTCGAGCCGAAGACCAGGTCGACCCGGGTTCCGGTCCAGCCGTTGGCGGACTCGAAGGTGGTCGAGTCCTTGTCGGCCGGCTTCCAGTTCCGCTCGAACGCGAGGAGGTTCACGAAGAAATCGTTCGTGAGGGTCTCCGGGTTCTCGGTCAGGACACCGTGGCTGGAACCGCCGGTGTTGGCTCCGAGCACCCTGAGGCCACCGACCAGGACGGTCATCTCCGGCGCGGACAGGCCGAGCAGGTTGGCCCGGTCGAGCAGCAGGTACTCGGCCGGCAGCGCGTTCTTGCCGTTGTCGTAGTTGCGGAAACCGTCGACCTTGGGTTCCATCCAGTTGAACGATTCGACGTCGGTCTGCTCCTGGGTCGCGTCGCCACGGCCCGGGGTGAACGGAACGGCGACTTCATGTCCGGCCCTTCTGGCGGCCTCCTCGACTGCGACGCTGCCGGCGAGGACGATCAGGTCGGCGAACGACACCTGCTTCGAGTCGTTGGCTTCGTTGAACTCGGCCTGGATGCCTTCCAGGGCAGTGATGACCGTGGCCAGGTTGGCCGGGTCGTTCACCGCCCAGCTCTTCTGCGGCTCGAGCCGGATGCGGCCGCCGTTGGCGCCGCCGCGCATGTCACTCGAGCGGTAGGAGCCGGCCGCGGCCCAGGCAGCGGAGACCAGCTGCGAAATCGAAAGCCCGGTACCGAGGATCTTCTCCTTCAGCGCGGCCCTGTCGACCTCGTCGATCAGCTCGTGTTCGACCGCCGGGATCGGGTCCTGCCAGATCAGCTCCTCGTCCGGG
>JAEYSQ010000096.1 GCA_023434465.1 Actinomycetes bacterium
TGATGCTCACCGTGCGTGAGTTCCATCTGCTCGCGGCTCTGGCGAGCCGACCGGAACAGGTGGTCACCCGGGAAGAGGTCTACGACCTGGTCTGGGGTGGCGAGATGCCCGAGCACGACCGTTCGGTTGACGTCTACGTATCCAAGCTGAGGCACAAGCTGGAGGCCTCGCTACCGCACTGGAACTTCATCCAGACGCACATCGGATTCGGTTACTGCTTCTCGCCGAAACGGCTTGCCGCCTGACGGTCAAGACTTTTTTCACGACTTTCACAGGGAAGTAACACCGAGCTTCAGCGGCCCTTGTTGACTGACCTTCATTACTGCGCAACCCCCCTTTAAGAAACCCAAAATGGAGGAAATCTTGAAACTGAAGAAGTGGCTTATCGCGGTCCCCCTCACCCTGGCCCTCGCGCTGGGTGTGGCCGCATGTGGCGACAGCGAATCTAGCGGTGGCGATAGCGGATCGGCCGTTTCGGGCGAGATCGCCGGCGCCGGCGCCAGCTCGCAGGAAGCAGCCATGAACGGCTGGATCGCGGCGTTCCAGGACGACAATCCTGACGCGACCATCTCCTACGACCCGGTTGGATCCGGTGGCGGCCGTGAGCAGTTCATCGCCGGCGGTACCAGCTTCGGCGGCACCGACTCGACCATGGACGAGGACGAACTCGCCGACGTGGCCAAGCGCTGCGCCCCGGGTGATTACATCGAGATCCCGGTCTACATCTCGCCGATTGCCGTCGCTTACAACGTTGACGGTGTCGAAGAGCTGAACCTTTCGCCGAGCACGCTGGCCAAGGTCATGTCCGGCAAGATCGAAAACTGGAACGACCAGGCGATAGCCGCCGAGAACCCGGACGCCGAACTCCCGGACACCCGCATCACCGTGGTCCACCGCTCTGACGAGTCGGGCACGACCGAGAACTTCGTCGACTACCTTTCGCAGGTGGCTCCGAAGGACTGGCCCTTCGAGGTCGACGGTTACTGGCCGGTCAAGGGCGGCGAAGCCGCCAACGGCACCTCGGGCGTGATCAGCGCGATCAACGCCGGCAGCGGCACGATCGGTTACGCGGACCTCAGTCAGGTCGGTGACCTCGGCACGGTCAATGTCGGAGTCGGCGACGAGTTCGTCGCCCCTTCCTCGGAAGCCGCCGCGCAGATCGTCGATGTCTCGCAGCGGGTCGAGGGTCAGGGCGAGTACGTCTTTGCGTACGAGCTCGCTCGCGACACCACCGCCGATGGCATCTACCCGATCTCGCTGGTCTCCTACGAGATGGCCTGCACCAGCTACGACAACGCCGATGAAGCGGCCCTGGTCAAGGCCTTCTACAGCTTCATCATCAGCGAAGAAGGCCAGGAAGCAGCTGCTTCCGCGGCCGGCTCCGCGCCGATCTCGGACAAGCTCCGCGACCTGATCACCCCCGCAGAGGAGGCGATCCAGGCCAACTGAGCCGGAACGGGCAGACACAGGTGAATCCCGCGGCGGCTGCATGGCCGCCGCGGGAAGCCTGAAGCCCGGTCCCGCAGCACCTCTGGAAACACAGACTTGAACGCCGGCACAACGACACCCGAACAAAACCCCAAAGGTGGCCAGCCCGGCCGTCGCTTCGGCGACCGGGCTTTTTCCGGTCTCGCTACCGCCGCCGGCGTGACGATCCTGGTCGTGCTCGCCGGGGTCGCGGCCTTCCTGATCAGCGAGGCCTGGCCCGCGATCACCGCTCCCGTAGCCGACCTGCCGAATGGGGAGACCCTCCTCAAGTACATCTGGCCACTGGTCTTCGGCACGGTGTTCTCGGCCACGATCGCAATCGTGATCGCGGTGCCGATGGCGATCGCGGTGGCACTGTTCACCAGCCACTTGGCACCGCGGCCGCTCTCGATGTCGATCTCCTACCTGACCGACCTGCTGGCCGCGATCCCGAGCATCATCTACGGCATCTGGGGAATCGCCGTCCTCGGACCGGCTTCGGTTCCAGTCACCGAGTGGCTGGCCGACAACCTCGGTTTCATTCCGCTCTTCGAAGGGCCGGCTTCGACCACGGGCCGCACGATGCTGGTCGCCGGCTTCGTGCTTGCCCTGATGATCCTGCCGATCATCAGCGCCGTCGCCCGCGAGGTCTTCCAGCAGACCCCCAAGGGTCTCCAGGAGAGCGCGCTCGCGCTTGGCGCCACCCGCTGGGAGATGATCCGCATGGTCGTCCTTCCCTTCGGCCGCTCGGCCGTGGTCGCCGGTTCGATGCTCGGTCTCGGCCGGGCCCTCGGCGAGACCATGGCGGTGACGATCATTCTCTCGGTCTCCGGCGCGGTGACCTTCAACCTGATCAGTTCCGAGAATCCCTCGACGATCGCGGCCAACATCGCCCTGCAGTTCCCCGAATCTTCGGGACTCTCCGTAAACGTTCTGATCGCCACCGGTCTCGTCCTGTTCGCGATCACCCTGGTCGTCAACATGGCCGCCCGGGCCATCATCAGCCGAAGGGAGGCCCTCGGTGGCCGGTAACGCGGCTTCGCTACCACTCGGGGAAGGCTCGGGTGTCCTGCCGCCCCGGGCAGGCCTGATCACCGGCGCTGCCGCGGGAAGCGCTTCGGCGGTCCTCTGCTTCGCGCTGGGCCTCAGTCCCTTTGTCTGGCTGCTGATCACCGGGTTGATCAGTCTGCTCGCGATCTCAGCCTGGTCGCTGGCGGTCGAAGGGCGCCGGCGAGCGCTCGACCGGGTGATGACCGTGGTCGTCGTCGAGGTCTTCGCCCTGGCGATGGTGCCTTTGCTTTCCCTTGTCTACACGGTGGTCTCGGAAGGGCTCGCCCGTTTCGACTACGAGTTCCTCAGCACCTCGATGAGGGGAGTGCTGGCCGATGGAGGCGGCGCCTTACACGCGATGTGGGGCACCTTCATCATCACTGCGCTCGCGACCCTGGCCGCAGTCCCGGTCGGCGTCCTGGCCGCGATCTACCTGGTCGAGTACGGCAAGGGCCGGCTCAAGCGGGCGATCACATTCTTCGTCGACGTGATGATGGGAATCCCCTCGATCGTTGCCGGACTCTTCGCCTTCGCGCTGTTCGCCCTCTTCTTTGGGCCGGGAATCCGGCTCGGAGTGATGGGGTCGGTGGCGCTGGCGGTGCTGATGGTCCCGATCGTGATCCGCTCGGCCGAAGAGATGCTGCGCGTGGTTCCGAACTCGCTGCGGGAGGCCTCCTACGCGCTCGGCGTTCCCAAGTGGCTGACCGTGCTGCGGGTCGTGTTGCCGACCGCGCTGGCCGGGATCGTCACCGGATGCATGCTGGCGGTCGCCCGGGTGATCGGTGAAACGGCACCGCTGCTGATCACCACCGGGTCGATCGATTCGATGAACATGAACCCCTTCGACGGCCGCATGGCAAACCTGCCGGTCTTCGTCTACGAGCAGTACAAGTTTCCCGGCGTTCCGCCCGAGGCCTACATCGAACGGGCCTGGGCCGGAGCGCTCCTCTTGATCGT
>JAEYSQ010000079.1 GCA_023434465.1 Actinomycetes bacterium
AAACCGGCTTCTGTGTCGATGCTCACCCGCCAGAAGACTTGATCGGGGATACTGGGAACATGACGGTACGCCAAACGATCGAGATTCACGGCCAGCCGGTCACATTCCACAAGATGGGACAGGGACCACCGGTCCTCCTGGTCCACGGCATCACTTCGAGTTCACGCACCTGGAAATCGGTCATGCCGGACCTGGCTGCGCGGCACACGGTGATCGCCCCCGACCTGCTCGGTCACGGCCGCTCCTCCAAGCCACAGGGCGATTACTCGCTCGGTGCCTACGCCAGCGGGATGCGCGACCTGCTCGTCGCCCTCGAAGTTCCCAAGGTCACGGTGGTCGGGCACTCGCTCGGTGGCGGGATCGCCATGCAGTTCGCGTACCAGTTTCCGGATCTCATCTCCCGGCTGGTGCTGGTCGACAGCGGCGGCATCGGCCGCGAGGTCAATCCGGTCCTTCGTGC
This sequence comes from Actinomycetes bacterium, assembly GCA_023434465.1. Lineage (GTDB taxonomy): Bacteria > Actinomycetota > Thermoleophilia > Solirubrobacterales > 70-9 > 67-14. The sequence goes on from JAEYSQ010000079.1 coordinate 461, forward strand.
CGCCGCCCTTCCCGGCGCCGAGTTCGTACTGCCACTGCTCTTCACCCCGACGCTCCATGACGCCGGCCTCAAGGTGCGGAACTTCTTTGCCGGGATCGGCCTTCACGGGAGCGCCGACGTCGAGGGTGTGGCCGAGGGGTTTGCATCACTGACCAAGGCCGACGCGCGTCGGGCTTTCGTCCACACGGTGCGCTCGGTGATCGACCCGAGCGGCCAGCGGGTCTCGGCTGCCGATCGGCTCTATCTCACCGCCGATATCCCTTCGATGATCGTCTGGGGTGACCGCGACCGGATCATTCCCCCCTCCCACGCCGATCTCGCCCACGAGTTGATGCCGGGCAGCAGGCTCGAAATCTTCCCCGGGGCCGGGCACTTCCCCTTCAACGACGACCCGGATCGTTTCATCGCGGTGCTCGAGGACTTCATCGCCACGACCGAAGAGGCGAATCTCGACCAGGACCACATCCGGCGGATGCTGGTCGACCGCCAGGCCGAAGCGGCCTGATGGGCGACCGCGGGATCAGCTCGCGGCGTCCCGGGCCCGTTCGAGTCCGGCGACTATCTCATTCACTTTTTCGCGCTTTTCGGCAGCAGTGATGAATCCGACGAAGGGACCGCCTTCAAACTGGAAAGTTGCCTGGACCAGCCTTTCCTTTTCTCCACCGAAGAGTTTCTTGCGGCGTTCGATCTCCTGCAAATCAACGGAGATGAATTTCGCTGCCGGAACCCTGGTTTTTGACTCGCCCCCGCGAAGCTTCTCGAACCACTCTCCCTCGAGGACTATCGACTCGTTTGACTGCCCGTTGATCTCGATCACGGCGGAGATCTTACATGCGCCATGAGGCATACTCGTGGGTATGAGTGAAGAATTGCCGGTCGAGGAAGTGCTGGCGGCGCTGGAGGAGTACCAGCAGCTCACCATCGACCTCTACCGCGAGAACGCCGGCGACCCGGAGGCCTGCGTCAAGGGCATGGTCCGCCTGCACCTGACCTGGACCGAGGATGATCCCGACCGGGCGAAGCTGGTCTCGCGCTACCGTGGACCGGTCATAGCCGGAGCCGGCAAGGAGCGCCTGAGCAACTCGAACGCCGCTTATTTCGAGCAGTCGAAGCGCTGGCTGAAAGAGTCGGCCGAATCCGGAACCATGCCCGCCCTGTCCTTCAACATCCTCCACGCGCTGGTCTTTGCCCCGAGCCAGGAACTTGCCAAACACTGGCTCGGCGGCCGTCTGAAGAAACGGCCGACCGAGTACGCGGAAGCGATGGGCGACGCAGCCTGGGCCGGGATCCTCGCGGCCGGCGCCGCACTTGAAAAGGAGGTTCGATCGTGACCGTCGATGCCTGGACGCAGCACCCGACCGTGCGGTTGATGCAGCACCGCAGTCTCGAGTCGCTCCTGCGCTGGACCGACCAGGAGGCGCCGAGCAAGGAGATCCCGATCGACGTGACGGTCGCCGCGATGGATGCAGCCGGGGTGAGTGCCGGGATGCTCAGCGCCTGGCATGCGCCGTCCGGGCCGCTGATCGGAAACGACGAGGTGGCACGGTGGTGTTCGGCCCATCCCGACCGTTTCTTCGGACTCGCGTCGGTCGACATCTCCCGGCCCATGGAAGCGGTCCGCGAGTTGCGCCGCCGGGTCGAAGAGGATGGCTTCAGGGGCCTTCGCCAGCTGCCGTGGCTGTGGGAGACCCCGCCCACCGACCGCCGCTTCTATCCCCTCCTCGCCACCTGCGTCGAGCTGGGGATCCCGTTCTGCACCCAGATCGGCCACACCGGGCCGCTGATGCCTTCGGAGGTCGGCCGTCCGATTCCCTACATCGACCAGGTTGCGATCGACTTTCCCGAACTGGTCATCGTCGGGGGTCACATCGGCTATCCGTGGACCGAGGAGATCGTCGCCGTCTGTCGCAAACACCCGAACGTCTACATCGACACTTCGGCCTATACCCCGGGACGCTACCCGCCGGAACTGGTCAAGTACATGAAGTCGAACTCGGGCCGCAAGCGCGTGCTTTGGGGTTCGAACTACCCGATGATCAGCCCCTCTGCAGCCCTGCAGGGAGTCGACTCTCTCGGCCTGGACGACGAAACCAAAGGGCTCTTTCTCGAAGGCAACGCGGAGCGCGTGTTCAAGCTGGATCGGTAACCGTGGGACGGTCCTGCCCGGACCGGACCTCGACCGGGCTCAGATCGGGACGTTTGGCAAAGCGCCCGTCGCCGGATGATTTGCCGGCCAGTCGCCGGTAGATCCAGGGAACGAAGAAGGCACCGGCCCACCGTGCCTCCGCCGTCAACTGTTCCCGCAGGCGGGGTTTCGGGCGGACGGGCACCTGGCCGAGCCAGGACTGCCCTTCCGGCAACGGTTCGACCAGCGAGAACATGCCGTCGGCAAGTACCTGGTGACCGGCCGAGTTCAGATGAAGCCGGTCCGGGCACCAGTGATCCGGATCGGCCACGTCGCTCGACCCGGATATGTCGAGCAGCAGAGTGCCGTGCCGGTCCGCGATCCGGCCCAGTCCGCGGTTGAACTCGGCCATCGTGTCACTAAGGAGCCGGCCGAGCGGCATCATCAGCGCCGGGTCGGGATAATTGATCGTGATCACGGTCGCTCCGGACGCCGCGAGTCGTTCCTGCATTACGTCCATCCTCGCGAGAACGAGATCCAGGTCGCAACCGGGACGCAGGACGTCGTTCAACCCACCGACCAGACTGACCAGGTCCGGCTTCATTCCCAGCGCCAGTTCAATCTGGTCCTCGTCGATCTGCGCGAGCAGTTTGCCGCGGACCGCCAGGTTCGCGTACAGCAGGTTGCCCTGCTTGAGGGCCAGTCGCTCGGCGAATCGGTCGGCCCATCCCCGTTCGGTCCCGCCGGGTCCGGTCGGGTCCCCGACGCCCTCGGTCTGACTGTCACCGATCGCTACGAAACGTTCGAAATTCCGCCTGCCCCCTGCCATGCGCGCACCTTACCCGGCTCGGCCGGCCGGTCAGACGGGCATTCGGTCGATCGTCGCCGGCAGAGCCGGAACCCGGCAGCGCTTCATCTCCGCCTTGAGTCCTTCCCGCATGCTGACCAGCAACTCGCGGTCGGCCGGGCTGAGCGGACGGCCGGTGTCACGATCGACCAGGTTGTTGACCTGGTCCGGGTCCCGCTTGCGGTCGTAGAGCTCGAACTCGGGCGGACCGCCATGCGGATTCAGATAGATCGCGTAGGTGGCTTCGGGCGTGCGCCAGGCGCGGATCCGGTTTGCTCCCGGCGTCACGTCGCGGTACGCGGTGCCGGACTGGTGATCGTCATAGGTGAAAAGGGTTCCCTCCTGCACCGAGTCGGCTTCCTGCCTCAGAACCGGCATCAGGCTGCGGCCGCGGAGTTCGAGGCCGTCGGTGTCCACCCCGGCCAGATCGGCCATGGTCGGCAGCAAATCGCAGAGCGAGGCGGGCGCGCCGGTCCGGCGCGGTTCCGGGAAAAGCTGCGGATTGGAGACGATCAGGGGCACATTGACCGTCTCTTCGTAGGCGTTGAACATCTTCTGGCGGAGGCCTCCGTGTGACATGCCGAGATCACCATGATCAGAGGTGCGGAAGATCACGGTCTTCGAGCGCAGCGACCCGGGATCTTCCGGATCTCCCAGCGCCTCCAGTACGCGGCCGATCTTGGCGTCGGCAAGACGATGAAGGTGGGCGTAAAAGCGGCAGTACTCGAGCTTCTGCTGGCCTTCGATCGGTCCCAGGAAGCCCAGTTGACCCACCTTGAGCATGGCGTGCGCCCGGGGCTTGTTCTTCAGGGTCTCGTCAACGGTCGGCGGCAGCTCGACCGCGTCGAGGTCGGCCCACTCGGCATCCGAGTACCCGCCTTCCTCATAGGACGAGGGGTAGCCGAGCACGTCATGCGGGTTGACCAGCGAGAAGATCAGCGCCCAGGGTTCTTCCGGGGGATCAGCCAGGAACTGCTCGGCCTGGCGAGTGAAATCCTCGTCGTAGCCTTCCTTGCTCTTGCCGGCCTTGTTGCCGCCACCGAAATGGCTGGGCTCGATGTTCTCGCCGGCGTCCGGCGGTTCCCAGCCCTCGAAGCCGTACTCGTCCGCGAGCCGCTGGGAATCGGCCTGTGACCAGTCGCTGCCGACCGGCTGGGTCAGATGCCACTTCCCTTTCAGGACCGTCTTGTACCCGGCCCGTTTGAGGACGCTCGGCAGGTTCTCCATGTCGGGGTCGAGTTCACGCTCGTCGGTTCCCCCGTCGGGCCGGCGGATTGCTCCCTTGACGGTGTTGGTGAGCATCTCGACGGGGGACATCTCACCCGAGCGAACGGCATCGACGCCCTTGCGCAGAGCGTGCTTGCTGTGTTGGCGGTTGATCTCCGCCCCGCCCCGGGTCAGGGTCAGGTCGACACCGTGCTCGGCCGGCCAGCGGCCGGTGAAAAGCGAAGCCCGGCTCGGCGAGCACATGCACGACGCGATCGAGGCCTGCTCGAAGGTAACTCCGGTCCGGGCCAGCTCCGCGTCGGCTGGCATCAGCTGGTCGAGCCACTCCTGGTCCTCGGGCCAATGCATCGGGTAGCGCTGCTGGTCGGTGATGATCAGCAACAGGTTGGGTGGTGTCGTCACGCTCTTCCCCTTCGTCTTCTTCGCCAACTCAGAGACCGGCTTTCGGACAGCCCAGCTTCTGGAATCCGGCCTTGCTGGTGTACTTGCCGCGCGGGTAGTAGCGACCCATCACCCTGGCCGCGTCATAGGGCGAGCCGACCTTCTGGATCGAGTGCTTGAAGCCGGGGGCCGGGATCACGTTGCGGGTCAGAAGCAGGCCGGCGTCTCTCCGGCCGACGCCATCACCGTCCGGATCGGCGGCCAGGAAGGCGACCCCGCATTTGCGCTTCGCGTTCCAGGGCCGGTCGGCAGCCTTCGCGACGACGATCGTGTAGCGCCGCTTCTTGCCCTTGAGGGGAACCTGTTCGTCAAAGAGGCAGCGATGGGTCCGGGTAGTGGCCAGTGATTCGAGCGTGCACATGTCCCACTCGACCAGCTGGGCCGCTCTTGTCCTGCGGTTGCCGCGCCAGGTCTTCGGGGTGGTCGGCATGCTGCCCTTGAGCACCAGCACCTTGCCGAAGCGGGTGCTGAAGGCGCCGGTCATGTACCGGGCGTCGTTGTTTGCGTAAAGGGTGCCGACCTCCGCCGGGTTCGCCTTCCAGGCAGCGTCGAACTCGGCCTGGGTCCGGTAACGGGCGAGCGAGAGCGGCAGGTTGAAGAACTTGATGAAGCCGAACTCGGGCTCGGCCGGGTTGACGAGCGGGTCCTTGCCCGGCCAGTTGACCAGGGAGTCGTAGACCGGGAGCGGAATGTTGTTGGCCTTGTAATCGTGATTCGAGTTGAGGGCCGCGCAAAGGGCCTTTCCGGTCAGCACGGTGCCGTCGGCGAGCCTCAGTTCCGGCCTCGGGATCGGGACGCCACCGGCCCTGTTGCGACGCTTGTCGGGGACGTAAACGCGGTAGATGATGTCCTGGTAGGACTCCGAAGAGGGGGCCGCGTAAAGGGTGTTCCGGGCCGGGTTCGCCGGGCCGGGCGTTGCGAGGACCCGAACCGTCCAGGACCGCTTCCTGGCCTTGCGGTCGCGGCCTGGCAGGCTCGTATTGACCGAACCCTTGTCGGGCCTGATCTGGCGGTCGGATACCGAGCCGGTCGGAACGCCGCCGCTCGATTCGTACGCGTTGAGAGAGGAGTAGCGGGCGTGCGGGTACTGGCCCCGAAGCCGGAGCACCGCCCCTTCGGGGGCGCGGAACTTGGCACCCCAGTAAGTGATCTCGGTACCGGGGAAGGCGGTGTTCGTCTTCTCGTTGGCAGCCGTGAAGGGCCCGGTCCAGAAACAGCCGACGGTCGGAAGACCCTGAGGGTTGTGACCGTCAGGCACCAGCGCCGCGCGAGCGGGAACCGCCAGGGCGGCAGCCGCGACGAGCGCGGCAATCATGATCGGTAACGGTCTCTTCAGTGCTGCCTTCATGCCTTCTCCTGGTTCTGATCTCGCTGGGGACGGCGCCAGCTGGCTGGAGTTTACTGACGCACGTCAAGTATTCATCAGAACCCGGGCCGCGGTCAATAGTTGCCCCCATCGCCGAATTGGCGACAGCCCCGCCTGCGAACATGGGTTCGTGACCGCCGCTTCGATCCTTCATGCCGATCTCGATGCGTTCTATGCGTCGGTCGAGCAGCGCGATGACCCCAACCTGCGCGGGCGACCGGTGATCGTCGGCACCGGCGTCGTGCTGGCGGCAAGTTACGAAGCCAAGGCCCGCGGCATCTACACGACCATGAACGGGCGGGACGCCCGCCGGGTCTGCCCCGACGCGGCCGTCGTCCCGCCCCGGATGGAGGCCTACTCGGAGGCCAGCAAGGCGGTCTACGAGATCTTCAACGACACCGCCCCGGTGGTCGAGGGAATCTCGATCGACGAAGCGTTTCTCGAGGTTGGCGGCATGGAACACATTTCCGGGACTCCTGAGCAAATTGCCGCGAAGCTCCGAAGCCGGGTCCTGGCAGAGGCAGGTCTGCCGATTTCGGTCGGGGTCGCCCGGACCAAGTTCCTGGCCAAGGTGGCGAGCGGCGCCTCAAAACCCGACGGTCTGTTGGTCGTCGAGCCCGGTCAGGAAGCCGCCTTTCTACACCCCCTGCCGATCGAGGCCCTCTGGGGAGTCGGCAGGGTGACCACCGGCAAGCTCAACGGCCTGGGAATCCGCACGGTCGGGGATGTCGCCCGGACCAGCCGGGTCCGGCTGGCCGCCGCGATCGGGAATTCCGCCGCCGACCACCTGCTCGACCTGGCCCAGGGTCGGGATCCCCGCCAGGTCGCTCCTCGCGAGCGCCGCAAGTCGATCGGCGCCCAGAGCGCCTTCCGCCGCGGTTCGCGTGATGCGAATCAGGTCGATTCCCTGGCCGCCGCCCTGGTCGATCGCACCGCCCGCCGGCTCCGCGCCGCCGGGCGGGCCTGCCGTACCGTTTCCGTGGGGCTCAGGTTTGGTGACTTTTCCCGGGCGACCCGGGCCCGGACCCTCTCCTTCCCGACCGATGACACCGAGACCATCCGGTCCGCCGTGCGCGACCTCTTCGAGGCGTCCCGCGAGGAGATCGAGGAGAAGGAACTGACCCTGATCGGGATCTCGCTCGGCAATCTCGAACAGGCCGACACGGTGCAGATGGAACTACCCCTGGAGCGGGCTTCGGGGCGTCCGGATCACGACCGTGCCGCGCTCGATCAGGCGGTCGACGACGTCCGTTCGAAATTCGGCGAAGGGGTGATCAAGCGGGCTTCGATGATCGACGCCGATCAGGGCGTCCCGGTTCCGACCCTGGAGGACTGATCAGGGCCGGAGGCGGGTCCTGACCCGCATCGCCTTGCGGTTGCCAGCCCGGTCCACCGCGGCCGCGATGTAGACCACGCGGGCGCCGCGGCGAACGCGCTTCAGATTGCAGCGGAGCACACCGGAGGTCCGGTCGCGGGCCACGCACCTCGCCCGGCGGACCCGCGGATAGACCGCACCCCGGCGCACACCGCGGATCCTCACGACCGGACGGGTCCGGTCGATGTTGATGCCGCGGACCCTGACGCTTGCCCGACCGCCATCGAAAGCGACGATCGAGTTCCTGATCTGCTGGCCACGCCCGTCCCGGGCCAGGCGTCTCGGGTAGGGGCAATCTTCGGTCAGGTCGGAGCCCCGGGTTGCACACTGGAACACCACGGTCACCGGCTTCCGGTACCAACCGAACCGGTTCTTCTTTCCCTTGCTTCGGAGCTTCGCGGTCAGCCGCGGATCAGACCGCTGGAGATGATCGCTCGACCGGTCGAAATCCGCGCTGCCGGAATAGGTCGCGTGAACCTGACGGGTTGCGCCGTGGGGGACGTCTTGCTGAAGGACCGCGACACCGTTCTCGACCGGAGCCGTGCCGGCCTCCCGGCCGTCGATCTCGAAGGTCACGCTGCCCGTGATTTCAGGCAGGTCGCCGCCGACCGCGTCGACCCGGGCAGTCAGGGTTCCGGGGGGGTTGAACAGGTTGGTGGTCGTCGCCGCGCCCCGCAGCGACATGGCCTGGGCTTTGTTGCCGACCTCGTTGTGAAAGTGGACCATCAGCAGCCCCCGGCCGGCATCATCGGCGTAGGAAGCGACGTTCCGGGTGACCGTGAGTTCCTTGCCGGGCTGGTCCGAGACCAGCGGACGGTTTCCATCTTCGTCGGCTACGACGATCCCCGGCTCGTAAAGATTCGCACTCAGCGGGTCGTCCAGATCGCCCGACTCCGGGTCAACGCCGATCATGTCGATCGCCTGAGCGGAGCTGTAACTGTAGGTCTCGATTCCGTACGAAATACGCGGGTTCTCCGCGTCCACCCCGTACTCCTCCAGCGCCGCTAGCGGTACCGGCAACACGATCACGTCACTGTCATAGAGCGCGGTGTCGATGTCGCCGAAGCGCCCGTTGACCGGTGAGGCGGCCAGCACCCTTTGACCCGCGGGCCTGGATGGGTCAACCAGCAGGCTGACAAAGACGTCATCCCCCTCAAGCCGCGAGTTGTAGACGAAGAGTTCCGGTGTGCCGTCGCGGTCGACATCGAGGTCGAGCTGGATGAATGCCTTGTCGGATGGGATCGTCCAGGGAGCGTGGACCGCGACCGCAAAGAACGCACGGGTGGCATTCGCGGTGTAGCCGACCGCCTTCACGTCTGCGTACTTTTCTTCCGGCAACCTCCAGCAGCTGGTCTCGATCCCTTCGCCGCATTCGGGTGACTGGCCGCTGCTCGCCTGGAGTTCGAACCCGGCGGCGATCGATTCGATTTCGTTTGCGTCGACTCCGTCGCCGAAGCCGTTATCTCCCTCCTCGGTGCCCGTTCCCTCGCCCTCCAGCTCGAAGCTGGCAACCTGGACCGGCTCGTCGGCGGTCGCCGCCGTCCGGTGGATCTCGAGTGATGCCGGTTGCAGCATGTCGGAGGCCGGCCGCGGCGAGGAGTAGACCGGAACCCGCAACTCGGTTCCGGCCCCGGTTGGTTTCAGCAGCAGCCGACCGAAGGCCTCGGCCAGGGTTTCCCGTGGAAAGCTGGATGTACCTTCCCGGCCGAGCGTCGGGTCGACAGCCTTGGTCAGCTGCGAAGGATCTTCGACCTCGAAACTGACCGTAACCGTCGCGGTCCCGTCCGGACCCACGGTCACCTGGGAAGGTGATGCGCTGAACTTTGCACCCGGAATCTCGTTGATCGGGTCGTACTCGACGTCATAGGTCACCGACGCCTCGGACTTGTTCTCGACCGTGACTTCCCGGTTAAGGGTCACTTCGCCGGTCGCTTCCACCGGTCCGAACGAAACGCTGACCGCGCCCCCCTCGGCGTCGTAGGCGAGCACCTCGTTACCGGTCGCGAGCTCGGCGTCAATTCGGCCAGCGCCCACCCGGGGCGGACCGTAGGTACCGCTTCCCGGGTCGGCCGAGCCGTTGACGAAAAGGTCATGCGCGGCGGTATTCATGATGCCGGCCTTGACCTGAACCGGGGTCCAGCCGGGGTTCGTCTGCCGGACCAGCGCCGCCAGACCAGCCACCATCGGCGAGGCCATCGAAGTCCCCGAGAAGCTGGTTCCCTCGTGTCCGGCGCCAACCGCCACCGAAAGCACCGAGCTGCCGACCGCGGTCACGTCCGGCTTCACGTTGCCGGTCGCGTGAATTCCGCGTGATGTGAACGACGAGGCCTTGTCCTCGTCTTCCGGCACGTTCCTCGTGATCGCGTTGACCCTGGTGCCGTCCACCTCCACCGTCACCTCGGGGAAGATTTCCAGCGCGTCGCGGATCGCGTCGGCACCCGACTTGACCATCAGTACACCGGGAATCACGTCGTCGCCGTTTATCCCGGCCGCGAAATCCTCGGAGTCGCTGCCGAAGATGAAGCCGCCCGCCCCCGCCGCGGCGAGATTGTCGCCCCGGACGATCGAGCCGCATTCGGGAGCGGCGTCGTTCCATTTGACGATCACGATCTCGCCGGAGAACTCGGTTCCTTCGAACGGTTCGCAGGCAGTTTCGTTTTCGGCCGGGGCGGCGATCACCGTTCCGCTCAGGTCGGGACCGTTCCTCCAGTCGTAGCGGCCCGAACGGGTGACGCCGTAGAGCTCCTCGCTGCCGTCGATCGTTACTTCTGCTCCGTCGATCTTCGACACTGCGTCGACCGAGCTGGCCACGCTGAGCACGCGCGATGCGTCGCCGGGCGAGCCGGTGATGTCGGTCACATCGCCGGCGTTGCCTGCCGACGCCACCACGCTGACACCCATCGAGACCGCAGCGTTAGCAGCGACCGAGTCGCCGTCCTGAACCGAACCGAAATCGGAACCTAGCGACAGATTGATCACGTCGACCCGATCACTCGGGTCGCCGTCTCCGTCCGGGTCGACGGCGCGATCGATCGCCTCGGTCACCACGCTGGTGCTCCCTGCGCAGCCGAAAACCTTGATCGCGAAGATCTTCGACTCCGGAGCCATGCCGGGGCCGATCTTCATCCCCGCGAAGTCCATGCTGCCGTCGTAAGTTCCTTCGTAAGTCGAACCGTCGGCGTTCACCCCGTAACCGGCGGCTGATCCAGCCACATGCGAACCGTGGCCTCCGCAGTCGAGCGGATTCGGATCCGGTTTCGGGTCCGGATAAGTGGTCTCGGGGTCGGCGTCGGGGTCCGGGTTATACCCGTCACCGACCAGGTCGATGCCGACTCCGTCGGTGAACTTGTCGTTATCGATCTGGTCCGCCTGGACGGGCTGGTCTGCTTCGTCATGAGCGGTGTCATAAGCCTCGACCGTACCCGTGCCGCCGAAATCTGCATGGGTGTAATCAACACCGGAGTCGATCACCGCGATGGTCTGGCCCTCGCCGCGTAACCCCGCCACTCCCTGCCAGGCGGGCGGAGCCGACTGCAGGGGAACCGCGGAGGAGTTGTCTCGCCTCTTGGGGGCGACCGGATACACGGCGGTAACGCCGGGAATCGCCTCCAGCGCATCCTTGTCGTCAGGTGAAGCGCTCACTCCCAACCCGGCCAGCACGGCGTGGGTCCGGTAGATCACTTCGGAGTCGGCCGGTAGCTGCCCGATCACCTCGGTCTGAGCGCCGGCGACCTCCGCTTTCTGCTGGCGGGCCGAGGTTCTTGCGGTCCGCAGGCCGTCGTCACGGTTTTGCCGGAAGACTCGCAAGGTCGAGGGCTCGTCAAGCTTGAGCAGGTAAGTCTGTGGCAGGTCGCGATCGAGCGTGACCCGGGCAGCCGAAGCACCCTGACCACCGGTCAGCGCCAGCGTCCCCAGCAATGCGGTTCCCGCTACGAGCACGCGTGCTCCCCACCTGCTGTTCTTCAACTGCCCAACCCCTTGTTCGATTTCCGGTGTCCGACCGACCGGATCTTCTGCCCCGGACCGATGTGAGTCTAAACCCCGGTCCGGGGCGAAAGTGGCGGTTCAGCCGGGATTGCCCCAGGCGCCAACTCAACGCCGGAGTCTTGAGAACTTCGTGATCCGGTAATACATCTCGTCATCGGCGGCCATCGCGATGTAATCGACGGGGCGAGACCTTCACCACCTTCTGCTACGACCGACCTCCGGGATCGTCACAATCGCGGCATGCCTTACCTCCACCGGTGGAGCCCCGCCCTGCGCCAGCGACTCCCCTTCGTCAAGCTCGGTGAAGGGCCGACCCCGGTCCGTCCGCTTCCGGGCCTCGGAAGCGGGAAGGCCGAGATATGGCTGAAGGACGAAGGCGGCTTCGGCGAAGGCGGCTGGGGCGGCAACAAGGTCCGCAAGCTCGAGTGGCTTCTGCCCGATGTAGAGCGCCGGGGCAGAAAGACGATCCTCACCTTCGGCGGGCTGGGAACCAACTGGGGGCTGGCAACCGCTCTCTACGCCCGGGAGCAGGGCATAGAAACGGCACTTGCCCTGATCGACCAGCCTCTCGACGATCACGTCGAAGCGCAGCTGGAGAGGCTGCGTGCCTCCGGCGCCAGCATTCACTTCACTCGGACAAAGAACCGGACCGTCGCCCTCGCGCCCTGGCTTGTCGGCCGCCACATGAGCGGCCTCAAACCGCCTTACATCCTGCCCTCGGGTGGTTCCTCCCCGCTCGGAGCGCTCGGCTACGTCGAGGTGGCCTTCGAGATCGCCGACCAGGTCCGCTCCGGTGAGTTGCCCGAGCCGGGCTGGATCGTGGTCCCGACCGGCTCCGGCGGCACCGCGGCCGGCCTCGCCCTCGGACTTTCCCTGGCCGGGCTCGAGACCGGGGTGCTCGGAGTGATCGTGAGCGAACACCTCAAGCTCGACGGGCCCGCGATCCGCAAGCTGGCCGAGAGGAGCGCCGCCCTGCTCCGCAAGCGCGGGGCCGATTTCCCCGAACCGGAACTGAGGCACGAAATGACGATCGAGTGGCTGGGCGAGACCTATGGCGCCCCCACTCCCGAGTCGGAAAAGGCGATCGAGCTGACCCGGAGTGCCGGCCTGGAGTTGGACCCGGTCTACACGGCGAAGGCGATGGCAGCTCTGCTGGCCAGGGAGAAGGCCGGTGGTTTCGGCGAGAAACCCGTCCTCTTCATCAACACCAATGGTCCTCGCTAGCCCGGCTCCGTTGGTCGCTAGCCGAAGAGGGTGAGGTCCGGTTCGCGCTCTCCGCGGAGCACCGCGAGGTCGACCTCGACGCAGGCTATCTCCCGGCCCTCGGCCAGCGTTCGGGCCTGAGGTTTGATCGACTGGGCGGCGAGCACACCGCGGCAGTCGGCCATCGAAGGTTCGCGGTGGATCCGCTCGAGATAGCGGGTGATCTGCTCGACCGCCTCGATCGTCCCGACCCGCTTGATCTCGACCGCGACCCAGTTGTCTTCCGCGTCCCGGCACATCAGGTCGACCGGCCCGATGTCGGTCGCCCACTCGCGGCGGACGAGCCGGAGGCCTTCGCCGCACCAGTGCGGCTGTTCGGCCAGCAGTTCCTGCAGGTGCGCTTCGACTCCGTCCCGTTCGAGGGCGGCGGCTTCACCCATGTCGTGGGTGACGTCGGAAACCACTTCCGTGATCCGGATCTCGACCCGGTCCTCGGTCGCGCCGGCCCGTTTGGTCCCGACGATCATCCGGGGCTCGTCCCCGGTCGC
>JAEYSQ010000121.1 GCA_023434465.1 Actinomycetes bacterium
CGGGTACGCCGTCCCGGGCGTGCCCTTGTAGAAGCCGAAGGAGGAACCGGTGGCAAACGACCTGGCCTCAGCCTGACTGGTGCCGACCATCAGCGCGCCCGCCGAAATCAGGACCGCGCACAGCCCCCCTCCAAACCCGCGCCCGGTAACCATGTAAGTCAGGCTAACGCCAATCGCTCCCAGCGACAACCCCCCACCGACAACGCGTCGGCTTTGATCCGACCGGTTGCAGCCCTGAGCTATGCGCCCGCGGACGGAGAGCCTGCGCAGCGGGCCGACCACCGGCATCGAGATTAGATGCCGACCTCCGCCGGGTAGTCTCACAGTAAGCCCCTTGGCAGGGAATCAGGAAACGATCGGAGCAGACATGGTTGATTTATTCAGACCCCGGTTTCGGGCGGTATTAGCCCTCATCCCTTTGACCTTCGGCTTCGTAGCGCTGTTCGGAGCCTCGGAGGCCTCCGCCGACGAGCGGGTCTGTCGCGGCAGCATCGGCAAGACCACGCTCGATGATGTGCGCGTTCCCAGGGGCAGGACCTGCGTGCTGACCGGGACCAACGTGGAGGGCAACATCAAGGTGTTCCGCGGCGCGACCCTCAAGGCCCGTAACGTGCGCGTGGACGGCAACGTCCAGGCGAACCGATCCCGTTTCGTTCAGGTCATACGCCGATCGCGGATCGAAGGCGACATCCAGGTCGAGAGGGGTCGCGCGGTGGCCGTGCGGGGTAGCGTGATCGACGGCAACATCCAGCTCGACCGGAATCGTGGCGCGATCAGGACGATCAACAACCGGGTGAACGGGGACATCCAGCTGTTCAGCAACCGCGGCCGCAAGCGTGTCAAGAAGGTTCGTGGCAACCGGGTCGACGGCAACCTCCAATGCAAATCGAACTCCCCCAGGCCGACCGGGGGCGGCAACGTGGTGAACGGAAACAAGGAAGATCAGTGCGCCCGCCTCTAGCTTCCTAGGCGGAAAGTCCCGGAAAGTCCAGGCGGATATACTGCGCCGACTTCGCGGCTGTAGCTCAGTTGGCTAGAGCGTCTGCTTGCCATGCAGAAGGTCGAGGGTTCGAATCCCTTCAGCCGCTTCCGGGACCCCCTTCGCGGGAGTTCCCATTCGGCGCCTTGGCGGAGTGGCTACGCAGCGGCCTGCAAAGCCGTTTACACCAGTTCGATTCTGGTAGGCGCCTTGCCGCTCCGAAGGTTCAGGTCACGCTACGTGCCCGGCGGGCCGCGGGTCGGCTGAGCAGTCCCGCGCCGAGCAGAGCGAGGCCGCCGAGGACCGGCATCGGGAGAGTGGTCGAGATCGAAGCGAGACCTCCGCCAGCCAGGCCCGACACTCCCTCGGCCCCGACCTGAAGCGACTGGTTGGCTCCGAGCGCGCTGCCCTGATGCGCACCGTCCACGGCCTGGGAGATCATCGCGGCCATCGAGGGCAGGCAGATCGAGAGGGCCATCGCGCAGGCAAACAGGGTCGGCCAGAGAGCCCACTCGGGGTTGGGGATGACGACCACCGCCAGACAGACGGCCAGGGCCAGGGCGAAGCGCACGGTCAGCCGGCGCGGATCGAGCTTCCGGGCCAGCCACGCGACCAGGCCAAGGTTGGCGATCACGAATGGCACCGACACCCAGGCGATGAACTCGGACTCCTTCGAGATGCCCATGCCGAACTGGTCGACCAGGTACATCGGATAGACCCGAAAGAAACCGAAGATCGCCAGGTAGAGCACGAAGTTGCCGAGAAACAGCGCCCGGAGCGGGCCGGGAGCGAACGCGTTGCCAAGGTTGGCGAAGGCCTGGCCGAGTCGCAGCGGCCCACCACCGCCGGACGGCGTGTGAGTCTCCCGAAACCAGAACGCGGTGAGAACCAGCGTGAACGCCAGGAGCACCGCCACACCCCAGAACGGAATCGAGAACCCGAGCCAGGAAGCTAGTTTGCCTCCGGCCAGCGGACCGATCACGTAGGCCAGGGCAGTTGCCAGATAGACATAGCCGAACAACCGGCTGCGCTGCGACGCGGGCGCGATGTCGGCCACCGCGCTCTGCGCGATCGCCGTGTTCGCCTCCGAAAACCCAGCCAGGGCGCAGGCGAGCATCAGCAGCGGCAGACTGCCGATCTCCAACGCCAAGGCAATCAGCACGTAGCAGCAGGCAGAGGCAACCAGGGAGATCATCAGCACCTGACGGCGCCCGAACCGGTCCGAGAGAGCCCCGATTACCGGCGAACCGAGGAACTGGGCCAGCGGATAGAGGGCCAGGAGGGCACCCAGCAGGAGGGTTCGGGTCGCGGTGCTCGTGTCCTCGGCGATCATGCCGCCCTCGTCGCCGAGAATCAGTGGCGTGAAAACGGTG
The DNA here is from genome assembly GCA_023434465.1 of Actinomycetes bacterium. Classification (GTDB taxonomy): domain Bacteria; phylum Actinomycetota; class Thermoleophilia; order Solirubrobacterales; family 70-9; genus 67-14. The sequence goes on from JAEYSQ010000121.1 coordinate 2,353, forward strand.
ATCATCAGGCTGTACCCGACGAACCCGATGAAGACGACCAGATAGAGGGGCAACACCCGCCCGATCGAGACCGGCGGATCGGTGTCAGTGGCGTCAGGGGCGGACGAGACGGTCACCCGGTTACCTTATGCCGCTCTCCGGACTCCGTTCAAGACTCCCGCAGGGACTTCACGGCAAGGGGGTTCCGTGACCTGCGGTCAGGCAGCGGCGTCGAGGGCCTGGTTGACGAGGGCGTCCGCGTCGGCGTTCTGTTCGCGGCGCACGTGCGAGATCGTCCAGGACACCCCTTCGAGCGCCTCTTTCGCTCGGGCGTGGAGCGGCTTCATGTCGGGATGTTTGACTTTGTACTGACCGAGCATCTGCTTGACCACCAGTTCGGAATCACCGTGGATCTGGAGTTCGTCGGCGCCGAGTTCCCTGGCCATCTCGATGCCGCGGATCAGCGCCTTGTACTCGGCGACGTTGTTGGTCGCCTGGCCGATCGTCTCGCCCAGGTCCTGAAGGACGTTGCCTTCTCCGTCGCGAATCACGATTCCGATTGCCGCCGGACCCGGGTTGCCGCGGGCGCCGCCGTCGACGTTGACGATCATCTTCATGGAGGGCAATCTATCCGCCTGAAGCAGTCCACTCCGGCCCGGCGGGCAACCTTCAGGCACGGGGGTGGCTGCCGGCGTACGCGTCGCGAAGGCGGGCCGCGTCGAGGTGCGTGTAGACCTGCGTGGTCGAAATCGAGGCGTGGCCGAGCAACTCCTGGATGGTCCGCAGGTCCGCCCCTCCCTCCAGCAGGTGCGTCGCGAACGAGTGCCTTAGCGCATGAGGTGAGACGCCTCCGGCTGCGGCAGCTTCCCGCATCCGGATCGCCAGCCGGCGGGTCAGGTCGGAAGCCGAAAGAGGACGACCGTTGCGCGAAAGAAAGAGCGTCCGCTCCTGCTGATCGACGATCAGGCCGGGCCGGGACTTTGACAGGTAAAGCTCGACCGCCCGCCGGGCCGGCTCCCCGACCGGCACCAGCCGGTGTTTGGCGCCCTTGCCGAGAATCCGGATCAACTCGTCGTCAAAATCGATCGAGTCGAGGGTCAGAGTCAGAACTTCCTCGCTGCGCAGCCCGCAGGAGTAGGCCAACTCGAACATCGCACGGTCCCGGACTTCCAGCGGGCTGCCGGTTGGCACCGCATCGAGCATTGCCGACATCTGCTCGGCGGTCAGGACCTGCGGCAGTTTGGCTTTCTTCCGCGGGGCAGAAACGAGGTCGGCCGGGTTCTGCCCCACCCGTTCGGTCCGGAGCAGAAAACCGTAGAAGCCCCGTACCGCTGCCAGCTTGCGGGCAACCGTTGCCGGGGCCCGTCCGGCAGCCGAGAGAGAGGCTGCGTAGCGCCGAAGATCCTTGTGGCCGACCTCCTCCGGTTTGAGACCCGATCCTCCGGCCCACTCGGCGAGTTGGCCCAGGTCCCGCTGGTAGGCGGTCATCGTGCGCGGCGCGGTGCCGGCCGCTGTCAGATCACGCTGGAACAGAGCCAGCGCCTCGGGCCAGTCCGGACAGGTTGCCTTGGCGACCGGACCGCCAGCCGGATCAGCCGATGTAGACGGGTGTGCCGACATCGACCCGGTCGTAGAGATCGATCACGTCATCGACACCCATTCGGATGCAGCCGTGGGATGCGGCGCTGCCGAGCGAACCCGATTCCGAGGTGCCGTGGATGCCGACCGCACCGTTCACGCCAAGCCAGCGCGCCTTGAGCGGATTCTCGGGGCTTCCGCCGGGCACGACCTGTCCGGCCATGTCACCCGCCCAATCCGAGTTTGGGACCGTCCACACCGGGTCGACCTGTTTGCTCTGGATCGTGTACAGCCCCGAAGGGGTGTCGTAACCCGCGGCGCCGAGCGCGACCGTGTAGGTCTTGGCGAGTTCGAGGTTCTTCCAGAGCTTGAGCTGGAAGGTGCTGCGATCAACGGTCAGGTAGGTCGGGTACTTGCTGGCGACTTCCTTGGTCGTCACGGTCGGCTTGGTTACGTTGATCTTGGCGACCAGGGTGCGCGAGCCACGACCGTTGTCGAGCAGGGTGTTGAGCTGCTTCGAGAGCAGGTTGTCACGGAGCTTGTAGCCATTCTCGGCTTTGACCACGGACAGTGAGGCCGGCCCGGCTGCAACCGAGGCGTCGACCGGTTCCTTTAGCACTCCGTCGGCCACCTCTTTGACGAACTGGTTGACCGCCTTCTTCGAGTAGGCAACGTGAACCGGCACGGCCGCGTCGACCTCGCCTCCGGTCACTTCCCGGATCACCCGGCTGGGAAGCGAGCCTTCCCGGCTCTCGTCGAAGGCGCGGTCGATCGCCGCGTCGACGTTGGCCCTGATCTTCAGGTCCTTGGCGGGCAGCTTGAAGGTCTGCTTCCGGAACTTGACGGTCACCGGCTTGCGCTGGGGAGCGAGCACCTGGTTGGCAAGCGCCCGGGTCGCTTCCTCGCGGTTCATGCCGCTCAGGTCGACACCGGCTACGGTCACACCTTCTGCGATCTGGTCCTTCTGGGCGCCGTCATAGGCGTAGCCGGCCACGGCCCCGCCCAGCAACAGAACCACTATCGCGATGATCGCTACCTGAGTCTTGCGCCCCACTTGCAGCCTGCTCCTCAATACGTCGTAATACCTCCAACAAGTGTAGATACCACGGCGGCCGAACGAAACCCTTTATCCGCGAGGAAATCCGCTTTGCAGTGTTCTCAGTCTTCGATCGGTGGCGAAGGGTCGAAGAGAGCTGCGTCTTCACGACCGGGATCGCTGTGTGAACGGTCGACGTGAGGGCTGTGTCGCAGGAAGTCCTCGACCGCTGGTTCGTAGCTGTACTTCCCCTCAGCTTTGACCGCGATCGGGTCGAGGCGGAGCCGGTCACGGAGATGAAGGACCGTTTCCCGCGAGGTGTAGCGAAAGTGGAAGCCGCTCGCCTTGAAGGCCCGGTTGTCGATGCCACGACCGAAACGCAACTGCTTGACCATTTCCGACGGCAGAGTGAGACCGAGCCGGCGATAGCCCGCCATCGCCAGAGAAGTACCCCAGGGGGGAATCACCGGCAGGGGCCGCTTGCCGAGCAGGGAGATCACCTCGGACAGGGTCAAAACGCCATCACCGGCCACGTTGAATATGCCGGGCTGATCCCGCACCGTCACGTGCTCCAGGGCGTGGACCACGTCCACTTCGTCGACGAACTGGTAGCGGGGATCGAAGCCGGCGATCATTGGTACCGCCGGAAGCGCGAAGAACTGAACATGGGACGTATCGACCTCGGCCCCGAGTACGTTGGCGAAACGCAGCACCGAGACGGTGACGTTCGGGCGCTGGTGGCGGAACTCGGCCACTGCCGCCTCGGCCTCGACCACGTCCCGTTCGACCCGGGTTTCCGGTTCGTAGCGCCGGGTCATTTCTTCGGTGAAATAGGCCGGATCATCCTGGGCGCAGCCGTACCAGTGCGCCGAGCTCTTGAACACCAGCTTTCGGACGGGTGATCCTCCCGCCGAACAGGCGGCCAGGATGTTGAGCGTCCCCATCACATTGTTCTCGTGGATCGCATCGGGTCGCCGGCCGTCCGGGCCCCGCACCGAATCGACCAACAGCCGGGCGTCGATCACCGTGTCGATCCGGGCGGCGCGCACGATCTTCTCGATCAGGCCGTGTTCGACCCCTACCTTCACGTACTCGGTGCGAACCAGTTCCCGGGTCGGTTCGCTGCTGTCGACGCCGATGATCGCCTCGATTCCCGGATTCGTCTCGAGCGCAGCAGCCAGCCGGCCGCCCCAGTATGTCGAGAGCCCGGTCACCAGTACCCGGCGCGCCCCTTTGCGCTCGTTCGCCATCGCGCCATTGTCGCAGGCGGGGCCGCCTCCGCGTGACTTCTGGCCGGGTCTGCCGGCCGTATAGAGTCGCTTTCGTGACCGAGGTCGCATCCGACAACGATGGCCTGCTCGCCGAGACTCCGCCCCCGGCCCCGGTCCATGACGACTACGGTGTCTCCGACGGACGCTGGTTGAAGATCAACTGGGCCGAGCGAATCCGCCAGGTGACCGTCAGTTCGGCCCTCGGCGAAACCCCGGTCAGCTATGTAGACCAGGGCGAAGGCCCGCCGGTCCTCTTGGTTCACGGTCTGGGCGGGAGCTGGCGCAACTGGCTCGAGAACATTCCCTTCCTCTCGGACCGCCACCGGGTCGTGGCACTTGATCTGCCTGGCTTCGGTCTCAGCCCGATGCCGGATGAAGCGATCTCGATGGCAGCCTACGGAGATCTGATCCTGAACTTTGCCGACCGGGTCGACCTTGGCCCCGACACATACCTGGTCGGGCACTCGATGGGCGGTTTCATTTCGACCGAGGCGGTCACCTCGGATCCGGACCGCTTTTCCCGAATCAGCCTTGTTTCTGCGGCGGGCATCAGCTTCGCCACGATTTCCGGCTACCGCAAGTCCGTGACGGCCGCCGTCGTGAAGATGATGATTCCGGTCGCTGCCGCCCGGATGAAGCGAAACCTGGGCCGCAAACGGCTGAGGACGGCGTCGTTTGCGGGTGTCATAGCCCACCCGAGCATGATCGGGCCGGAGATCCTGTGGGAGCTCGGCAGTTACGCCACGCTCCATTCACCCGCGCTCTACGAGGCCGCTTACGCGCTTGGCGGCTATGACAACCGGGACGCCCTGAGCGAAATCGAGGTACCGACCCAGGTGGTCTGGGGCAACAGGACCGCCTGGTTCCGGTCGGTGCCGCCTATTCCTACGAAAAGCGAATCCGGGACGCCGAGCTGTCACTTGTGGACGATTGCGGCCACATGGTCCAGCTCGAGCGTCCCGGCCGTTTCAACAGCGAAATCAGCCGCTTTTCGCAGCAGCCTGTGTGACCTGCGAGAAATTTGCTCGCCGGTTCCTGGCGCGCGGTCCCCTGGTCAGGGAAGTTGCTTTCTCAGCTTCGTGATCTGCCTGTTCAGTGTCTTGACTCGCTTGCGTTCGGCGGCCGCTTTCCGCTGGGCCGCTTTCGCCTTGCGCTGAAGCTTTTTCCGGGCCGCGCCCCGGGCCTTGCGCGCCTTGGCCCTCAGCTTCTTCGACTTCCTCTGCTGGGTAGCGGCTCGCTTCTTCGCGACTTTCGCTCTTGACCTCAGGGTCTTGATCTTCTTCCTGAGCTTGGCGATCCGGTTCTCTTCCCGGACGTAGCTGTTGGTCTGGAGTTGTGCGATCTGGACGAGGTTCTCCTCGGCCACGTTTACCTCGGGCACATGCCAGTTGTTCCCGCTGGCCACGACCGGGATCATCGCCTTGAGGAAGGGATCAGCGTCATCGTTGAGCTGAACGTTCAGCCAGTGCTTCGTCCCGTCCCGGTCGCAAGTCGCGGTGCCCGAGTTCGGGTAGGCGTTGTAGAAGGCCGTCTCGACTCCGCCTGGCGGGGGCTCCAGCAGATAGTCCATGTTGATCAGCGGGGTGAGCTGGGTCTGGCCGCTGAGCTGGGCCGGGTTCGCGCAGACCACTTCGTACTGGTTCCGGTCCGGACGGGGGATCTTGTAGGCCCAGTAGCCCGAACCGAGATCGCTGAAGGCAGGGTCGTTGCCCGGGTTTCCGTTGTACATCGAGTAGGCGACGAGGCAGTTGTACTCACCCTTCTCGGAACAGACCGGCACATGCTCGTACATGCCGCCGACGAGTTCGTTCTTGGGTACGTGGATGTTGGCGCCCGGGAGGATCGCTCCGACCATCCGCTTGCGCAGGCCAGGTTTGGGATCGATCTCTTCGTCGATCAGACGCCCCAGGGTGGCCGAACCCTGCGAGTGCCCGAGCAGCAGCACGCCGCGTCCCTCGTTGTAGTTCTCCAGATAATCCTTCCAGGCCGAAAGCGCACTTTGATACGCGACTTCCGTGTATTCCGTGTAGACGCCGGGGTTGGTCTCCTGCCGATACATCGGGGCGTACACGTCACAGACACGGGAGAACATCCGTGCCTGCTGAACGACGACCCGCTTTACCTCAGGGTCCTTGCTCAGATCGGCGTTGGGGGTCGCCTGGTTGCTGACCGTCGGGTAGACGTAGAAGCAGTCGATTGGCGGGTTCTCGGGTCGCTGGTACCCGATTACCTGTGGCGGGGTGCCGGCCTTGGTGCTTATCGACCCGGCACAGAGGTCATCCGACTGACCTGGTTTGCAGATCCACACGGTCTCGTCTGCCTTCGCTATCGAGGGCATCGCTACGGCGATGAACGAAAACGCGGCCTTGAATGCCACCACAAGCC
>JAEYSQ010000135.1 GCA_023434465.1 Actinomycetes bacterium
TGGTCACTGAACTGGCCGCTGAACCTGCGCTTGCCCTGCTTTGCGGCCGTTACGAGGGATTCGACCACAGGGTTCACGAACACCTCGCCAATGACGAGGTGTCGATCGGTCCCTACGTGCTCGCCGGGGGTGAGTTGCCGGCGATGGTGATCGCGGATGCGGTCATGAGGCGTCAGCCAGGCGCCCTGGGTGACGAGGAGAGCGCGATCGAGGAATCCTGGTCCGAGGCGCTCGACGGCTTGCCCGAGTACCCGCATTACACCCGGCCGCCCGAGTACCGCGGTTGGGGCATTCCCGAAGTGCTCACTTCCGGGGACCACGCGAAGGTAAGGCAGTGGCGGCTCGAACAGAGCCGCAAACGGGGCGGCGGGTAACCGGAATGACACCGGCCGCCTTCCTCCGCTAGGATTGCGCGTCCGCGGGCCTTCAACCGGGCCCGTCTTTTTTAGCCATGAGCACTGTAATTCAGGACATTGAAAGCAGCCAGCTGAGGAAGGGACTCCCGTCCTTTGCCCCGGGAGACCGCGTTCGCGTTCACTTTCTCGTGATCGAGGGAAATCGCAAGCGCCCACAGGTATTCGAAGGCGTGGTGATCAAGCGCCAGGGCTCCGGTGTCCGCGAGACGTTCACCGTCCGCAAGCAGTCCTTCGGGGTCGGTGTCGAGCGTACTTTTCCGCTCCACTCGCCGAAGATCGAGAAGCTCGAGGTGGCTTCCCGTGGCCGCGTGCGTCGCGCCAAGCTCTACTACCTGCGCGGCCGGGTCGGCAAGGCCGCTCGCGTCGCCGAGCGGCGCTGGGGCATCGACGAGGACATGGTCGGTACTTCCGAAGCGGTTGACGTGTCGGGCGATTCGCTCGAAGAACTTGATCCCACCGAGGCGGAAGGCGTCGAGGCCGAAGGCACCGAGGTCGAGGCTGAAGGCACCGAGGCCGCCGAGGCTGAAGTGACCGAGGCGCCGGAAGCCGAAGCTACTGAAGCTGAAGCCCCCGCCGAGGAACCCGCCGCCGCGGAACCGGCTGGCGAAGCCGATCAGGCACCGGAAGCAGATGCTGCCGACCAGACAGAAGAAGAAGCGACTGAAGAGCCCGCCGAAGACGGCGAGCAGGGCGAGAAGGAAGAAGCCTGAGCCCGAAGATCCCCAAGCCGAAAACGGCCGGGGGTAGCTTCGTCGAACTGGTCGTGATCGTGGCCCTGGCCCTCGGGCTGGCGCTGCTGATCCAGGCGTTCCTGATCAAGCCGTACCAAATTCCGTCCGGTTCGATGGAGCCCACGCTGGACATCAATCAGCGGATCCTGGTCAACCGGTTCATCTACCACTTCACCGAGCCCAAACCGGGGGACGTGGTCGTGTTCCACCCGCCGGCCGGTTCCGATGCCGGCGGCCCCGACGAATGTGGCGTTCCGCATGACGGCAATCAGCCCTGCTCCGAGCCGACTTCGGAGAAGTCGAGTGAAACCTTCATCAAACGGATCGTGGCCGGCCCCGGTGACACCATTTCGGTCGAAAAGGGCCTTCCGGTCGTCAACGGTGAAGTGATCGAACCGGACGGTTACGAGATCGTCCCCTGCGGTCCCGCCGGTTCGGCGTGCAATATGCCGGAGGAGATCACCGTGCCCGAGGGACATTTCTTCATGATGGGCGACAACCGTGGCCACAGCGACGACAGTCGCTTCTGGGGCCCGCTGCCCGAAGAGTGGCTGATCGGCAAGGCGTTCGCCACCTACTGGCCACCGAACCGGATCGGTGGCCTCTAAACCCGGCCCACTCTTCCGGCACGACCTCGACCTCGGCGCCGATCGGGTAGCCGGGGCCGACGAAGCCGGACGGGGTTGTCTCGCTGGTCCGATCGTCGCGGCGGCGGTGATGCTGGACCGGGAATGTCTCGAAAGCGAGGGCGCGGGCCGATTGTGCGACATCCGTGACTCGAAGAAGCTCACGGCGAAGGCGCGGGACCGGCTCTACCCGGAAGTGCTCGCCTGTGCGGTCAAGGTGGTCGTCGTGATGCGATCCTCGGCCTACATCGACAGCAACGGGCTCCACGTCAGCAACATCGAGTGTCTGAGCAGGGCGATCGAAGGCCTCGGGCCGGGACCGGAAGTGGTGACCCTGGTCGACGGATTCGCACTAAAGGGCTGCCGGACCCCGCACCGCCGCCTGGTCAAGGGCGACAGTACGAGCGCCGCGGTTGCGTCGGCGTCGATCATCGCCAAGGTGACCCGCGACCGTTGCATGGCCAGGGCCGGCAAGCAGTACGAGGGCTATGGTTTCGAGGGCCACAAGGGATACGCGTCACCTGCCCACCGCGACGCGATCATGCTGCTCGGTCCGTCCCCGATACACCGTCTCTCCTTCGATTCGGACGCTTACGCGGCCTAGGCGGAGTTCTCAGACCGGCCGCGGCAGATCGAGACAACGAAAGTTGGCAACTATTGCCAACTTTCCTGGTCTCGACCGCTGGCCTCGGTGTTCAGAAGGCGTTCTCGAGGTGGTCGTAGCCGACGATCCGGCCGTCGTGGTCGAAAGTGACCCCGACCACGTCGAATCTCACCTCGCGGAAGTCCATGCGCCGGCCGTGACCGGCAATCCAGCCTGAGGCGAGCCGCCGCAGTCGCCGCTGCTTGTTCGGTCCGACCGCCAGCACCGGAGCGGTGGGGCCTCTTCTGCCGCCGAGATGCTGGGCTTTCACTTCGACGAACACCAGCACCGGTCCGGCCAGCCCGATCAGGTCGATCTCCCCGGCCTTGATCCGCCAGTTGCGGGCGAGGATGCGCCACCCTCTCCGCCGGAGGCGGGCGGCACAGATGTCTTCGGCGCTCTGTCCGGTGTTCCGTCTCGGGTCCATGCTCCGAAGTTACGACGCAGGGAGACCGGCTTGCCGGGATCGGGAACAGGATTTACGGAGTCGTTCCAGTTCGGTGACGGAGCGGCTTGAAGAGTGACCAGGGCGTGCACAATCGTTGCGGCTGTAGAGCCACCTTTGAGCGGCCTCGACCTAGGTTGGGTCGCATGCTCGCCGAGACCACCTCGTTCACCCTCGACGGAATTTGCGCCCGCATGATCCGGGTGGAAGTCGACGTTCACCGCGGCCTCCCGAACTTCCAGATCGTCGGCCTGCCCGACGCGGCTGTGCGGGAAGCCAGGGAGAGAGTTCGAGCGGCGGTGGTCAACTGCGGGTTCGACTTTCCCCTCCAGCGGATCACCGCCAGCCTCGCCCCGGCGGAGCTTCGGAAGGCGGGTCCGGCCATGGACCTGGCCCTCGCGACGGCGCTCCTTGGCGCCGCCGGTGAACTTAAGATCGAGGCGCTGGCGGATTGGTCGATGGTCGGGGAGCTCGCTCTCGATGGCTCGGTTCGCCCGGTCCGTGGTGCTCTGGCGATGACCGAGGAAGCCCGCGCGAACGGCAAACGGGGGGTGCTTGTCCCGGCCGCCAACGGACCTGAAGCGGCGCTAGCGGAAGGGATCACGGTGCTGACCATCGAGAACTTCTCGGAACTGGGTTGCCTGCGGGAAGGAAAGATCCCCGGCCAGGTGGCGACCCCCGCCTCGCTCGTCTCGAAGGATGACCTGCCGGACCTGGCCGACCTGAGGGGGCAGGATCACCTGCGGACAGCAATCGAGATCGCGGCCGCCGGGGGTCACGGCCTGCTGATGGTCGGGCCGCCCGGGGCCGGAAAGTCGCTGGCCGCGAGGCGGCTGCCTTCGGTTCTGCCTCCGCTCAGGGGCGAGGAGGTCCTGGAGGTCGCGCGGATCGCGAGCGCCTGCGGTGTCGGCGACGGCCGGATCAGTTCGGTGCGGCCGTTCCGAGCACCGCATCACACGGTGTCGGCGGCGGGACTGGTCGGCGGCGGAAGCCCGCCACGTCCGGGCGAAATCACCCTGGCACACCGCGGCGTTCTCTTCCTCGACGAGCTCTGCGAGTTCAGCCGGCCGTCGCTCGAAGCACTGCGGGAACCGCTCGAGAACGGTTCGGTGACCATCTCGCGGGCCAAGGGCCGC
>JAEYSQ010000175.1 GCA_023434465.1 Actinomycetes bacterium
ATCAGGGTGGGCAAACCGGTGACCGAGGCACCCGGGATCGACTGGGACCGCCCGCTCGACGGACTTACGGCGCTGGTGACCGGGGCTTCGCGCGGGATCGGCGAATCAATCGCCCGCCCCCACGCCCGCGACGGCGCAACGGTGGTCGGCCTCGACATCCCCCCGGCCGCGGAGGAGCTCGACGCCGTGACCCCCGAGCTCGGCGGTCGCTCGATCGCCCTCGACATAACCGCCGAGGATTCCCCCGAGGCGGTCACGCGGGAGCTGAGCGACGGGGTCGACGTGATCGTCCACAACGCCGGCGTGACCCTGGACCGGACCATCGCCAAGATGCCAGAGGACCGCTGGAGCCGGCTGATGGAGATCAACCTCTCCTCGGAGGAACGGATCAATGACGAAATCCTCTCCCGGGACCTGCTTCGCCCGAACGGCCGGATCATCTGCGTTTCCTCGATGTCGGGCATCGCGGGCAACTCCGGCCAGACCAACTACGCCGCCTCGAAGGCGGGCGTGATCGGCATGGTCGAGGCGATGGCACCGGAGATGGCCCAACGGCGGGCAACGATCAATGCCGTGGCGCCCGGCTTCATCGAAACCCGGATGACCGCGGAGATGCCCTTCGGTCCCCGTGAAGTCGGTCGCCGGCTCAGCAGTCTCTCCCAGGGAGGCAAGCCGGTTGACGTGGCGGAAACAATTGCCTACTTCGCCAGTCCGGCCTCGACGGCAGTCAACGGTGTAACCCTTCGGGTCTGCGGTCAGAACCTGCTCGGAGCATGATGACCGCACTCGATTCGTCGCCGTCCATCTTTCCGCTGTATCTGAAGGCGGCGTTGCCGATCATTCCCGGGGCCTCCACCCTGCCCTTCGTGCCCGGCGGAGGCACCGAGATTCCGGACGGCCTGGGCTTCGAGCTCACCGGCGTGGTCAGCGACCCGAAACGTGTTTCCGACTACGCGAGGATCTGCGGCTTCCGGCTCCGCGATTCGTTGCCTCCGACCTATCCGCACCTCCTCGCCTTCCCGCTTCAGATGGCGATCATGAGCGACGGATCATTTCCCTTCGGAGCGGTAGGTCTGGTCCACATCGAGAACCGGGTGACCCAGCTCCGGCCGGTCGGCATCACCGAGCCGCTTGACATCAAGGTGACCCCCACCCCGCTCGCGGACCATCACAAGGGCCAAGTTTTCTCGCTCCTGACCGAAGCAAGCGTGGCCGGTGAGGCGATCTGGTCCGAGACCAGCACCATGCTGCGGCGAGGCAAGAGTTCCGAAAACGCAGCGCCCGATCGCGGGCTAGCCGTCGAAGCGCTCGACCCGGAAACCCCCGCCAGCGCCAACTGGAAGCTCCCCGGTGACCTCGGCCGCCGATACGGCGCGATCTCCGGGGATAGGAACCCGATCCACATGCACGCCCTGACCGCGAAGCCGCTCGGGTTCTCGTCGGCGATAGCCCACGGCATGTGGACCAAGGCGAGGGCACTGGCCCAGCTGGAAAGCCGCCTGCCCGGGTCGTTCACGGCGGAGGTCAGGTTCCGCAAACCGATCTTCCTTCCGGCCCGGGTCGAGTTCGCGTCGATCGAGACCTCGGGCCAGACCCTCTTTTCCGTGCGCGGCGCTCGCGACCGGACCCCTCATCTTGACGGAAGCGTCCGCGCCAACCCCCCAACCGCGAAAGCGAGCAACTGAAATGAGCAGCGAGAACGGTCAGGGACTGGCCGACAAGACCATGGGCTCAAGCCTCAAGGCACTCAGCTGGATCGCCGGTTCGCGGATCCTCGACCGCCTGAAGATCCGCAGCCAGTTCGAACGCACGGTCTTCCAGTCGACCAAACACGGAATGCGGGCGGCGACCAGCGCCGGACGCAGCTTCAGGAAGGCTTCCAGCCTCGGAAAACCGGTCCGTCAGCAGAGCGGATCCAGCTCCGGACTGTTTGACCTGACTCCGACCGACGAGCAACAGATGTTCATCGAGGCAGGGCAGGCATTCGCCGCAGCCGAGATCCGCCCGGCCGCCGCCCGGGCCGACCAGGAAAAAGCCGTCCCGGGAGAGCTGCTCACCCAGGCCAGCGACCTCGGGATCGGCACGCTCGGCATCCCCGAGGAGTTCGATGGCGTGCTTGGCGAACAATCCGCCGTGACCTGGGTTCTGATCGCCGAAGCGCTCGCCCACGGGGACCTCGGCATCGCCTATGCGGCGCTCGCCCCGGGAGCCGTGGCAACGGCGATCGGACGCTGGGGTGATGCCGATCAGCAGGCGACCTACCTGCCGGCCTTCACCGGCGAGCAGCCACCCGCCTCGGCGTTGGCGATCCTCGAACCGCGGCCCCTGTTTGACCCCTTCGGGCTCGAGACCACCGCTACCCCGGCAGCCGATGGGGGCTGGACCCTGAACGGCACCAAGTCGCTGCTCGCGCGACCCGGAGACTGCGAATTGTTCGTGATCGCGGCGGCGACCGCGCCGGGCGAAAACGCGCTCTTCATCGTCGAATCAGGCAGCGAAGGACTCACCTGGGAGCCCGAGCCCGCGATCGGTCTGCGAGCCGCCACGACCGGCCGGATCGTGCTTGACGACGTCAAGCTTCCAGCCGGCGCGGCGCTCGGAGCCGAGTCCGAGCGCAGATCGAACTACGCGGACTGCGTGGCAGGCTCCCGGATCGCCTGGGCCGCCCTTTCGACCGGTACCGCGCAATCCGTGCTCGACTACGTGATCCCCTACGTGAACGAACGCCAGGCCTTCGGTGAACCAGTGTCGAACCGTCAAGGCGTCGCTTTCCAGGTCTCGGATATCGCAGTCGAAACCAACGGAATCAGACTGGTCACCTACCGCGCGGCGAGCCGTGCCGACCGGGGAGATTCATTTGCCCGGGAAGCAGCCCTGGCTCGCAAACTTGCCGCGGCCAAAGGAATGGAGATCGGTTCAGCCGGGGTGCAGTTGCTCGGCGGCCATGGCTACGTCAAGGAACACCCGGTCGAACGCTGGTACCGGGACCTGCGGGCCGCGGGCGTGATGGAGGGCGCCCTGCTCGCCTAGGCCCGGCCTTGGCACGCGAAAGGAACCGATGATCTATCTCGAAACACCGAAGAAGTTCCGGCCCCTGGTCACCCAGGCCAACCACGTCGCCCGCGAGATCTTCCGGCCGATCTCACGCAAGTACGACCAGGCTGAACATGAGTACCCGAAGGAACTCGACCTGCTGGCTTCGCTGATCGACGGCATGAACGAAGGTTCCGGCATGGGCGCCGGCGCGGCCGGAGTCAGCGGCGACGACGACAGCGGGTCCGACGGCAACCGCAACGGCTCCAACCTCTCGACCGTGCTCAGCATCATCGAGCTCTGCTGGGGTGACGTCGGTCTGCTGCTCACGATGCCCGGCCAGGGCCTCGGCAACTCGGCCATCGCCTCCGTCGCAACGGAAGAGCAGATGAAGCTGTACGGCGGGAAGTGGGCCGCGATGGCGATCACCGAGCCGGAAGCCGGCTCCGATTCCGCCGCGATCCGGACGACCGCAAGGCTCGACGGTGACGAGTACGTCCTGAACGGAGAGAAGATCTTCGTCACTTCCGGTGACCGGGCCGACCTGGTCGTGGTCTGGGCCAGTCTCGACACCTCGATCGGCCGGGCGGCGATCAAGTCCTTCATCGTCGAACGCGACAACCCGGGCCTGAAGCTGGACCGCCTCGAACACAAGCTCGGCATCCGCGCATCGGACACCGCCAACTTCACCCTGCAGGACTGCCGGGTACCGAAGGAGGCGCTGCTCGGTTCGCCCGAAGTCGACGTGAAGAAGGGCTTCGCCGGCGTGATGAAGACCTTCGACAACACCCGCCCCCTGGTCGCCGGGATGGCGCTCGGGGTGACGCGAGCGGCGCTTGAAGAAACGAAGCGCCAGCTCGAGGATGCCGGCATACCGATCGACTACGACTCCCCCGCCCTCAGCCAGCCGGCCGCCGCGGCGCGTTACCTGGAGATGGAAGCGGATTACGAAGCGGCCCTCCTGCTTACCCTCGAGGCCGCCTGGATGGCCGACAACAGGAAACCCAACTCGCTGGAGGCGTCGATCGCCAAGGCGAAGGCCGGCCGCACCGGAGTCGATGTGACCCTCGGCTGTGTCGAGCTCTGCGGAAGCGTCGGGCTCGGGGAGACGGAGCTGCTCGAGAAATGGTCCCGCGACGCGAAGATCCTCGACATCTTCGAAGGCACCCAGCAGATCCAGCTGCTGATCGTCGCCCGACAGCTGCTCGGAAAGACTTCGGCCGAGCTCAAATAGCCGGAAGCCTTCGATCAGGTTCGTGTGGGGTCTCGCGGTCAGTCGGCGACGCTTGACAGACTCGGAGCATCGAACGCGACCCACGACAGCGGGCTGAAGCGAGGACGGCCAGGGAACGATCCCGGCGACGTGGATCCGGCCCGGACAATTCTCGCTGGCATGGTCGCCTGCGGATCTCTCGCCGAGTCGTCTGGCTCCTCGTCGGCATCTGTGTCCTGCTCGTCTGGGTGTTTTCCGGACTTGTGCTTCGGGCGCTGAACTCCGGAGAGGTACTTGCCGGCACAAGCATGGCGGGAATCGAACTCGGAGGACAGTCGCGTGAAGAAGCAGCGGAGCTGATCGCCGGGATCGAGCCGCTGTCCGCGAAGCTGACTAGTACCCGAAAGACCTTCACGGTGCGCGCACCCCAGGCCGGATTGGTGGTCGATGTCGACGAAAGTGCCGACCGGGCCTACTCGTCCGGGCGGTCGGGGGTCGGCGCGGTCCTCAAAGGGCCTTTGACCTTCTTCGGGGAGCGCGAACTCGAGGTTGTCTACGGGCCCGTCAACCCGAAGCGGTTGACCCGTACCGTGAACCGGATCGCCGGGCAGATCGACCGGAAGCCGTTCCTCGGAGCGCTGGCGATCGAGCCCGACACGCTCGAAGTGGCAGTCGTGGAGCCCCGGGCAGGAGTCGTCGTGCGACGCGGTGCCGGCCAGACGTTGCTTGCGACTTTCCGGGAAGGACGGGAGTCAATGGAGATTCCCGTCCGGCGAGAGGCGGCTCCGAGCGAGGCCGAAGTTCAGGCGGTCGCCCGTGACGCCGAGCGCTACCTGCTGAAACCCGTCCGGATCCGCACCGCCGGGGGCCCCGTGACCTTTGCTCCGTCGAAGCTGGCGAGAATCCTGACCGTCGAAACGGACGCTGGCTCGGGCCCGGGGG
>JAEYSQ010000180.1 GCA_023434465.1 Actinomycetes bacterium
GGTGAGTCTTTCTCGCTTCCCCGCCTGAATCCCAGGCACGACTCGACTCCGTTCGAGGTTCTGCGCCGGGCTGCGGCGGACCACGAAAAGTCAGGCGGCGATCGCCCGCAGATCTACCTCGCCAGCATGGGCAGTATCGCCAGCCACGTCAACTACGCCAACTGGGCCAAGAGCTTCTTCGAGGTGGCCGGGATCGAAACGGTCCCCAGCGGTGCCCTCGAAGGAAATGAAGACCTGGCCCGCACCTTCAGCGATGGGGGGTTCGAGCTGGCTGCGATCTGCGCCGGCAAGAACCAGACCCCGGAGGACGTCGCTGATCTGACTGGCAGGCTTCGTGATGCGGGAGCCAGTTACATCTACATGGTCAATTCGACCCCGGAACTGAACGAGGCCGCAATGAACGCAGGTGCAGACGAACTCGTCCGGAACGGGGTCAACCTGATCGAGGTGCTGAGCGCCACGCTCGGCCGGCTCGGCGTGGAGGTGAAGTCATGAGTGGCATCCCGGACTTCTCCGAGGTCGAACTGGGTCCGGTGCAGGCCGGGGCTGCCGATCCGGCCGAGCTCGAAACGATCCTCGAGGTCAACCGGGACCCGGCCAGCGAGGACGATGTCAAGTGGGAGACACCCGAAGGCATTACGCTCGATCCGGCCTACACCTCGGCGGCGCTCGAAGGAATCGATTTCCTCGACACCAAGCCGGGATTTGCGCCGTATCTGCGTGGCCCGTACCCCTCGATGTACGTGAACAAGCCGTGGACGATCCGCCAGTACGCCGGCTACTCCACGGCCGAGGAATCGAACGCCTTCTACCGCCGTAACCTCGCGGCCGGCCAGAAGGGGCTTTCGATCGCCTTCGACCTCGCCACCCATCGTGGTTATGACTCCGATCACCCCCGGGTGGCCGGTGATGTCGGCAAGGCCGGCGTCGCGATCGACTCGATCTACGACATGCGGACCCTCTTCGACGGCATTCCGCTCGAGGAAATGTCGGTGTCGATGACCATGAATGGCGCCGTGCTGCCGATCCTCTCGCTGTTCATCGTCGCCGGCGAGGAGCAGGGTGTGCCGCACGAGCAGCTGACCGGCACCATCCAGAACGACATCCTCAAAGAGTTCATGGTGCGGAACACCTACATCTACCCGCCCAAGCCCTCGATGCGGATCGTCTCCGACATCATTGGCTACACCTCGCAGGAGATGCCTCGCTTCAACTCGATCTCGATCTCCGGATACCACATGCAGGAGGCAGGGGCCAGCGCCGACCTCGAGCTCGGCTACACCCTTTCCGACGGGGTCGAGTACGTGAAGGCAGCACTCGATTCGGGGCTCGACGTGGACAAGTTCGCGCCGCGCCTCTCGTTCTTCTGGGCGATCGGGATGAACTTCTTCATGGAGGTCGCGAAGATGCGGGCCGGACGTCTGCTCTGGGCCGGGCTGATGAAGCAGTTCAACCCGGAGAATCCGAAGTCGCTTTCGCTTCGCACCCACTGCCAGACCTCCGGCTGGAGTCTCGCCGCGCAGGATGCCTACAACAACGTGGTCCGCACCTGCGTCGAGGCGATGGCGGCGACCCAGGGCCACACCCAGTCGCTTCACACCAACGCGCTCGACGAGGCGCTCGGCCTGCCGACCGACTTCTCGGCCCGGATCGCCCGCCAGACCCAGCTCTTCCTTCAACAGGAGTCCGGCACCACCCGGGTGATCGACCCGTGGGCCGGCTCCTATTACGTCGAGCACCTGACCAGCGAGCTGGCCCGCAAGGCGCTGGCTCACATGGACGAGATCGATGAGTACGGCGGGATGACCGAGGCGATCGCCGCCGGGATCCCGAAGATGAGAATCGAGGAATCGGCCGCCAAAACCCAGGCCCGGATCGATTCCGGCAAGCAGACGGTAGTCGGAGTCAACTCCTTCCAGCCCGAGAACGACACCTGGGTCGACGTGCTCAAGGTCGACGGCAATGAGGTCTACGCCGCCCAGGTTGCGAAGTTGGAACGCCTCCGGGCGGAGCGGAATGCGGATGACGTCCGGCAGGCGCTGGAACATCTGACCAAGGCCGCCGACACCGGTGAGGGGAACCTGCTCGATCTCGGCGTCAAGGCCGCCCGGGTCCATGCCACCGCCGGAGAGATCAGTGAAGCCCTGGAGAAGGTCTACGGTCGTCATTCCGCTGACATCAAGGTGATCGGCGGGGTCTATCAAGGAGAGGTCGGAGTGGCAGACGAGGCTTTCGGAGACACGAAGCGACTGGTCGAACGTTTCGAGCAGGCGGAGGGTCGGCGCCCTCGCATCCTGGTCGCCAAGATGGGCCAGGACGGGCATGACCGTGGCCAGAAGGTGATCGCCACCGCGTTCGCCGACTTCGGCTTCGACGTCGACATCGGACCGCTTTTCCAGACTCCGGAAGAGGTCGCCCGCCAGGCGATCGAGGCCGATGTCCACGCGGTCGGGGTCAGCACTCTCGCGGCCGGCCACCTCACCCTGGTCCCAGCTCTACGCAAGGCGCTCGACGATCTCGACCGTCAGGACATCGCGATCGTCGCCGGCGGCGTGATCCCACCGGTTGACTTTGAACCGTTGAAGGAGGCCGGGGCGGACCTGATATTCCCGCCCGGCACCGTGATCGGCGAGGCTGCGGGTGAGTTGCTGCGGCTGCTGATCGAAAAGCACGGGCTCGACCTCCAGACCGGATCGCCCTCGACCTGATGGCCCACGGCCCTTCGGTCCAGGAGCTGAAGGCCGGGATAGCCGCGGGTGACCGTGGCACGCTTGCCCGCGCGATCACCCTGGCCGAGAGTCGCCGCGGCGATGATCAGGCCCATGCCCAGGAGCTGATCGCCGACCTGCTGCCGGAAACGGGCAAGGCGATCCGGGTCGGAATCACCGGGGTGCCCGGGGCCGGCAAGTCGACCATGATCGAAGAGCTCGGCCTGCGGCTGATCGAGAAAGGCCACCGGGTCGCGGTGCTGGTGGTCGACCCGACCTCTGCGCGATCCGGCGGTTCGATCCTTGGCGACAAGACCCGCATGAACAAGCTGAGCGGGGATGAGAATGCCTACATCCGGCCTTCTCCTTCGGGGGGCGTGCTGGGCGGGGTCGCTCGCAAGACCCGCGAGGCGATGCTGCTCTGCGAGGCGGCCGGGTTCGACGTGATCATCGTCGAGTCGGTCGGAGTGGGACAGTCCGAAGCCGAACTTGCCGAGATGGTCGACTGCCTGATGCTATTGCTGGTGCCGGGAGCCGGAGATGAGCTTCAGGGAATCAAACGGGGGATCATGGAGCTGGCCGACCTGATCGTGGTCAACAAGGCCGACGGCGACCGCGTGCCGCTGGCCAAACGGGCCCGCGGCGACTACCGTCACGCGCTTCGCATGCTTCCTCCCTCGACCGAAGGTTGGGAGACCCCGGTCCAGATCGCTTCGGCGGTCGAGGGCACCGGTCTCGACGAGGTCTGGGAGTCGGTCGAAGCCCACCGCGCCCTGTTGGAAGAAAGTGGGCTGCTCGAGGAACGCCGCCGCCGCCAGACCGAACGCTGGCTCGACTCGATGATCGAAGAGGCCGTGCTCGCCGCCGTCCACCGGCGGAGCGGGGTCGAGGGGGCGATCTACGAGGCGCGTGCCGACGTCAATGCCGGGAAGATCACGGTCCCGCAGGCCACCCAGAAGGTGATCGAAGCGGCCGGACTTGCGGGGGAGCAAGTGTGATCGGCCCGACCGATGCCGAAATCCGTGTGCTTGGCTGCCTGATCGAAAAACAGCGGACCACGCCGGACCAGTACCCGTTGACTCTGAACTCGCTGCGGTTGGCCTGTAACCAGTCGACCAATCGTGAGCCGGTAGTCGACTACGACGAGTCGGAGATCCGCAAGGCACTCGGCGAGCTCGGCCGTCGCCGCTGGATCCGCGGCGCATCCGGCCACACCAGCCGCTCGCCCAAGTACCGGCATCTGCTCGACCAGGAACTCTCGCTCGCCGAGGATCAGATCTCGGTCCTGGCGGTGCTGATGCTGCGCGGCGAGCAGACCCCGGGCCAACTCAAGCAGCGCACCGAGCGGATGTTCGGATTTCACGACCTCGACGCTCTGCAGACGACGCTCGACGCACTCACCTCCCGTGAGCTGATCGAGCGCCTGCCGCGCCAGCCCGGTCAGAAAGAGGACCGCTACCGCCAGCTTCTTGGCGGCAGCCACCTGGCCGAGGAAGAGGAGGGTGGCGGCGAACCGGTTGCGATCACTGCCTCGACCCCCTCCGATTCCGGGGACGATTACCCACCGAAACGGGAGGCAAACGCCCCCGGTTCGATTCCCACGGACGATCAACCGATTCCGGTGCCGGTCGACACACCGGAGACGGAGCGGATCGAATCTCTCGAGCGCGAGGTCGGGCAACTGACCCGCGAGCTCTCCGAGCTCCGGGCGCTGGTCGAAGACTTGCGCGACCAGCTCGGCGCCTGAGCGGCGGCGAAGCCGGACCGTGGTTTCGCCCGTCGAGGACGGGTACATCCTCTCCATGTCGGATGCGACCGAGATGAAGCCGGAAGGGGTTGAGCGCAAGGACTCCCTGTTGGCGACCCTGAAGCGGAGCGCGACCGAGTTCATGGAGGACGGCATGACCGACTGGGCGGCGGCACTGACCTATTACGGCCTGCTTTCCCTCTTTCCGATGTTGATCGCTCTGGTCTCGATCATCGGTCTGTTCGCCGACCCGGAGACGACCACCGAGAAGTTGACCGAGATCGTCTCGAACCTCGGCCCGGAGACTGCGGCCGACACATTCAAGGGTCCGGTCGAGGGTCTGACCTCGGACCGGGGTGCCTCCGGGTTCACTTTCGTGCTCGGCCTTGGTCTGGCGATCTGGGCCGCCTCGGGCTACATCGGTGCTTTCGGCCGGGCCTCGAACTCGGTCTTCGAGACTCGCGAAGGCCGGCCGTTCTGGAAACTGAAGCCGGCACAGCTGGCGATCACGCTCGCAATGATCCTGATTCTCGCTCTGTTGGCAATCGGGCTGGTCATGACCGGACCTGTCGTCCGGGCGGTGGCGGAACCGCTCGGCATCGGGTCGACCGCGGTCGACATCTGGAGTTACGCGAAGTGGCCGGTCATGGTCGCCCTGGTCCTGATCATGTTCGGCGTGTTGTTCTACTTTTCACCCAACGTGACGACCGGCCGTTTCCGTCTGTTCACCCCCGGCGCACTGGTCGCTCTGCTGATCTGGATCCTCGCTTCGGCCGGTTTCGCCTTCTACGTCGGCAATTTTGGCTCCTACAACGAGACCTACGGGACCCTGGGCGGTTTTGTCGTGCTGCTGATCTGGTTCTGGATCTCCAACATCGCCCTGCTTTTCGGCCTGGAGCTGAATTCGGAGATCGAACGCACCCGCCAGATCGGTGCCGGCGTGGCGGGGGCGGAGAAACAGCTTCAGTTCGAACCGCGTGCGGTCCCGAAGCCGAAGCAGACGGCCTGACAGCGCTCAGGAGTGTTCCCCAACGCAAATTTAGTTTAGTCACGCCTCAAAATATGGTTCAATGGAGGCATGACTTCGAATGGGGCGCAGGAACCTGAACCGAGGCTGACTCGGCGATCGATGCTCGGGCGGTTTGGCCTGAGCGCAGCAGCAGGGGCGGGAGTCGGCGCGCTGCTCGGCGGCCGGACGGCACCCCGGGCCGAGGCGATGAGCCACCAGGAGATGGGCCACGGCGCCGCCCACGTGCACAGTGGAGCCGACGGTCCCGTGCTGGCCGGCGGTGAATCTTTCGACCCGGCCAGGGCAAACGGATTTGACCCGGACGAGTTCCTCCGCCACTTCGATTGGGGGCACACCACCAAGCTGCCGAACGGGCGGACTCTCCGCGAGTGGGAAGTGAACGCAATCGACAAGGAGATCGAGATCGCCCCGGGGGTGATGTTCCCGGCCTGGACCTATGACGGCCAGGTGCCTGGGCGGACCCTCCGGTGCAAGGCCGGCGACCTGCTGCGGATCCACTTCGGCAACGGCTCGGTCCATCCCCACACGATGCATTTCCACGGGATTCACACTGCGGCCATGGACGGCGTGCCGGGGATCGGCGCGGGCCTGATCCAACCTGGTGAACGCACTACCTACGAGTTCACCGCCGAACCGTTCGGACTTCACCTCTTCCACTGCCACGCCAACCCGCTGGCCGAGCACATCGCCCGGGGGATGTACGGAACCCTGATCATCGACCCGCCGGAAGGCCGGCCGAAGGCCGACGAGATGGTGATGGTCCAGGGCGGCTGGAACACGACCCTTGACGGCGAGGGCAACCAGTTCTACTTCGTAAACGGCATCCCCTTCCACTACATGTACCACCCGATCCGGGTCAAACGGGATCAGCTGGTCCGGGTCTACCTGACCAACTTGCTCGAGTACGA
Source organism: Actinomycetes bacterium (assembly GCA_023434465.1). Taxonomy (GTDB): domain Bacteria; phylum Actinomycetota; class Thermoleophilia; order Solirubrobacterales; family 70-9; genus 67-14. Next base: position 6,394 of record JAEYSQ010000180.1, read on the forward strand.
CCCGATCAACTCCTTCCACCTCCACGCGAACTTCTTCCAGTTCTTCCCGACCGGAACCAGCCTCGAGCCGGTCGAGTTCACCGACACGATCTCCCAGGTCCAGGGCCAGCGCGCGATCCTCGAGATGCGCTTCCCGTTCACCGGCAAGTACATGTTCCATGCGCACAAAACCGAATTCGCCGAACTCGGCTGGATGGGCTTCTTCGAGGTAGTCGATTGAGCCGCACCGCGCGCATCCCGCTCTGGGCACTGGCCGCCGGGGTGGT